>JAFYZW010000136.1 GCA_017548545.1 Bacteroidales bacterium | reverse complement strand
CTCAGCGCTATATCCAGAACAAGGTCATCGACCTTTCGAAGCAGTACGTCATGGACCGCGAGCTGACCATCAACTAGGTGGCCTATAAACTCGGTTTCCAGTATCCACAACACTTCACCCGCCTGTTCAAGCAACAGGTTGGCATGACACCAACAGAGTATAGAAATTAGGCTGAAAAAATGAAGAGATTGTTTGTATTTATAATATCAGCATTGACTATGATGACAATAAACGGTCAGACGCTGACAGAGCGTCAAAAGGGATTGGCAGCGTGTGCCTGCCTGATGGCACAGGGTGACTTGGAGCGATTGGAGCCTGCCGTACACTCGGCACTCGACAATGGTGTAACCATCAATGAGCTGAAGGAGGCTTTCTCGCAGCTCTATGCCTATACGGGATTCCCGCGTTCGCTGAATGCGCTGGGAGTGCTGGGCAAGGTATTGGAGGACAAGAAATCGACATGGCACGAGGGCAAACCGTGGACACGCCCTGCCGAATGGGACGATGCACAGAAAGCCTACGAACTGGGCAAGAAGAACCAGACGCAGCTATCGGGCCGTGCTTTCGATTATGACTTCTGTCCGCAAGATGACTATTATTTGAAGTCGCACCTCTTCGGTGACATCTTCGCTGGAGACCAACTCTCACATGCCGACCGCGAGATAGTGACGGTAGCAGCATTGAGTGGTCTCGAAGGTGTTGCTCCGCAGTTGGCTGCCCATAAACGCGGAGCCGTGAACATGGGTAATTCGCAGGAACTCGTCGATGAACTCTGTGCCTGGCTCGACAGCGAGGGCTATACCCTTCGCAGCAAATGGCCTAAGGGCAATCCCAATACCGCCTATGCACAGTATTTCGTCGGCAACAGCTATCTGGCCGACGTGGGTGGCGGCGTGCATAACGTCACCTTCGAGCCTCGCTGCCGCAACAACTGGCACATCCACCACAAGTCGGTGCAGGTGCTCATCTGCGTCAGCGGTCGCGGTTGGTATCAGGAATGGGGCAAGGAAGCCATTGAGATGACTCCCGGCACCGTCATCGCCATTCCCGCTGAGGTGAAGCACTGGCACGGAGCCGCCAAGGATTCCTGGTTCCAGCATCTGACCTATCATAAGGATGTGCAGGAAGGTTCGAGCAATGAATGGCTTGAGCCAGTGAGCGATGAAGTATATGACAAACTGAAGTGATATGAAGAGAATAGTATTAGTGATGGCGGCACTGTTGACGATATGTCTCAATGCCTGCTCGCAGAGTAACAAACGGCGGCAGCAGCATCAGGAAGGCATGCGAAGACTTGAAAACCGCTTATCCTGATGTGAACTGGAAGGAAGGCAAGCTACTGAACCGTGTCAGCAAACAGGAATTAGAGACCTGGGTAAAAGGATTGTAAGAAATCTCACAAATAATCTTAAAAATGTCTCCCAATTCCATGCGATTTGGGAGATTTTTCGTATCTTTGCAGCGCCTTAGAAGGAGTCGCCGGAATAGTTCTGCAGCCCTCAAACAGGCAATCAGTAACCAAATGAACTGGATTATCTTGATTGTTGCAGGACTATGTGAGACGGGTTTCACCTATTGTCTTGGTCGTGCAAAGTATGTTACTGGGGCTGAATGGTGGCTATGGATGAGTGGATTCCTGGCTTTCACCATTCTCAGTATGGGACTTCTGGCCAAAGCCACACAGACGCTTCCTTTAGGGACAGCCTATCCGGTATGGACGGGAATAGGAGCTGTGGGAACGGTGATTGTAGGTATCTTCATCTTCCACGAACCGGCTATGTTCTGGCGATTGTTTTTCATCACGACGCTCATTGTGTCAATTGTCGGACTTAAAACTGTATCATAATATGGAATTCAGGGAAATGAGGCGCAAGCGCCAGCAGCTTTCAGAAGCAGAGAGCATCGGGATATTGCAGAAGGCGACTGCCGGTACATTGGCACTGCTGGGTGATGGCGGCTATCCCTACGCCGTTCCCATCAGCTATGTCTATGCTGATGGCAAACTATATTTCCACAGCGCATTGAGTGGCCATAAGGTGGATGCCATCAGGAACTGTGACAAGGCATCGTTCTGCGTCATCAACAAGGATGACGTGCAGCCAGCGAAGTACACCACCTTTTTTCGTAGTGTGATAGCTTTTGGTCGCATTCATATCATCGAAGATGAGCAGGAGAAACTGGAAACAGCCCGTCTGCTTGGCGACAGGTATAACCCCAATGATGAGGAAGCCTTGCAGAAAGAACTGGAGCATGGTTTCTCCAGAATGTTAATGATCCGCTTTGACATAGAACATCTGACAGGGAAAGAGGCGATAGAGTTGATGAAGCAGCGAGAGCAAAACGATGTTCTCCGATAACCATTGGCGATGAAACGTCCGTGTCACGAAAGAATGGCACGGACGTTGGCTTCAGCACGATATACTTCGCCCTCTCTCAGGCTGGGTAGGATGCCTAGACATGGCGATGCAAACAATTGACATTATCTTGGTCCTATAAATTTATCTCCGTTCAAGTGTATCATGTGGTCGGGCATGTTGGCAATCCAGACTTCCGTATCCCATGCTAGTTTGTCAGAGAAAGACTTAAAGGTCTTAAAATCAAGGAAAGCTGTTATAAAAATAATTCCGGCGGAGACATTGCTTGTTATTGCTTTTAACTCAACGAGTCGCTTTCCGTCCATAGGCCCAACAGAAGTGACTGCTTCAATGAAATACAACCACTCCTTATCTTCTCTATAGAGAACGATATCTGGCATTTTGTCATGAACCGTAATATCAAATCCGAGTTGTTGCAGTTTGCTTTCGTCCTTGACCAAATCCTTATCAGTTGTATCACCTACATAGAGACATTCGGAATTTGGAGCAAAACGGGGTGCGAACTCTTCGATTATTGCCTTCTGGAGTTGGTTGTGTTTCCCTGGGCCGAACGAATAGTCAGCACCATTTATCTTTACTGGCATTTTTTTGATGCTCCGCTTTGATGAGTAAAGATCTACTAGACTGATGTGTTGCTCTTTAAAGGTCAAGAGGGCATCGTTTTCATTGTCAATATTGCGCAACACACTAAGAAATTCGTCGGTGATACGCCAGCGGTAGTTGGGACTGTTGGTCGCGACTCCGTTGTCTTCCACCATAGCGGCATTGCGGAAATTGTGTAGCGCTTGCTTGCGAAATGTCTCACGTGAGTTTTCAGCATAGCCGGCATAATAGTTCTTATTTGCAAATGATATAATATCGTGAACGCGAAGCCAGTCATTAGTGGCATTCTTCCATGGAGTTGCCTTCTTGATGTTGGCCAGTGCCAAAATTGTGTATATGCAGATGTTTGACTGCATCTGTATGGGAAACTCGACTTTGTTGAGTATTTCTTTAAGGGCATCTACTTTATCCATCTGTCGGTAATTTTATTGCAGTTTGTTTCATTTATTTCTGTTTTCATAAGTTCTCTTCCCATGTTTCTGATTATTTCCTTGGAGGGGACGGGAATCGAATTCACTTCGGTTGAATTCACTTGTGTCGAGCCATTAAGCAACCGATAATATTCATCATATAGGGTGGAGGTAAATAGTGCATATAATCCATAAACCACCTCCTCAGTCTCACACATAATAAAGTTTACCTTGTTCTGTGTGCTGATGTGTCGATATCCAGGAAAGTGTTTGCTGAGGTAAATGCCGCATTGAAGACGGCGGTGCTCTTCTTTTGACGTCAGTCTTTTTACGAACAAGTAGTTTGTATTCTTTTGCAGGTGGGTTCTTTTGCTTGTCAGGATATACTCGCCTGGTCTTCCTTGTGGCCAAACCACAGTGCCATTCTTTATATGAGAGGAATAGAACAACGGACAAGCTCCATCTTCGTATTGGTCTCGTAGTTCCTCCTTGAGCCTGAAATCTACAATTAGTCCCGTACACATCTTCATATTTAACGAAGGAAGGGTATTTGTGAGTCTGTTAACTCGTTTCAGTACATTCTCCTGTTTTTCGTCGGTAACAAGATACACGTAACCATCCTTGCCTACCACGTTGTCGTAATCGGCATAATAAGTCGAAATATTGTCGAAATCAGATGTGGATGATGATGTAATGAGAATCTTCTTTGGCTTTGCCTTGGTGTTCTTCACCTTAATAATCATCGTTTCTTGCAGGATTGGCTCACTGTTGAAAACCTTGTCACGGCTTTCAAACAAGTGAATCTGTTCTATCACACAGTTGCTGAACAAATATCTGCGGAAGGCTTCAAAGTAAGCACCAGATGTCCACGACCTCGGTACGATATAGACCAATTCTCCTCCCCAGTTCAAGCTGTTGATGCCCATTGCCATAAATAGAAAATACATGTTGGGCGCCCCATGACAGATTTCGCTCATCACTTGTACCTCCTTGGCATCCTTGCCCAATTTCATGTACGGAGGGTTACCTATGATATAATCATACGCTTCACTATCCATAACAAGTACTGGCTGAAGATTGAACTGCTGAGATGTGATATAGTTCTCAGTTCTCAAATGACAGGTGACCCGATATTTCTTGTCCAATGCTTTCAGGTTCTCTGCCAGCAAAGGGATTATCTTGTGGTCATTCTCAAAGCATGTGAGTATGATCTCCCCTTTATAGCCCATATTTCGGATACGTTCTATCAAGGCTACAGATAGTATGCCTGATCCTGCTCCTGCATCAAGCAATCGGATGCAATCAGTTTCAAGATTGATTTCAAACATTGAAGCCATATAAATAGCAGACAGTTCCGACGTGAAAAATTGGCCGTATTTCTTCCGTTCCGATCGTGTCACTGCACTTAGAAATGCTTCGGTGTTTCCTATGATTTGCTCTAACATCGTCTGAATAGTCGTTTTGTATTTATGGATTATCGTATCTTGACTTGCAAAGATACACATTTTTTACATTGAATGGTCAATTTTTTGAAAAAAAACTATAATTTGATGTATTTATTACATCCAACCGATTGCACACAGCCAAAAGTCGGAGGAATTTGTGAGCAAAATGAGGCATGATAATATGATATAAATGATAATTCAAAAAAAAATGTTTTTTCTGTTAACCTTTCGGTTTCTTTTGTCACATAAAGATGGAAACGAAATAGTTTTATAGATCAAGACAAGACGTTATTTATAGTAATTCAGACCAGTAGGAGAGGGCTTGGCAGTGAGTGCTGGGCCTTCTTTTTTTGTATTACTAGACTTTCGCATTTACGAAAGTCGATGATTCTAAGGGATTCTAAGGGATTTTAAAGGATTCTAAGGGACGGTTGTTTCATGGGACCCGTTTTCGATAGGCGAAGTAAATTGAGAAATGCGAAACTTGAGTTGTATTCTTTTTGTGAGTTTTTTGTGTGAAGACAGTTAACTTTTCGTCCAAAACATACACATAGTGATGAACGGGTATCAAAAATGGCGATTATCCTTGCATAGTTTGGGAAAAAACTGTATCTTTGCGCCCGAAAAATCAAGTTTATGGCAAAGAACATTATATTACCTAACGCAACCATCGCCGTTCTGAATGACTTCGTGGGTGAACAGCGCGACAATACCCTTAGCTGGCTCATGTCGAAGGGCTTGAACCGCAATGATGCTGAGGACCTTTTCCAGGATGCATTTCTCACCCTGTACGAACAGCTTCATTCGGGATACCTTGCCGAGATGCCCCGCTCGCTGGCTGCATATTTCCATGGAATCGTGCAGAACAAGCTCAAGGAGCAATTTAGGCAGATGCAGAAGATACTCGACAATGAGGACGTACGTGACGTGAGCGAATTTAACGAGGACTTCCTCAACGAGGTGCTTTCCCAGGAGGATGCCAGAATGGTGGAGCGCAAGGAGGCTGCTGTACGCGAAGTGGTGCGCAACCTTCCTGAACCCTGCAACAAGCTGCTTTGGGGCTTTTACTTCGACAGATACTCGATGCAGGAGCTTGCCGACCTTTATGGTTACAAGACTGCCAGTAGCGTAAAGGTAATGAAGAGCCGCTGCATGACGAAGTTCGAGGCAGCGATGAAACAGATATATAATGAAATGTTCAATGATTAATTCTACACGAAAATGAAGAATAATGGCATAATGAATGAGACCAGCCCACACGCCGAGATGGACGAGCGCATCGCCCTGTTCCTGCGTGGTCAGATGTCTGAGGCCGATGCTGATGCTTTTCGTGCAGAAATGAAGGAGGATCCCAAGTTGCGTGAACGCGCTATTACTATGGCTCGTCTTATCAAGCAGATGCACATAGTGGGAGAGGAACGCCAACAGCGCATAGTGGATGCTATGCAGATGGTGGACAGGAAGACGATCGAAAAGATTGCACAAGGTAAGGCCAAGGAAATGATGAAGGAGAAGAAACCCTTCGTGCGCCGCATCATGCCATGGGTGGCAGCAGCTGCCATTCTCTGCTGTGTGGTCCTCGTGGGACGATACGTATGGAATACGGAGTCGGGCCGGATCAACAATTTCGCATCCGGACTATTTGCCCCCAAGCCTGCTGCAGCTCCGATGCAGGTTAAGCAACTGCCCAAGGAAGTAGTTCGTGGTCAGCATAACAAGTTGGAGGAACTTGCCCTGCTTCGAGGCAAGGTGGAAATGGGACTTGATCTTGAAGCAACTACCCAAAGGTTGCAGGCCATCTACAACGGGGCAAAAAAAGCGGGCGACACGCTCTACGAATCATTCTTCAGCGACATCGCCCTCACGTTGGCACAAGGATACAATAAGATAGGAGATAAGGAAGCCGAGATGCAAATCCTCGATGACCTCCTGCAGATAAATGACAATACGTTTTTGACGTCGCAAAACGATTCCCTTTCGGAGGACAATCTCTAACTCTGCTGCCGGATCTTTTCTTTGGCAAATTCGCAATAAGTGATAAACTCGTAGCCTCGAGATTTGCAGTCGAGGATGACTGACTTGAGGCGTTCGTACATACCTTGCCCTGCATTGTGACGAATGATGTAGGGCATTTTGTATTCGGGATGTTCGCCTAGTGGATAGAACTCCCAGGGATGGAAGTAAGTGTTGAAGTAGCCGTCGTGTCCGACGATGCGATGGAGTAGTTTCTTGTAGAGCCACAGCGGGAAGTTGTGGAGGGCAAGCCAGAACATCGGGATGCGCAGCCAGGGTGATACCGAGGCGGGAATCTGCAGCAACCCTTCCTCCATGAAGCAGGTTCGTGGGGTGTTGAGGTGCATGTAGCGTCCCGGGATGAAGGCCGGATTGAGTGAAGCATTATAGACGTAGCCCTGGCGCTTCAGTTCCTGCAGATCGACAGGAAACATACGGGGCTGACGATAGCCTTTGACCCGTATGCCGAAATCGGCCTCGAGCATTTGCTTCGAAAGGATGACGTGCTCGGGCTTCGGCTGGAAGTGATCGCAGCCATGCGAGGCCACCTCATGACCTTCGTCGATGATACGTCGGATGATGTCGGGTGCATTGGTGGCGAAGTTCGTGGTGCAGAAGAAAGTAGCCTTTACTCCACATTCCTTCAGGCAGTCGAGTATCCTTGTTGTGCCGTATCCCGACACCTTCATCGATTCGTTCATCGTGATTTCTACACCATGTTCGCGGGGTACATCATACTCCTCGGTGTCGAAACTCAGCATTATCTTTTTGCTCATGATTCTGTCAAGTCCATTGATTATTGTGTGCGCAAAGATAGCCATTATCAGCCAATTATCCAAATTTTCTTGGAAATAATTTGGTTATATCGGATTTTTTCGCTAAATTTGCGCCGCTAAATTTGAAAATAAACCAGTTAAATGAATAAAATATTGGAATGGTCAGGCTGGTTGTTCCCTTTGGTCACGTCCGAGAGAAAGCGTAGCCTGACCCTATTCGTTTTTGTGACATCGATGATGTTTGGATCATTGTCGGCACAGCGTATGATAGCGCATCGCGGCACGGTGAAAGATGCCTATAACTTTTGGTTCTACGTTCCTCCCGTGATAGCTCCACCCGATAGTGCGGTGGTGCCTCCCATCGTTATCGATAGCATCAGAGGTGAGGAGGGCGACCTTTTGGAAGCCATGGTGCGCAAACCATTGGTGATATTTCTGCATGGTGCAAGCCTTCGTGGCACCAACTTGTCGCAAGTGCGCCGCTATGGCACACTCGATGCTCTTTCGAAAGGACTGAATCTCGATGCCTACGTTCTTGCTCCCCAGCATCCGACAGGAGGATGGCAACCCGATAGAATCAACAGGTTGGTGGATTGGGCTTTGGAACGTTATGCCATCGATTCGACACGCATCTACGTGCTCGGTATGAGCATGGGAGGCTTTGGCACGATCGACTATGTGGCCGATTCGCCCAATCGTGTCGCAGCAGCCTTGGCATTGTGTGGTGGCGATACACCCAAGACCAATCACAAGAACCTGCTGAAGGTACCCCTCTGTATCCTTCATGGCACCAACGACCATTCGGTGCCGTGGGAAGCTTCGCAACGCATCGTCGATCAGATGAGGGCTGTGGGTGATACCACACGCCTCATTTATCGACTGTTGCCAGGACAGAATCACAGCATGTTGTCCCATTATTTCTATTTCAAGAGCGTCTATGATTGGCTCTTCCTGCATTCAACCACAGATAAGTGGCGTCCTGTGAGGCGCAGATATGGCTTCATCGGACAACTCTCCCAGAAGCATCCCAGTCCTTTTGAGAATAAGGATAAGCAGATTACGATAAATTAGTGGTTTGAGTAGTTCGAATAGTTTGAAAGGTTGTATGCCCATAACCCCCTCGAACTTCTTGAACCCTTCAAATCCCTTGAACCCCTTGAACCTCTCAAACTCTACTCTATGTCCCATTACTTGAAGCATTATCCCTTCACGTGGTTCATCTTCGCCATTGTGATGATACTATCTTTCATGCCGGTGCCTGAGACACCGCTGAGTGATGTGGCGTTCATCGACAAGTGGACACACATCGTGATGTATTTCGGACAGGCGGGAGCCATCTGGCTCGACCATTTGCGTCTGCATGGGCTTCGTTTCTCGCCCATTCCTCATGGCTTGCGTGTGGGTGAGCTTCGTCCGCGCCGACTTCGCATCGGGGCTCTTTATCTCCCCTCGATCTTAGGTGGCCTGGTGGAATTGGGCCAAAAGTATTGCACCAATGGTCTTCGTTCAGGTGACTGGATTGATTGGGTGGCCGATATCGTGGGCGTGGTGATTGCTTGGGTGCTCTGCTTAGGCTATGTCAGACTTTTGGCGAATAAAAGGGGGTGAACCCTAATAATTAACAATGCCTTCTCCATACGGGGAAGGCATTGCTGTGAATGTATGTTCTTATAGTAGTTTGGGACGAATGATTAGAACTCGAAGTTAATGCCGATGCCGAGCACGCGGTTGGTGCGGCTATAGGTGTCGGTCTTGGTCAAGCCGGGGGAGAGGTAGTTCTGGGTCTCAACGGTGCGATCCTCGTAGAAGGTCTTCATGTAGCCGAGGTCGAGGTTGAGGTTGCTAGTGAGGCGGACGCGAGCACCGAGGCCCATGTTGTTGGAGCTGGTGACGAACGAAAGGTCGTTCATGTAGGCATCGCTCAGGCCGTACTGTGTACGAACGTAACCACCACTGATGGTGAGCCACTTGTTGATTTCCCACTCTGCACCTGCAGTGAACTCCCAGGTGTCGTCGTCAATGAGGTCCTGCTTGTTGCCATAGACGGTGGCCTGCTTGTCGCCATACCAGTGATAGCCAGCACGCAGACGAATGGCATCGATGGGACGATATTCAACACCTGCGGTGAGGAGCGAAGGCACATCGGTAGGTATCGTCGAGCCATCCTTGAACTGGCCGAGGGTAGCATTGGTGGCAGCCATCTCCTTGGTGAACTCGTTCATCTCTGACTTGTTCTCGACACGCAGACGGGTCTTGAACTCGTACTTGGCAGCCACGTTCCAATGCTCGTTGATGCGCCAATCGACGCCGAGGACGGGAGTGAAGCCCCAACCTGTCTGGTCGGCATTGAGAGAAAGCTCGCTGTTCACCACCTGGTCAACGGGTTGCTGAGTCATGGGGTTGACATAGACGGCGTGGATGTCCTCTACCCAACCATTGTAGTTGTTGGTGGCATAGATGGCACGTGCTCCGAGATAGAGGGAGAGATTGTCCATGGCCTTGTAGGTGGTTCCCAAGGTGAGACAGAAGTGGTACTGACGACCCTTGAGGTAGGAGTTGAGGCTGTAGCCCTGATATGCGCTCTGAGCCATCGTCTGTGCACGGCTTAATGCTGTGGCCTGATCCAGACCTTGGGCGATAAGGGCTTGGGCGATATTAGTAGTGAGGCTGGTGAGCACTTCACTGTAGATCTTGGCGGCATACATGCTCTCAAAGGTGCCCAGACCTGAGTCGAACTCAGCTTTGCCGCCGCCACCACCGATGGCGAAGTTGGCATTGATGCTCCACTTTTCCCAGTTATAGGAGGTCTGGAAGCTGGGGATGACGGGGGCATTTGCCTCGCCGTGGAACTGGCGCGTCGGATTGGAGTAAAAGCGATTGTACTGCATCAGCGGGAAAGTAGTCTCGATATCGCGGTCCTGCTTGGCGTTCTGGATATTGAAGCTGAAATGGTAACCGGGGGTGAGGAATGCAACACCTGCGGGATTCATGTAAAGACCAGTGATGTCGATGATGGCCTCTTGGCTCATCATACGGAGGTAGGCTGCATTCTGATTGGTGTTGGTGGTCAAACCACCTGCAAAAAGCGCGATGCTTGGAATCAAGGCGATCAACGCCGAAATAAATTTCTTTTTCATATTTAATATAGTAGTTTTGGGTTTTTGAGTTTCGGGTTATGGGTTTTGTGAACCGAAATAACCTGAAAACCGCTGCAAAGGTATAGCTTTTGCAGAAACTGACCAACAAAAAACGGCAAATTTTGCACAAAACGGCATGTATTGGGCATTGTGTTCGCTCAAAAATGCACATTCGGCCATATCGTGTGCACTAAAATTCACAAAAATTTGGAAAAATAGATAATATTCGTTAACTTTGCGGCGTTTTTTCGAAGCGAACGAATAAGAAGTCAGAAATGAAGAAGATGATCCTATTGCTTGCCTTGTTTGCAACGATACAGGCAAGCATGGCAGAAAAGAGGAATGAGGCCCACGAAGACCGTGCCGAAGTGACCATGCAGACCACGCAGGGCAAGATCGTGATGGTGCTCTATAACGAGACGCCTATCCATCGCGACAATTTCCTTGCACAGGTACGTCGCGGCTACTACGACGGCTTGCTCTTCCATCGCATCATTGCCTCGTTCATGATCCAATGCGGCGACTCGACGAGCCGCGACGTGTCGGCCCAGGAGTTCAAGAATGCACGTGGCGACGACCCCTATCGACTCCCTGCCGAGATACGTTTCCCGCAGTTGTTCCATCGTCGCGGCGCATTGGCTGCAGCCCGACAAGGCGACCACATCAACCTTGAACGCAAGAGTTCGCCCTACGAGTTCTACATCGTCTGGGGCAAATACTTCGGCCCACGCGAGATGCAGGCCGAGCAGGAGAAGGTGTTGGAGCGTGAGGATTCAACTCGTCATTTCACCTTCCCGCAGGAAGTGATCGATGCTTACGAGATAGAGGGTGGCACGCCGCATCTCGACAACGAATATACGGTGTTTGGCGAGGTCATCAAGGGTCTCGATGTGGTAGGACAGATACAGGCGGCCAAGACCGATAGTCTGGACCGCCCGTTGAAGGATATTCGTATCAAGAAAGCTTGGGTTTCGAAGGAAAGACCTTAACCTACAACTACTTTCTCGGTCACGTCTTTCATCGAGGTCGAAAACATCAAAATCTTTTCGCCAAATCGCTGGTGGAAGTTCGATTCCAGGGTGTGCCCTGTTTCGAGCTTCCACTTCTTTAATGTCTGCACATCCTCGACCTCGCACATCAGGGCATAGCCGAACAGTCCTTCGCCCACGTCGGTAAGCAGTCTAACGAAACGCGGATTGCGAAGGTAGTCATTGCGAATGGCAGCAGGGACATAGACGTCGCGCATATAGGTCAGGAACGCAGCGACGTGCTGCTCGCCATCGATGTGGAAGGTCGTGTTGTAGATCAGCATAGAAGAATTGGGATGTTGTCAAAAACCTTATTCCCAGGTGATTGTGCGGCTCCCGTCCTCACCCACGGTGATACTCACATGCACGGTGTCGCCGGGGAGGAGTTCGTCCACGATCTCGGGCCATTCGATGAAGCAAAGGGCCGACGACTCCATGTAGTCCTCGAAGCCAAGGTCCAATGCCTCTTCGATTTTCTTCAGTCGGTAGCAATCGAAGTGATAGATAAGCTCGGCAGTGGTGGCTGAACGGTATTCGTTGACGATGGCGAAAGTGGGAGAGTTCACCTCGTCCTCCACACCTAGCACCAGGCACAGCGCCTTGATGAAGGTGGTCTTTCCTGCGCCCATCTCGCCATGGAAGGCAAATACGGTGCGGTCGTCCATGGCAGCCACGAAGTCGTGTGCAGCCTGAGGCAAAGCCTCAAGATTTGGTACGTTTAGTGTCATAATATAAATAATGAATCAATATTCTCGATGTCCGAAGATCGAGGTCCCGATGCGCACCATGTTCGAACCTTCCTCGATGGCCACCTTGTAGTCGTCGCTCATGCCGAACGAAAGGATGTCGAACTGCTCCTTCGTGATGCCCTGGGCTTTCAAAGGTCCATCGAGCAAGGCACATTGGCAGGCCTTGATGGTGCGGAATTCAGTGCGCCAAAGGTTCTCATCGTCCACAAACGACGCCATGCCCATCACTCCGCGCAGACGCACATGGGGCCAGCGTTCCTTGATGTTCACGCTGTTGAGGAGCTGCAGGAGTTCGTCGGGAGAGAAGCCCGACTTGGTCTCCTCGCGGGCCACATGGAGTTGCAGCAGCACATCGATGCAGGCATTTCCGAACCTTGCCTCGCGCTCCTTGCAGAATCGTACGGCCTGGCGTTCCACCTCGTCGAGCAGTCGCTCCGAGTCGATTGACTGTATCAGGCTCACCAGTGGGGCGATGTACTTCACCTTATTGGTCTGCAGGTGTCCGATGAAGTGCCATTCGATATCCTGGGGCAGCGCGGCAGCCTTGGCTTTGAACTCGTTTTCGCGGCTCTCGCCAAAGATGCGCTGTCCTGCGTCATAGGCCTCCTGCACGGCTTCGGCAGGGTGGAACTTGCTGACGGCCACCAGTGTCACGCCTTGGGGTAGGGTGGCGCGGATGCTGGATAGGTTTTCTTTGATCATGGCTTTTTCTAGATTCTCTAGACTCTCTAGTTTTTCTAGATTAATCTTCCTTCACTTGGAGCCCATAGACATCCATGAGGGTGGTTTCGGCGATGGTGTTGATCTCCCAGTCGCTCATGGTGCCCTTCATGCCGTCGCAAAGGTTCTTCACAGCCTCCTCAAACGAACGTGCCTGTACGAGCATGGTGCTGGCCGACTTCTTTTCGAGGCCGGACTTCTCGTCGAGGGTGATGAACATCACCTTGGCGCGATACCACTTGTCGCCGTTGGGGTCCTGGAAGAGCTCCGAGATGCGTGCCTTCTTCACGGCAGTCACTTCGAACTCGCCGCTGATGAATGGGGTCATTTCCTCGATGATGCGTGCCTCGGCATCGGTGAAGGTCATGGCATCCACGAGGTAGGCCTCAGTCACCTTTTTCTGTGTGCCTGTTTCAAGAGTCTTCTCGTATTTTACCTTGCATTCAAACCAATTGTTCATAGCCATATTTCTATAATTGTTATTTGTTAATTGTTAACTGTTAATTGAAGCATTGATTCCATCAATGTAATCAAGCACCTCCTCTCGTCCCGTTCCCTTCTCGGCGCTTGTGGCAAAGATGGGGGGTAGTTCCTCCCAGTCTTGCATCAGCCGTTCCTTGTAGGCCTTGAGGTTCTTGGCCCATTCGCGCTGGCTCAGCTTGTCGATTTTTGTGAATACGATGGCGAAAGGAATGCCGTTTTCGGCAAGCATCTCCATGAATTCCAAATCGATTTTCTGCGGCTCAAGCCTGCTGTCGATGAGTAGCATGAGGCAGGTGAGCTGGCTGCGTCCCATGATGTAACCGTTGATGAGTCGGTTGAGCTTTTCGAGGCCCGTTTTGCCGATTCGGGCATAGCCATAACCCGGCAGATCCACGATGTACCACTCGTCGTTGATAATGAAGTGGTTGATGAGCAGCGTCTTGCCGGGCTTCGACGAAGTCTTTGCCAAACCCTTGTGCTGGGTGAGCATGTTGATGAGGCTCGACTTGCCCACATTCGAGCGGCCGATGAAGGCATACTCCGGCAATCTGGTGTCGGGACACTTGCGCCAATCGGTGTTGCTGATCACGTATTCTGCCTTCTTGATGTCCATATTTATCCTATTAAAATGTAATTTAGCGGGCGCAAAGATAAGACAAAATTTCCGAATACCCAAATTTTTCCCGTTTTTTTTGTGTTTTGTTTGGCACGTACAATTTTTTTATATATCTTTGCCCGCGTTTTTAAAAGAATTATATGAACAAGAACACCGTAATTGGAACTCTTTTGATGTGTGCCCTGCTGTTCGGGTACATGTATGTCAGTCAACCTACTCCTGAACAGATTGAGGCTCAGCGTCGCTACAACGACTCGATAGCCCGTGTCAATGCTGAAAAAACTGCAGCCAGTGCCGCCGAGTCCATTGCTGCCGATGCCCTTACCGAAGATGTGGCAACGCCCACCGACAGTGCGCAGATTGCGCTGCTCGACAGTTTGAACAATGCAAAACTGCTTCAGACATACGGAGCCCTTGCCGAGGCTGTGCAGGGTACCGAACAGAAGATCGTGCTCGAGAACGACGTCCTTCGTCTCACCCTTTCCACCAAAGGCGGACAGATCGAGGAAGCCGTGCTGAAGAAGTACGACGACTACCAGGGCGACACCCTCGTGGTTTTCACTTCCGAGAACAACGACCTCTACTACACCCTGAATACGCCCAAGGGGTCGTTCAACACCGACCGCTTCTACTTCGAGCCCACCCAGGTCAGCGACACGTCGGTGACGATGTGTCTGCGCTCGTCCGACGGCTCCGAGCTCAGCTTCGTCTATGCCCTGCCCGCGCCCGACAGCTACCTCGTGAACTACAGCATTGTCACTCGCAACATCGAGAATATGCTCAACGACCGCACCGTGCTCATGAACTGGCACCAGTCGCTGCCCCGCACCGAGCTCGGACGTGACTTCGAAGGCCGTTATTCGCAGCTCTACTATAAGTATTCAGGCCAATCGACCGACGACCTCAACTCCGGCAAGCGCGACGACGAAACCCTCGATGGCCGCATGAGCTGGATCTCATTCCAGAACCAGTTCTTCTCCACCATGTTCATCACCAACGATCTCTTCACTGCAGGCCGTCTCACCAGCGAACCTGTCAAGGAGGAGGACCCCAGCATCATCAAGCGTTATGCTGCCGAGAACCTCGAGTTCGAGCTCGATACCCGTGCCGCCACGCAGACCATCCCGATGTGCTTCTACATCGGCCCGAAGGACTACTATAAGCTTCGCGACATGAACGACCTCGCAGCTTCGTTCATCGGCAAGCAGAACGAGGACCTCGATCTGCAGGATTCGTTCTACCTCGGTTGGCGATTCATTGTCCATTACATCAACTCGTGGGTCATCATCCCCCTGTTCCACCTCATGGACAAGTTCATCCACTCCTACGGCATCATCATCCTGCTCATGACGCTCTTCATCAAGCTCGTCACCTTGCCGATGACCTACAAGTCGTACAAATCCACGGCTCGTATGCGCATCGCCAACCAGATGCCCGAAGTGCAGGCCCTCAACGAGAAGTACCCCAATCAGGAGGATGCCATGCAGAAGCAGCAGGAGCTCATGGCGCTCTACAACAAGATGGGTGTGAGTCCCGCAGGTGGCTGTCTGCCCATGCTCATCCAGTGGCCCGTGCTCATTGCACTCTTCTATTTCTTCCCGACATCCATCGAGCTGCGTCACGAGCCCTTCCTTTGGGCCGACGACCTCTCCACCTACGATGCGTTCCTCACCTGGGACACCAACATCCCGATCTTCGGCAATCACCTCTCGCTCTTCTGCTTACTCATGACCGCCGTCAATATCTTCTACACCTGGCTCATGCAGAAGCAAACTCCCACGAACCAGAGCATGCCTGGCATGAAGTGGATGATGTACCTCATGCCGCTCATGTTCCTCTTCTTCCTCAACAACTATTCGGCAGGTCTGTCTTACTATTACTTCCTCTCTACCCTCTTCGGCATCCTCATCACCTACGGCATCCGTTGGTCGATGAACGAGGACAAGATCCTCGCCGAGATGAAGGAGAATCTCAAGAACCCCAAAAAGAGCAAGGCAGGAAAGAAGACCTCCGGTTGGGTGGCACGCCTGCAGGAGATTCAGAAGGAGCAGGAGCGCCAGATGAAGAAGCAGCGCGAAGAGCAGCAGCGCAAACTGCGTCGCTGATCCCGAAGCATTCCACATTCAGATTCCCTCTAAAGGACCGTTTCAGACGCTCAACGTCAGGAGCGGTCCCCTCTTGCTTTCAAACCCCTCGAACCTCTCGAACCCTTCAAACCCCTCGCTCCGAGCTCCGCTCGCGCGCACCGAAGGAAGCAACCCTTCAAACCCCTCAAACATGCACCTCTCTCCTTCCCTCCAGCAAGCCTACACCCGTGAGCACCTATCTGCCCGCGAGGCCCAGCGTCGCGCCCAGGTCATCGCGTGGGGTCCCGTGGTGTTCCAGGTGAGTCGGCTGATGGTGAAGTTCGGCATCCTCGACCTGTTGCGCGACAACATCGACGGCCTCACCCGCGAAGAGCTTGTCCAGGCCACCGGCCTTTCCGACTATGCCGTGCGCGTGCTCACCGAAGCCTCGCTCTCCATCGGCACCATCCTTGTCGATGCCGACACCGAGCGCTTCACCCTGTCGAAGACCGGCTATTTCCTGCTTACCGACGCATCCACACGCGCCAACCTCGACTTCAACCACGATGTCAACTACGAGGGGCTCTTCCAGCTCGAAGCATCTTTGCTCGAAGGCCGTCCTGCAGGCTTGCAGCATTTTGGTCCGTGGCCCACCATCTACGAAGGCTTGTCGCAACTGCCCCCCGAGGTGCAGCGCAGCTGGTTCGGCTTCGACCATTTCTACAGCGACGGCTCGTTCCCGCAGGCCTTGCAGCTCGTGTTGGGTCAGATGCGGCCGCGCTATCTGCTCGATGTGGGAGGCAACACGGGACGTTGGGCGCTGCAGTGTGTGGCCTATTCGCCCGATGTCGAGGTGACCATCGTCGATTTGCCCCAGCAGCTTGAGATGATGCGTGCGCAAACAAAGGGCAAGCCGGGAGCCGAACGCATCCATGGCTATGGCATGAACCTCCTCGACGCCGACAGTGCCTTCCCCACCGACCGCCATTACGACGTCATCTGGATGTCGCAGTTCCTCGACTGCTTCAGTGGCCCACAGATCGTGTCCATCCTCACCCGTGCCGCCCGCATCATGGATGCCGACAGCCGTCTGTGCATCATGGAGACGTTGTGGGATCGCCAGAAGTACGAGACCGCCGCCCTGTGCCTCACCCTGACGAGCGTCTATTTCGCCGACATCGCCAATGGCAACAGCAAGATGTACAGCACCGAGGACCTTCAGTCGTTCATCGAGGCCGCAGGCTTGCAGGTCGAGACTATCCACGACAACCTTGGCTTGGGCCACTCCATCGTGGTCTGCCGTAAGTGAACCGAAATTTGCAAAGAGAACCAATGACCGACGCCAGCAACACCAAGACGCAGTGGCAAGGCACCACCGACGGCCTGCCGTGGATGCACCGTGCACTCGTTGCGGTGCTGGGTGTGGTGCCCATTGGCGTCATCTATGTCTTTGCCGCCGTCTTCGTCGTGCCGTTCTACATCATCGGCAACCGTCGGGGCTACCTCTCGCAGTATCATTTCTTCCGCGAGGCCTTCGGCTACGGACCGTTCAAGGCGTTCCGCTACGTTTGTCTCAACCATCTGCGCTTTGCCCAGGTCATCATCGACCGCTTTGCCGTCTATGGAGGCCGCCGTTTCCGCTTTGCCGTCGAGGGGCTCGAAGCCTACAACGAGCTGGCCGAAGGCCAGTCGGGTTTCGTGCAGGTGTTCAGCCATGCGGGCAACTACGAGCTGGCGGGCTACGAGCTGCGTCAGCCCCGCAAGCGCCTCTATGCCCTGCTCTTCCGCGACGGGTCGGAGACCATCATGGAGAACCGCGAGAGCGTCTTTGCGCCCAATGGCGTGCAGATGGTGTTTGTGCAGCCCGACATGAGCCACATCTTCCTGCTCAACAATGTGGTGCGCGACGGCGACATCGCCTCCATCCCGGGCGACCGCATCTTCGGCTCCACCAAGTCGGTCGAATGTCGGTTCATGGGTCGCATGGCGCAGTTCCCGATGGGTCCGTTCCAGTTGGCAGTGGTGCGCGAAGCCCCCATCGTGGCCATCTTCGTCATGAAGGAGAGCTGGACGCAGTATCGCATCTTCGTCCGTCGCCTCGGTCTCACGCTTCAGGGACAGCCTGCCAGCAAACGGCAGCACACCGCGCTCCTCGCACAGGAGTTTGCCGACAGCCTCGAAGCCATCGTGCGCCGCTATCCCGAGCAGTGGTTCAACTACTTCGATTTCTGGCAAAAATGAGCAACCTCTTGAACCCCTCGAACCCTTCGAACCTCTTGAACCCCTCGAACCTCCCTGTATGGGACATCATCCCGCAGCGGCCGCCCATGCTGATGGTCGATAGGCTGTTGTCCTACGACCCTGCCGCGTCCGAGTCCGAGCTGCTCATCCGTCCCGAAAACATCTTCCTGTCCGACGTGCTTCAGACGGCAGGTATTGTCGAACACATCGCCCAGACGTGCGCCGCCCGCATCGGCTACTACAACAAGTACATCCTCCATCGCCCCATCGTCATCGGCTACATCGGAGCCATCCGTCGCCTCGACGTCGTGCGTCATCCGTCGGTGGGAGAGGAGCTGCTCACGCGCATCGAAGTGCTGGGCGAAGCCTTCGGCCTCACGTTGGTCCATGCCGTTGTCCGCACGCGTCAGGGCGAGCTCATTGCCGAAGGCGAGATGAAGATTGCCCTTAGCGAAGCCTGAACGTATGGTAACAGTCATCGCCGACAACATACTCTCCCCCCTCGGGGCCACCACATCCGAGAACCTGCAGGCGGTGCGCGACTCCCGCACCTGTCTTCGGGAGCATCGTCTGTGGGACATCCCCGAGCCGTTTGTGGCGTCGCTCTTCGCCGATGGCCAGGGCGAACGTCCCACCTTCGAGGCACTGGTCGTCGCGTCCATCCTGCGCTGCCTGGCCTCGACCGACGTTCGGGGGCGCGTGGTGCTGGTGCTCAGCTCCACCAAGGGGCAGACCACCGGTCCCGAGGGCGTGCCCTTTGCCGTGTCGGCCTCGCGCATCGTCGAGCGCATCCGTCCCGCCTTGCCCCGTGTCGAAAGCCTTGTCGCCTTCACCGTGAGCAATGCCTGCATCAGCGGCCTCTCGGCGCTCATCGTGGCGCGTCGTCTGCTCGACATGGGAGCCTATGACTTTGCCATCGTCGCGGGCTGCGATGTGCAGTCGCGCTTCATCGTCTCGGGCTTCCAGTCGTTCAAGGCCATGTCGCCCGCCCCATGCCGTCCGTTCGACGAGGATCGCAACGGTCTCAACCTGGGCGAAGCAGCGGCTACTATTATATTTAAAAGGTGTAGCCCCGACGAAGTCACATCCGGCACGTGGGAGGTGCTCGCGGGCTTCATGCGCAACGATGCCTTCCATATCTCCGGTCCATCGCGCACGGCCGAAGGCAGTTTCCTTGCACTCGAAGCCGCTTGTCGCGAAGTCGCCCGTCCCGTTTGCCTCTCGGCGCATGGTACGGCCACGCTTTACAATGACGATATGGAGTCGAAGGCCATCTATCGTGCAGGGTTGTCCGCAGTCCCCGTCACGGCGCTCAAGGGCTATTTCGGCCACACCATGGGCGCGGCAGGCATCCTCGAAAGCATCCTCACGATGCACGCCCTGCGCGAAGGCTGGATCCCTGGCACACTTGGGTTCAAAACCCTCGGCACCAGCCGCCCCATCACGGTCGTTGGCCAGCATCAACCCTTGCCCGACACTGCCGAACCGCCCTCGTTCATCAAGCTGATGAGCGGTTTCGGAGGCTGCAATGCGGCGATGGGGTTCAGGTTACTTGGGGATATTAAGGGACAAATGTGCTGTGGGGTAGGGGCAAGACTTCCGAAGCCCACCCTCACTGTGCAGATCACGCCACAGGGCGCAACACTTTGCGGCGAGACCTTGCCCACCGCAGGAGCCACGGGCAAGGCGCTCCTCACCGCCCTCTACAAGCAGTATGTCGGCGACTATCCGAAGTTCTACAAGATGGACATCCTCAGTCGTCTCGGGTTCATGGCAGCCGAACTGCTCATGCAGCGCGAGGCATCGACCGAGGCCTTCGACCATCATCGTGCCGTCCTGCTCTTTGGCCACACCGCCTCACAGGTAGCCGACCGCGCCTTCGAGCAGACCATCCAGCCGGGCGACAACTACTTCCCCAGCCCTGCCGACTTCGTCTATACGTTGCCCAACATCGTCACTGGCGAGATTGCCATTCGTCACCAGCTGCATGGCGAGACGTGCTACTTCGCCCTTCCCCGCCGCGACGACGCGCTCATCCACCAGCTCGTGGCCCAGGCTTTCGCCGATCCCGCCACGACCTCCGCCCTCGTCGGCTGGCTCGACGCTCCCGACGAGAACCATTTCGAGGCTTCTCTTTCCATATTTCATCTTTTATAAAAATGAACGAACTAATTGAAACTCTAAAACAGCAAGTGATCGAGGCCCTGAACCTCGAAGACCTGACCCCCGCAGATATCGACGCCGATGCCCCACTCTTCGGCGAAGGCCTCGGGCTCGACTCCATCGACGCCCTCGAACTCATCATGATCCTCGAGAAGGAATACGGCATCAAGCTCCAGTCGCCCGCCCAGGGCAAGGAGATCTTCAAGTCCATCCGCACCATGGCCGAATTCATCCAGGCCAACCGCACAAGATAAAAAGAACCCCTCAAACTCTCAAACCTCTTGAACTCTTGAACCCCTCAAACCCCATAGTCGTCTCCGGTTACGGCGTAGTGAGCGCCATAGGTGTCGGCAAAGAGCAGACACTCGCCTCGCTGCGTGAACATCGTTCAGGTATTGCCCCCGTGCTGTACCTCGCGACGGTGCATCGCGACATGCTGGTAGGGGAGGTCAAGCTCAGTTTTGACGAGCTCATGGAGCGAGTAGGGGTACCCTCTGACGCCGAGGCACCACAGAGCCGCACCGCCCTCATCGGACGTCTCGCCCTGCGTGAGGCGCTCCAGCAGGCAGGGCTCACCACGTCCGACGACTATGCCCGCACCGCCCTCATCTCGGGAACGACTGTCGGCGGCATGGACCGCACCGAGATCGAGGCCTCGGTGACACCCGACGGGCAGATTGTCCACTACAACTACGACTGCGGCACCTCCACGCTCGACATCGCGCGGGGCTTCGGGCAGTTCGCCTTCGTCGATACCATCTCCACCGCCTGTTCCTCGGCAGCCAATGCCATCGGGATGGCCGTCGAGCTGGTGCGCCAGGGACATTTCGAGCGCGTCGTGGCGGGAGGCAGCGAAGGTTTGTCGCGTCTGCATCTCAACGGCTTCAATACGCTGATGATCCTCGACCAGCAGCCCTGCCGTCCGTTCGATGCACAGCGCAACGGCATCAACCTCGGCGAAGGAGCCGCTTATCTGGTCATCGAGAGCGAGGCATCCGCGCTACGTCGTGGCGTGAAGCCCCTGGCCGTGTTGCGCGGCTTCGGCAATGCGTGCGACGCCTATCATCAGACCGCCTCTTCGCCCGATGGCGAGGGAGCCGTGCTGGCCATGCGCCGCGCCCTCGACGATGCCCATTTGCAGCCCTCCGACATCACCTACATCAATTGTCACGGCACAGGCACGCCCAACAACGACCTCAGCGAGCTCAATGCCCTGCATCGCGTCTTCGGCGACAAGCTGCCCCCCTTCAGCAGCACCAAGGGCTTCACCGGACACACCACCTCAGCCAGCGGCAGCATCGAAGCCGCCTTCTGTCTCCTCGCCCTCCATCACCACTTCCTCCCCATCAACCTCAACTTCCAAACCCCCATCCCTCTTTCCCCTTCCGGGGGAATCGAAGGGGGCTTCGACATCCCCGTCGTAGCCGATGTAAAATTCAATCTTCCCCCTTTAAGGGGGAATGAGGGGGTCCTCATCAACTCCTTCGCCTTCGGAGGCAACGACAGCTCGCTCATCCTTTCATCCTATCCCGAGCCTCAAACACCGCCGCAGGCGGCCTCCTCTCAACCCTCTCAAACTCCTCAAACTCCTCACTCCGAGCTCCGCTCGCGCGCACCGAAGGAAGCAACCCCTCAAACCCCTCAAACCCCTACGAGAACGGTTTACCTTCTCGCTCAAACCCTCCTTTCTCCCAACGTCGATCCCAACTTCCGCGACTATCTCGCGCCCCTCGAATCGCGACGCTTCGACAAGCTGCTCAAGCGCACCCTGTGCTGTTCGTTGGAGACCTTGCGGCAATATCCCGACCTTGTTCCCGAAGCCATCATCACAGCCACGGTGTGGGGCAGTGCCGTCTCCGCCATCTCGTTCTTCCACGACATGATGCGCCAGGGCGAAGCGTTCCTCAAGCCCACGTTGTTCATGCAATCCACGCACAACACGATGAGTTCGCTCATCGCCATCCAGACGCACAACCACGGCTACAACAACACCCATTCGCAGCTTTCCGACTCTCTGCCCCATGCCCTTCTTGACGCATGGCTCCAGATGCAGTCGGGCCGCGTGCGCAGCGCCCTCGTCGGCATCCACGACAGCATCCCCGCTTTCGACAACCGCAGCTACCTTCTCGTCACTGCCGACGCTCTCCCTCCCGATTGTCACCCCCTCGCCGAATTCACCACTTTTTCGGAGCTTTCAAACCTCTCAAACCCTCAACCCCCTCAAACCCCTCGCTCCGAGCTCCGCTCGCGCGCACCGAAGGAAGCAACCCCTCAAACTCCTCAAACCCTATAATGCTCCTCCCCCTCGCCATAATCCAAGCCCTTCTCCTTGCCGCAGGACAAGTCCTGCTCAAGTTCGCGCTGCGAGCAGCAGGCGCGTTCGAGTGGAGTACGGGCTTCTTCGCCAGCCAGCTCACCAACTGGTGGTGGCTAGCGTGTGGCATCAGTTTCTGTGGGGCAGGCATCCTGTGGATGTATATCCTCCGCAACTATCCCTTCAGCCAGGCCTATCCGCTGTCCTCGCTGGCTTACGTCTTCGGCATGATAGCCGCCCTATGGCTCTTCGACGAGCACATATCCCTCACGGCATGGATTGGCGTGCTGCTCATCATGGCAGGTTGTTATCTCGTCACGCGATAAATCATGGAGCTTCGACACACGTTATACGACATCATCGAGCGACCCGCATCGACCCCCGAGGAAGGTGCGACGGTGGTCTATCGCATCCAGCTGCATCCCGATAGCGACATCTATCGGTCGCATTTCCCCGGTCGCCCCATCACACCAGGCGCGTGCATCATCCAGCTCGTGCAGGAGTTGGCGCAAGACCATTTCCATGCCCCCGCCTTGCAGATCAGGCAGATCACGAACCTCAAGTTCCTCGCCCTCCTCGAACCCCAGCATCATCCCTATGTTGACGTTCATCTTCAGGGCAATCCCGCCCAGCTGCAAGCCACCCTCTCCGACGGTCCCCTCATCTTCGCCCGCCTCACATGCGCATTCTCGTCTTAATCCCGACCTACAACAACGCCAAGACGCTCCAGACGGTTCTCGATCGCCTGCAGCCCTTCACGTCCGACATCATGGTGGTGAACGACGGATCGACCGACCACACCCAGCAGCTGCTCGACTCGTACCCCCATCCGCTGCATGTGGTCAGTTATCCCGAGAACCGAGGCAAGGGGCATGCGCTCGTCACGGGTTTTCGCGAAGCCAAGCGTCTCGGCTACGACTGTGCAATCACCATCGACAGCGACGGGCAGCACTATCCCGAGGATTTGCCGCTCTTCCTGGAGAAAGCCAAGGAGTGGGTGCGTCCGGTCATCATCATAGGCCGACGGGAGCTGGAACATGAGAACAAGACACGGGGAGCGATCTTTGCCACAAGGTTAGCCAACTTCTGGTTTGCATTTCAGACGTGGCAGTATCTTCCCGACACGCAGAGCGGCTATCGCCTCTATCCCCTGCATCATCTGCATTGGCTCAATCTGATTACTTCGCGCTACGAAGCCGAGCTCGAGCTGCTGGTCTTCGCTGCCTGGCATGGGGTGCCCTTCGACACCGTTCCTATCCGTGTGTATTATCCTCCCAAGGAAGAGCGCGTCTCGCATTTCCGTCCACTATGGGATTTCATCCGCATCTTCGCCCTCAATACCATCCTTTTCTTCGTCAGCATCTTCTTCGGTTGGTGGCTGATGATTTGGAAGAGAAGTAAAGAAAAGTAATTAATATTAGATAAAACTATAATAACAAGGCGTAATTTGTGATATAAACATTGCAAATTGCGCTTTTTTATTATAGTTATTTATTTTTTTGAAGAAAATATTCAGATAATTTTTGGAATATCTAAATTTAGAATGTATTTTTGCGGTGAAAAACAATAATAATTCCTTTAATCATTTCTATTATGGAAAAGACTGAAACCCGAAACGCTTTGTTCAACTACTTTGGCGAACAAGCCCTCCTTGAGGAGAAGAAAACTGTTTTCTTTTGTCCATACGACGTGCCGAAGTCTATCTTCAAATCGATTCGCCAGTGGATCAAGACTCTCAACCCAGACAAGGACTGTGTTGTTTGTGGCAATTCAACAGGTATCGAACGTTATATGCTTCGCCTTCTCCTCCGCAAAAAGATATCAGTTATTCTCCCTTTGGCTACAGTCATACCCTCATGTCTTGAGGAATTGAATCTGGGGTGGAGAATGACAGAACAGGAAACAATGGAACTGCTTGACGAAGCACTTACAGAACACCGTCTTCTCATGGTGGCATCGACCGAAAATGTTTCGGTGTCAACACCTACCAAGAGGTCTATTCTTGTGCGCAATTACTGGATGCGTTGGGTCGGAGATCAATTTGTCTTGGGTTGCATTGGCAAGAACGGATATTTCGAGCATCTGCTTTGGAAACGCAAAGTAGAGGTGCTTGATATGAATGAGGTCGAAGAAGAGGTTCCAATGACAAAGAATGACTCTGAGTCAGCTATTTCGGTAGTTTGTGATGACGATTATGATTATCTTTTAGCTGTATAAAACTATGAACATGAACGAAATGAATGAGAACGATATTCTGAAGAAGATTGGAGTTCGGATGAAGGAAATCCGGCTGGAGCAGAACATCAAGCAGAAAGAGCTTGCCGAGAAGAGTGGACTCTCGATGTTCTCGATCAGTCAGATGGAAACGGGGCACAACACTTCTTTATTAAGCTTGGTGCAGGTGCTCAAGGCTCTTAATCGCTTGGATATGATTGAGCCATTTCTAAAAGAAAAGGAGATTGATGAAGCTGCGTTGTCGCGTTTCATACAGTCGCAACGCAAGCGAGTGTCGAGAAGCGCTTCTGACAGCAACTCTCCTTTAATCCTAACAGGAACTATTACTGGGGAGATACAACCCACTACCATAAAATCCTATTTTGCGGATGAAGATGAAGAATCTCCCTTGTCGATGGTAGCAGATGATTCCGATGAGGATTAGTATCCCTATTCATATTCTTAATCGATAATAGTTTATTAATTAAATAACAAGAAAGTCATGTATACTATAACCATCAAAAATCGGACCTTGAGTTATCTGGGTGATGCTTCCATGCTGCTTAGTCCAATGACGGCATTTCTTTGCTCACATCGTGTTCCAGAGAGCGTGTCTAATGCTATTCGTCGATGGATTGATGGCCTTGATTTTGCCAATACATGTGTCATCTGCGGCAACCTTACCGGGGAGGAGCGTTTAGCTCGTCGCTTGCTTATAGATCGTGGTATCCCCGTTGTTCTCGCTTTGGCTAATGCCATTCCCGAAAATCTTGAAGAATTAAGGCTGACCCCGCAGGAAATGACAGCTATGCAATCTGGACACATGGTTATTGTCTCGCCCATTACCGATGAAACGGTTAAAGATGCTTCGGGAAAGACTTCTGCTGCTCGTAATCAACTGATGATAGCCATTGCAGAACATATCGTAGTAGGTTATATGGCAGAGAATGGCAATCTTGCTCGTCAACTTTTGGGCATTAAGAATGTGAGTGTGCTTAAAAATGAGGTACAGAATGAAGTGATTGAAACAGATGCCCAGAAGGCAAAGAACAATGCTATTCGGATGGGATGGGCCATATATAATAGATTAAAAGAAGGACGTCCCTCTATCGATGTTAATAATGAAACTTTTGGAGGCTGCAATGGTTCGGCATCGGAAACTTTAGATGAAACATCTATGAATACAGCGTCTAGCTCGGAAGAACTTATGCCTTGGGAATCGGCGACGAAAGTAAATCCAGTTTCATCGCTTGAGATGCGTCAACTGTTGGCTCAATATCTTAATTTGAGCGACATAGAAAAGCCATCCCTGTTGCATTCTTTGGTCCTATTCCAAGTGGTCAAGTATTATTCGAACTTAACAGACTTCAATTTCACGGCATTCTTTAGTTTGTGGGGTCCAGAGAATTTGCGGAAGGAAGATTGGAAAGCGACTAAGGTTAATGAAATCTGGCTTCCATCACTTGCCGAAAGGGTGATGTCTCGTCTTTTCAAAGCTATGCCTAGCAAATTCCATGAGCCGATTAATAAGGATGAAAAATTTGACCCGCAGATTGCCCATGCGCTTCTGGATGAAGCATTACAGCTGGCAAAGAAACCCAACAAACGCCTCTTTCAACGAGCTTTGAACCTTGCTTATTTCGAACGAAATAGTGAGGCAATTGCTAAGTATCGTGAACTTTTAGGAAAGGATGCACCACAGCAAGAATAAAAGCAATCAGCTCTGCGATTTTTCCGCAGAGCTGAATTCCTCTTACCCCAACCTCTCCAAGAGATTTTCGCGGTAGCTGCCACCGATGGGGATCTTCTTGTCGGCTACGGTGACGGAGAGCTGCTCTATCTCGGAGATATGGTTGATGGAGACAATGTAGCTCTTGTGCACGCGGATGAACTTGTCGCGGGGTAACTGCTCTTCGAGCGACTTGAGGCTGTAGAGCGCGGTGATGCGCTTGGTCTTGGTGTAGAACGATACGTACTCGTGCTGCCCCTCGATGTAGATGAGGTCGTCGAAGTTGATCTTGTAGAGCTTGTAATCGGCCTTGACGAGGAGGAAAGAAGGGGTTGAAGGGTTTGAGGGGTTTGAGGAGTTTGAGGGGGTTGAGGAGTTCGAAATGTTCGAAGAGTTCGAAATGTTCGAAGAGTTCGAAAGGTTTGAGGGGTTTGAGGAGTCGGAGGGTGCTGCTGTCTCCATGCCTTTGAGCTTGGCGATGGCTCTCTCGATGGCCTGCATGAAGCGGGGGAGGGCTATGGGCTTGAGGAGGTAATCGACGGCGGCGACTTCGTAGCTCTCGAGCGCATATTCGCTATAGGCTGTGGTGAAAATGACTGCGGGCACATCCTTGAGGGTGCGCGCCAACTCGATGCCGTTGAGGTCGGGCATGTGGATGTCGAGGAGGAGGATATCGACATGGTGTTCCTTGCAGAAACTGTAGGCTTCGAAGGCGTTCTGCGCTGTGCCTGCGAGTTCGAGCTCGGGAATCTTCTTGACGTAATCCTGCAGCAGCTTGCGTGCTAGGAATTCGTCGTCAACGATCAGGACGGAGTACATGTGAGGGGTTTGAGAGTTCGAGGGGTTTGAGGTTAGATGTGGAGGACGGTTTTGTAGTGGGTGGGGTCCTCGATGACCTTGAGGGAGCACTTATTGCCGAAGAGGACGGCGAGGCGCTGCTGGACGTTCATGAGGCCGATGCCGGTGCGCTCCTCGTCCTGGCGGCCTACGATGGCGGTCTGACGGGTGAAGGCGGTGGCTGAGGGCTTGGAGTTGTCGGAGGTGAAGAGCAGGCCGGAGTCGTTCTGCCGGATGGAGATGTGAACCCATGCCTTGGGGTCGTCGATGAGGCGGCTGTGCTTGAAGCAGTTCTCGATGATGGGCTGCAGAAGCATGGGCGGGATGGTGTAGTTGGGGTCGGCTATCTGCACATCGAAGGTGAGGTCGGGCTCACGTTCCATGCGGATGCGCTGGAAGTCGATGTAGTTCTGGATGTACTTCACTTCCTTGGTGAGGGGCACGGAGTCGGCGCGACAATCGTCGATGACGTAGCGCAGCATCTCGGAGAGCTTGAGCACCGATGAGGGGGCTTTCTCGTCCTGCATCATGGTGAGGGCGTAGATGCAGTTGAGGGCATTGAAGAGGAAGTGGGGGTTGATCTGTGCACGCAGGTACTTGAGCTGCTCCTGCATCTGCTGTTCGTGGAACATGGCTGCCTGCCGCCTGCGCTCGTCGATGAGGTAGTTGATGGTGGTGGCGGTGACGACGATGAGCAGGAGGAAGATGAACTTGAAGTGGAGGATGTAGAGCGTGCTGGCCCACCGGCTTTCGTCGGGACGGGGTGCGGGGGCGTTGGCCGCGTCGGCGAAGTGCACGTGGATGTAGGCGTCGAAGCGTGCCGACAGGGGCACGAGGACGATGAGCAGCAGAAGGGTGCAGATGTAGAAGAGCGTCTTGCTGCGATGGAGCAGCTTGGGCAGCAGTAGGTACTGCATGATGGCGCAGCAGAGCATCATGGGGAGGATGGTGGCGGAGGCGTTGCGGAAGGCTTCCACCCATCCGAAGGTGCGCACGAGCAGCAGGACCATGGTGAGATAGACCAGCAGCCACAGCACGGCATAGTTGTGCTGGCTGAGGAAGAGCAGCAGACGGTTGCGGATGGTTGTCTTTTCGGGTTGCATCGTGGGAGCAAATTGTGGTTTTTGTCGTGTGCAAAGATAGCTGTTCGTGATGAGATTTGCAAGAGAAATGGGCGAAAATAGTGTTATAAATCGTTAAATCGTGCGGTTGGCGACGATTTTAGTGAGTATTGCGTGGGCTTTGGTGAATTGTATTTGTTTATATATAATATAATGTGTATCTTTGCGGAGTTGAATTTTATGTTTTAATTAATGTATAGTATGAAGAAACTGTTTTTTGTACTTGGTGCGCTGCTTGCTGCCGGACTGATGATGCCGCGACAGATGATGGCTCAAGCCCAGCAGGACTCGGTGGCGCTCGACCTGGACAAGATCCTTGAGATTGCCCTTTCGGACAATCCGGACATCCAGGTGGCTGACAGGACTATCCAGATTCAGAAGTATGCCAAGAAGGAGACCATCTCGGGCCTCTTCCCGAAGGTGGATCTTTCGGCCACGGGCACGAAGAACCTGAAGGTGGCTACGATGGTGATGAACATGGGTGGCCAGACCATCACCGTGCGTATGGGTCAGCCTTATAACTACTCGGCTTCGGCTTCGGCCGCGCTGCCCCTGTTTGCCCCACAGCTGTGGAAGAGCATTTCGCTGAACGAGGAGCAGGTGAAGCTGGCCGTGGAGCAGGCTCGCGAGAGCAAGATCAACACCATAGCCTCGGTGAAGAATGCCTACTACAGCCTTTTGCTGGCCCGCGAGAGCTACGAGGCGCTGCAGGCTGGATACAAAACCGCGGAGCGCAATGTGGAGGACACGAAGAAGAGCTTCGAGATGGGACTGGTGAGCGAATATGACAAGCTGACTGCCGACGTGCAACTGGCGAGCATCAAACCTAACCTGCTGGCTGCCCAGAACGGCATCAAGCTGGCTGAGATGCAGCTGAAGGTGCTGATGGGCGTGGATGTGGATGAGCCTCTGCGCTTCATGGGCCGCCTGGAGGACTATGAGGAGGGACTCTTTGCCGACCTCATGAACCTGAAGGCTGACACCGACCTGAGCGACAACTCGGCTATCCGTCAGTTGGACTACAACACCCGCATCCTCCGCATGAGCGAGAAGCTGAACAAGCTGGGCTACCTGCCTACGCTGGCACTGGCTCTTTCGGCCGGATATACGGCGATGCCTCAGGAGTTCAACCCGTTCAAGGCTACCTACTTCGGTAGTTCGACGCTGTCGTTGAGCTTCTCGTGGACGATCTTCGATGGGCTGCAGAAGTACATGAAGTCGAAGCAGAACAAGCTGACGATCGAGAACCTGGAACAGCAGCGCGAGAATGCCCTGCGCCAGCTGGAGCTGAGCGTGGCTGCGAGCCTGAACAGCATCGAGACGGCTGCGGAGCAGGTGGTGAGCAACAAGGAGAATGTCTATGCCGCCGAGCGCGCCTTCATGATTTCGGAGAAACGCTACGAGGTGGGCTCGGGCACGCAGCTGGAACGTAACAGCAGCGAGTCGAACTTGCTGCAGGCGCGTCTGCAGTATGTGCAGTCGATCTACGACTTCCTGAGCAACCGCGCTTCGCTTGAGAAGACACTTGGCAAACTGGTCACGGATTAAGAAACAATAAAACTAGAAAATATGAAGAAATTTGCAATGATGGCTTCGATGGTAGTGCTGGCGCTGGCCACCACTTCCTGCATGAAGTCGAAAGAGACACAGACTACCTTCAGGACAAAGGAGAAGCTTGAGGCTGTGAATGTGAAGGTGCAGACCGTTCAGGCGCGTGACGTGGATCAGATCCAGGAGTTTTCGGCTACCGTGGAGGCTGACGTGGTGAACAACATCGCCCCGCAGAGCCCCGTGCGCATCCGCCGTATCAACGTGGAGGTGGGTAACCGTGTGAGCAGGGGACAGACACTGGTCATCCTCGATGACAACAGCCTGGCTCAGGCGAAGATTCAATTGGACAATGCCGAGTTGGAGTTCAGCCGCTACGACGAGCTCTACAAGGTGGGCGGCATCTCGAAGAGTGCCTGGGATGCCCAGAAGGCGCGTGTGGATCAGCAGCGCCGTGCGTATGAGAACCTTGCCGAGAACGCACGCCTGGTGAGCCCCATCAGTGGCGTGGTGACTGCACGCAACTATGACAATGGCGACCTCTACAACGGCCAGCAGCCTGTGCTCGTTGTGCAGAAGGTCAACCCCGTGAAGCTCATCCTGAACGTGAGCGAGAGCTACGTGAAGAACGTGAAGGTGGGCATGCCCATCAGCGACATTTCGCTCGATGCCTATCCGGGCGAGACCTTCACGGGCAAGGTGTCGATCGTGTATCCTACGGTGGATGCGAACACCCGTACGTTCCCCGTGGAGGTGACCATCGCCAACCCCAACCAGCGTGTGCGCCCAGGTATGTTTGCCCGCGTGACGTTGAACTTCGGCACCACAAACAGCGTGATGGTGCCCGACCAGGCCATCTGCAAGCAGACGGGCTCGGGCGAGCGTTTCGTATATGTGGTGAATGCTGACAGCACCGTGACCCACACTCCTGTGGATCTGGGCCGTCGTGAGGGTGCCGAGTATGTGGTGAATTCGGGTGTCGAGGCTGGTGCCACCGTCGTAGTCTTCGGACAGACGTTGCTTACGGATGGACGTAGTATTCATATCCTGGATAATTAACAATTAACAATTAATTGTTATGACACTATATGAAGGAGCGGTCAGAAGACCGATTATGACCTCGCTGGTGTACATCGCCATTGCGATCTTTGGTCTCTTCTCCCTGAGCAAATTGCCTATCGACCTGATGCCGGATATCGATACCAATATGATCATGGTGATGGAGACCTATCCGGGCGCCAGCGCTGAAGATATCGAGAACAACGTCACCCGACCTCTTGAGAACACGCTCAACTCGGTGAACTACCTGAAGCATGTGACTTCGCAGTCGCAGGAGAACTATGCGCTGATCACCCTGGAGTTTGAGTATGGCCACGACATCGACGCGTTGACCAACGACGTGCGCGACAAGCTGGACATGGTGAGCTCGGCCCTGCCTGACGGCGCGGGCACGCCCATCATCTTCAAGTTCTCGACCGACATGATCCCTATCCTGGTGCTCAGTGCCCAGGCGAGGGAGAGTACGCCTGCGCTCTACAAGATCCTCGACGACCAGGTGGCCAACCCGCTGGCACGTATTGCCGGTGTGGGTTCGGTATCGGTGTCGGGCGCTGCCCAGCGTAAGATCTATATCTATTGCGACCCGAACAAGCTGGAGGCCTATGGGCTGACGATCAACACGATTGCGGGCATCATCAGTGCGGAGAACGTGAACGTGCCGGGCGGTTCGTTCGACACGGGCAACAATGCCTATACGCTGCGTGTGGAGGGTGAATTTGACGACCCGCAGGAGATGCTTGACCTCGTGGTAGGGCACAAGGGCAACCAGCTGGTGTATCTGCGCGACGTGGCCACCGTGCACGACGGCCTGCAGGAGCGTGCCCAGAAGGTTACCACGTTCTTCACCAATGACACTGACCCCCGTGGCTATTCGGGCGAACAGGGCGCGATGATCATCGTGCAGAAGCAGTCGGGTGCCAACTCGGTGGCTATCTCGGAGAAGGTGCTTGACATGCTGCCGCAGATTCAGAAGACATTGCCTTCGGATGTTACCCTGGGCACTATTGTGAACACTTCGGAGAACATCTACGCTACCATCGGTTCCCTGGAGGAAATCATCATCTTCGCCATGCTCTTCGTGGCGTTGGTGTGCTTCCTCTTCCTCGGACGCTGGCGTGCGGTTGTCGTGATCGTGATCACCATCCCGCTCTCGCTGGTGGCTTCGTTCATCTACTTGGCTGTGGTGGGTTCGTCGATCAACATGATTTCGCTGTCGTGTCTGTCGATTGCCATCGGTAACGTGGTGGATGATGCGATTGTGGTGCTCGAAAACGTGACCAACCACATCGAACGCGGTTCGGAGCCCAAGCAGGCGGCTATCCACGGCACGAACGAGGTGGCCATCTCGGTTATCGCTTCGACGCTGACGATGATCGGCGTGTTCTTCCCATTGACCATGGTGTCGGGCATGACGGGCGTGCTCTTCAAGGAGCTGGGTTGGATGATGTGTATCATCATGACGGTTTCGACCACCTCGGCCCTGACATTCACCCCGATGCTGTGTTCGCAGATGCTTCGCCTGAAGAAGCGCGAGAGCTGGTTCAGCCGCTGGTATGACCACTTCATCGTGCGTGGCTTCCTCGACAAGCTCGACCACTGGTATGCCAAGCGCATCAACTGGGCTGTGCGTCACCGCAAGACGATGGTGGCTGCAATCCTTATCTTCTTCGTCCTCTCGATGCTGCCTGCCGTCTTCGGACTGATCGGTACGGGCTTCTTCCCGCAGCAGGACTCGGGCCGTATTTCGGTACGCCTTCAGCTGCCCATCGGCACACGCCAGGCACGCGCCGAGGAGATTGCCAACGAGCTGGCCAACACATGGATGAGCCGTTGGGGCACACCCGACAAGAAGGTACTCAAGGCCTGCAACTTCACCACAGGCCAGGCCGACACCGACAACACCTTTGCCGCCATGCAGTCGAACGGTACGCATATCATCTCGTTCAACATTGCGATGTACAAGGTGGCACAGCGCGGCATGAAGATTTCGATGTACGATGTGGGCAACCAGATGCGTCAGGACCTGAAGAAGTACCCCGAGCTTGCCAAGATCATGGTGACCGAGGGCGGACAGCGCGGCATGGGCGGACAGACAACCGCCGACTTCGAGATCTACGGCTATGACCTTGCCTACACCGATTCGTTGACGATGCTGCTGAATAACTACATGTCGTCGCTGCCGGGCGTCAGCCAGGTCAACATCTCACGTCCCGACCGACAGCCAGAGGTGCAGGTGGATTTCGACCGCAGCAAGCTGGCACGCTATGGACTGAATACCCAGACGGCTGGCATGTACCTGCGTTCGGCCTTCAACGGCACCATCGCCTCCTACTTCCGTGAGGATGGCGAAGAGTACGACATCATCGTGCGTTACACCCCTGAGGTGCGCGAGGATGTGAAGACCATCGAGAACATCTGGATGCCATCGGCAGCAGGTGCCGTGCGTGTACGTGACGTCGGACAGGTGGTGGAGCGCGAAGCTTTGCCAACCATCGAGCGCAAGGACCGCCAGCGCGTCAACACCCTGTCGTGCGTCGTGAATGCTGACGTGTCGGACCTCGGTTCGGTGGTTAAGGCTGGCAAGGCCTACATCGAGCAGTTGCGTGATGAGGGTTACCTGTCGGGCGACACCGACATCCAGGTGAGCGGTTCGTACGAGGACCAGCAGGATTCGTTCAAGGACCTCACCACACTGGGCATCCTCATCCTCCTGATCGTGTTCATCGTGATGGCGGCACAGTTCGAATCGTGGTCCGACCCGTTCATCATCATGCTCGTCTCCATCCCGTTCACGTTCACCGGTATCGTGCTTGCCTTGTGGATCACGGGCATCGACCTCAACATCATGTCGATGCTGGGTGGTGTGATGCTGATCGGTATTGTGGTGAAGAACGGTATCGTGCTGATCGACTACATCCACCTGCTGCGCGAACGTGGCGAGAGCGTCATCTCGGCCGTTGTGCATGCCGGTCGTAGCCGTCTGCGTCCTGTGCTCATGACCACGCTGACTACCCTGTTGGGTATGTTGCCAATGGCTATTGGCACAGGTCAGGGTTCGGAGATGTGGCAACCGATGGGTGTTTCGATTATCGGCGGTCTGCTCGTCTCGACGGTGATGACCCTCGTCGTTGTTCCGTCGATCTACTGCATCGTGCAGGGCTTCAAGATCAAGACCGAGCGTATGCTTTGGGCTAACAAACTGGGCGTCGAGGCCGAATGGAACAAGAAGCGCCATAAGTTCAAGACACGCCATAAGAAGTGATCACGAAAAAACAAGACGACTATGAAAGGAATATTTATAGCATTCGACCAGGCACATCGCGAAGAAGTGATCGCGGGCCTCGCTAGCTGTATGCAACATGGCTTTACGATGATCCCCGACGCATGGGGCCGTGGTTCGAACGGCGGAGAGCCTCACTATGGCAGTCATGCATGGCCTGGACAGAACAGCGCCATCTTCACCGTGTGTGAAGACGATCGTGTAGAGAAGATTCTCGAACGACTGAAGAAGATTGACAAGGACCGTCCGCAACTTGGCCTGCGTGCCTTCGTGGTTCCTGTTGAACAGGCAATCTGACACAGATAATTACACCTCAATGGAGCGAAAACCCGCTTAACCTCGGGCTTTCGCTCCTTTTTTCATTTATTTTTCATTCTTTTTGCCCCGAAGATTTGCATTTTCCCTAAATTCTATTTATATTTGCAGCGTGTTTGTTTCAAACCCTTCAAACCCCTTAAACTCCTCAAACTACTTAATATTCCATGTACACAACTGACAAACAACTTTACGTAGCTCATTCCGCGAATGGTCCTATCCACCTGATAGGCAAGATGTGTAATCGCCATGGCCTTATCGCCGGTGCCACAGGTACGGGCAAGACCGTATCGCTGCAGGTTTTGGCCGAGACGTTCAGCCAGGCCGGCGTACCCTGCTTCATGGCTGACATGAAGGGCGACCTGAGCGGCATCAGCCAGACGGGTGCCATGTCGAGCTTCATCGAGAAGCGCTGCGCCGAATTCGGCATCGAAAACCCGAAGTTCCAACCCTGTCCCGTGCGATTCTGGGACGTGTTTGGCGAGCAGGGCTATCCCATGCGCACCACCGTTTCGGCCATGGGTCCGCAGCTCCTTGCACGACTGTTGGGACTCAACGAGACGCAGACGGGCGTACTCAATATCGTGTTCCGCATTGCCGACGACAATAGCCTCCTGCTCATCGACATCAAGGACCTGCGCATGATGCTCGACTTCTGCGGCAAGAATGCCTCGAAGCTCACTACCGAATATGGCATGATGACGGCAGCCAGCATCGGTGCCATCCAGCGTGCCATCATGGCCCTCGAATCGGAGGGTGCCGAGCAGTTCTTCGGCGAACCGGCGTTCAACATCATGGACCTCATCGACCAGGAGAATGGCCGAGGCATCATGAACGTGCTTTGTGCCGACAAGCTGATGCTCAAGCCGAAGCTCTATTCGACCTTCCTCCTTTGGCTCATTACCGAGCTGTATGCCAACCTGCCTGAGGTGGGCGACCAGGAGTTGCCCAAGCTGGTGTTCTTCTTCGACGAGGCACACATGCTGTTCGAAGACACCTCGAAGGCGCTTATCGACAAGATTGAGCAGGTGATTCGCCTCGTCCGTTCGAAGGGCGTGGGCATCTACTTCGTCACACAGTCGCCGACCGACATCCCGGAGGATATCCTCGGACAGCTCGGCAACCGCATCCAGCATGCCCTGCGTGCATATACTCCCAAGGATCAGAAAGCCGTGCGCACAGCTGCCGAGACCTTCCGCGCCAATCCTGCGTTCAGTACCTACGAGGTGATCATGGAGCTGGCTACGGGCGAGGCCCTTGTGTCGTTCCTCGATGCCAAGGGCGCCCCGACGATGGTGGAGCGTGCGCGTATCCTCTTCCCGCTCAGCCAGATTGGTGCCATCACCGCAGGTCAGCGCCTCGACATCATGAATGCTGCGCCCAGCTACATCAAGGAGTACAAGAACTACTTCGACCGCGAGAGTGCCTACGAGGTGCTCAGCGAGGTGCGTAAGGTGGCCGATGAACAGAAGGCTGCCGAAGAGCAGGCATTGGCCGACGAGAAGGCTCGCATCGAGGCCGAGAAGCAGGCTGAGAAGGACCGCAAGGCTGCCGAGAAGGCTGCGAAGGCCGAGGAGAAGGAGCGCAAGGCTGCTGAGAAGAAGAAGTCGTCGGGTCTTTCGCGCACCATCTTCGGCACGCTCATCGGCGCCGTGGGCGCCAGCGTGGCTCGCAGTGTAGGCAACAGCATCGGCAAGTCGATCACAGGCGGCTCGAAGAAGTCCAGTTCGTCGTCGAAGAGCTCGTCGTCGAAGTCGAAGAGCACCTCGTCGAAGAGCAAGAAGTCGGACAGCGGCGGCTTGGGCGACATCTTCGGAAAGGCTGCCAAGACTGCCACAACTACGGCTACCCGCAAGATCACACAGGAGATTCTGAAGGGACTCCTCAAGTAACGCAGTTCATAGGTCACACAGATTTTCGCAGTTCGGCACAGATTGTGTGTTTCTGTGTGACTCGCTTTTTATTACTCTCCATTTTTTACTACTCTTTAACTACCATAAAATAACAAACACAATCCTATGCAAAACATTCCTCTTGTCTTTTGGATCGTTCCCATTGCATCCATCGTCGCATTGGTGATGGCGTGGGTATTTTTCAGCAGCATGATGAAGGCTGATGAAGGCACTCCTCGTATGCGTGAGATTGCCGAGTACGTACGCAAAGGCGCCATGGCCTACCTGAAACAGCAGTACAAGGTCGTGCTCATCGTGTTCATCGTCCTCGCCGTAATCTTCGCCATCATGGCCTATGGCTTCAACGCCCAGAACCCCTGGGTACCGTTTGCCTTCCTTACGGGCGGTTTCTTCAGCGGCTTGGCAGGCTTCTTCGGTATGAAGACAGCCACCTACGCATCGGGCCGTACAGCCAACGCAGCACGCAAGGGCCTCGATAGCGGCCTTAAGATCGCCTTCCGTTCGGGTGCCGTGATGGGACTCACCGTAGTAGGCCTCGGTCTGCTCGACATCGCCATCTGGTTCCTTGTGCTTAACCACTTCTACCATGGTGATTCCACTTCGCTTATAACCATCACCACGACGATGCTGACCTTCGGCATGGGTGCTTCGACACAGGCTCTGTTTGCCCGTGTGGGTGGTGGCATCTACACCAAGGCTGCCGACGTGGGCGCCGACATCGTGGGCAAGGTCGAAGCTGACATCCCCGAAGATGACCCGCGCAACCCCGCCACAATCGCCGACAATGTGGGCGATAACGTAGGTGACGTGGCTGGCATGGGCGCCGACCTCTACGAGAGCTATTGCGGCTCGATCCTCAGTACTGCAGCCCTGGGTGCAACGGCTTATGCCTATGCAGCTGGCGACATGCAGCTCCGCGCCGTCATTGCCCCAATGCTCATTGCTGCCGTGGGCGTGTTCCTCAGCTTGCTCGGCGTCTTCCTGGTTCGCACCAAGGAGGGAGCCACGATGAAGGACCTGCTCCATTCGCTTGGCGTAGGCACCAACACCGCAGCCATCCTCATCGCCATCTGCACCTTTGGCATCCTCTATGCCCTTGGCTTCGAGAACTGGTGGCAGCTCAGCCTCTCGGTGATCAGCGGCCTCGCAGCTGGCGTTATCATCGGACAGGCCACCGAGTACTACACCTCGCAGTCCTATACCCCTACGAAGGAGATTTCGGCAGCTTCGAAGACAGGTTCGGCCACCGTCATCATCAAGGGTATCGGCACCGGCATGATCTCGACCTGCGTGCCCATGCTCACCATCTCGGTAGCCATCTGCCTGAGTTACCTATGCGCCAATGGCTTTGACTTCAGCATGAGTGCAGGCAGCATCCAGATGGGTCTCTACGGCATCGGCATTGCCGCTGTCGGCATGCTTTCGACACTGGGTATCACCCTTGCCACCGACGCTTACGGACCTATTGCCGACAATGCTGGTGGCAATGCCGAGATGAGCGAACTCGGTGAGGAGGTACGTCACCGCACCGATGCCCTCGATGCACTGGGCAACACCACAGCTGCTACGGGCAAGGGCTTCGCCATCGGTTCGGCTGCACTCACCGCCCTGGCACTGCTCGCTTCATACATCGAAGAAGTGAAGATTGCCATGGATCGTGTGGGCAAGACTATGACCAACGTGGCAGGCGACACCATCGAGGCAGGCAAGGCCAACATTCCCGACTTCATGAACTACTTCCAGGTGAACCTCATGAACCCGAAGGTGCTCGTCGGCATCTTCATCGGCGCCATGGCAGCGTTCCTGTTCTGCGGCCTTACGATGGGTGCAGTAGGACGTGCAGCCGGCAAGATGGTTGAGGAGGTGCGTCGTCAGTTCCGTGAGATCAAGGGCATCCTCGAAGGCAAGGGGACTCCTGATTACAGCCGTTGCGTCGAGATTTCGACCCTGGCAGCACAGCACGAGATGATCGTTCCCGCCCTGCTTGCCATCATCATCCCCATCATTGTAGGTCTGTTCCTCGGTGTGGCTGGTGTACTTGGCCTGCTCGTCGGTGGTCTTTCGTCGGGCTTCACACTTGCTGTATTCATGTCGAATGCAGGTGGTGCGTGGGACAATGCCAAGAAGTATGTCGAGGAAGGCAACTTCGGCGGCAAGGGTTCGGCATGCCACAAGGCTACCATCGTGGGTGATACCGTAGGTGACCCGTTCAAGGATACGTCTGGCCCATCGCTCAACATCCTCATTAAGCTGATGTCGATGGTCAGCATCGTGATGGCTGGTCTTACCATCGCATTCCTATGATTTGACGCTCTGTTGATTCGTCCTCCATGGCAACATGGGGGACATTTTTTTGCGGCAATGTTTTCCAAAAAAGGAGTGGCTAACCTCACGGTCGGCCACTCCTTTTTCAGCGTTTTACTTATGTCTTGATTTCTTATCTGGTGCAAATATACGGGAAGTTTTCCAGATAGAGAATCGGATGACAATGTTGTGGAACAAAACGCTGTTTGGATGTTATTATTCGTGACAATATTGTCTGCTACTTTCGAGTCGCAATTGTAGGCTATTGACGGAAAGCCTTACCATCGGAACCGATTACTAATCCCCGATAGTCAGGCCCTACTCTTTGACCGAAGAGATTGTAGAAGGCTGGCTGAGGTGCGGAGGTGTCTTGATCGGCCTGAATCGTGCGGATTCCCGTGACGGCATTGGATGGTGCGCCGAGGCCGCCCATCAGATTGGCGACGCGTACACTGTAGGAACCTGCCTTGTCGCCTTCGGGGATGGTGTAGTAGGGATCGCAGGTGAAGGCCACGATCTGACCGTCCTTGAGCACGGCAAAGCCAAGGGCACTCTTGGAGCATGGCCAGGTGAGCTGATTGCCGCTCTGTACCACTTCTACGCATTGCTGCCGCGTGAAACTCTGCGGATACCAGTCGGGGAAGACCTTGTCGAGCGTGTATTCGGCAGCCTGTTCGGCCGTGATCACACATTCGTCGGACCCTGCGGCGGGGCTGCATGCAGCAAGGGAGCGGCCGCTGAGGTCGAGCACATTGCCCTGGGCATCGCGCGAATCGTATTCGTGGAAACGAAGGACGAGGCCCGACGACATCGTGCCCCAGCCGGCTGCTGCGGGCTGCGTCGCCATCGTAGTGTGGAGGTAGGTGCAGGCGGGCGAATCACCCCAGGGACGACCGAGACGATAGCCCGAGGCGCCGTCGATGGTGCAGTCGTTGAAGACGATGCCCTTGTAGCCGGGTTGCGTGTTGGGAGCGGTGATGCAAGCCCCCGAGCTGATGGGCCGCAGGGTGCAACGTTCGAAGAACATCGTGCCGTCGCCGTAGATGAAATCGACGTCACCGGCGATGTCGCAGTCCTCGAAGTAGGCGGTGGCGTCGGCCTTGTTGAGGTAATAGGTGTCCTGCACGCCTTGCAGACGCACGTTCTTGTAAATGGCCTGTTTGCCGCGCTGACGCAGGGCAATGGCCTGACCTTTGGACTTGCCGCTGTCCCAGTCGCGTGCCTGGCGAATGGTGAGGTCCTGTATATAGACGCCGTTCTGGTTCTGGTCAATGAAGAGCACGGGTGTCTCGTCCTGGTACTTGGTGACCGAGCCAGGATTATTCATGAGGAGCACGCCCTCCATGCTTTCGCCGATGAGCGAGGTGTTCTTCACTACCTTGGTGAGTGCCGTGGTGCCGAAGTCGTAGGTGCCATTGAAGAGGAAGATGAAATAGCGCTCGTCGAGGTTCGGACGCTTGGCTGCGGCATCGAGAGCTACGAGCAGTTCGTCGATGGTTCGGACTGCGGCATTGTAGGGCGCACAGTTCTCGAAGATCTCGTCATAAGCGCCGTATGCCTTGAAGTTCGCGAAGAAGTAGGCATCGGAGGTGACGGTGTGTTCGAAGGTCAGCTCCTTGGTGATGAGGTTCTCGTCTTCGTCGGTCCACCCTACGAAGTTGTATCCTTCGTGGGGAGTGGCTGTGAGGGTAACGACAGTCCCTTCGCGATAGACACCACCAGCGGGGGAGAGGGTCACCGTACCTCCTTCGGCAGGATAAGCTTCGGCTCCTACACTATACTGTTCGGCGCTGGCGTCGCTACTCCAGTCGCCACTGATGACAACGTGGTTGAAGCCCACCTGCTTGGTGTTGCCGAGGCTGTAGATGTAGATGCGGAGAGCAAAAGAGGGGTTTGAGGGGTTTGAGGGGTTTGAGGGGTCGTGGCTGATGGGGGTGAGGCCTACGTTGTCGCGTTCGGGAACGAGGGCCTGGTCGAGGAGGACTTCCTCATCGCCATAGACGGCATAGATGTCGAGCTTGCCGCCATCGGTGCCGAAGCGCATGGCATTGAGGCTGACCGACGTGGGTGTGAAGCTGACACCCGCAGCGGGAGTGACGCGGAACTCGACCACGTAGTTCGGATCGGGTTCGGAGATCTGTTCGGCGGGTTGGAATGCCACCCAACTGGCCTTGATGACCTTGTCGGTCTTGGACATATAGCTGAGGTAGTCCTCGTTGTAGGAGGCTACGGCCGAGGCGAAGGCGAGGGCGGAGTCATCGTCGCTGAAAGTGCCATTCGCCACGAATGCACCAGTGTTCCAGGGCCATTCGATAATGACGCTGCCCGACTCGGCGTGGGTGGGCTCGACGTAGGGGAAGAGGACCGAGAGGGTGCGGAGCGCTTGGTCGGCGGGCACGGTGATGAAGGCAAGGGTGGAGTCGGAACTCACGCTGGCTTCGACCTTGGTGTCGTTGACGTAAGCAGTGGCCCCGGAGCGATAGGGCAGGGTGACGTGGCGACCCGAATATTCGACATAGGTGTCGATGCTGATGCCTTCAACCTGGTTCTGATTGACGTAGATGCCCTCATCGTCGCTGTCGGCAGTGATCAGGGGTGCAGCTGGGAGGGTGAAGTCCCACGTCCAGCGGGTGTCGTGACGACGCTCGTCGATGGAGATGGTGTTCTTCTGAAAGACGGGGTTGAACGTCATGTCCTCGATAAGGGTGATGACGTCGCCGATGTACCAGGTCTTGCCCTGGCTGGTCCATCCGATGAGCGTGTAGCCTTCGATGTAGAGGGAAGTGTTGGGCGGGAAGGTGAACTGCGAGGCGAAGGGCAGGGTGCCGCCCTGGGGTGCCTCGCCATCGGCGCGACCCGTGGTGAACGAATAGGTCACCTCGTCGGAGATGTCATGCCCTGGGGTGATGGGATAGTCGGAGGTCTCGTAGCGAGACTTCTGGAGCGTGCCGTCGGCTATGCCGTTGAGGTAGTTCTCGACATTGGTGTAACCATTCGAGGCCAGGGCTGCTCCATCAGATGGATCGTTCTTGTCGAAGCCCATCTCGTCCTCGTAGGCATTGGGCATACCGTCGCAGTCGGCATCGACGATGTAGCGGTCGCCTTCGCGCATGCCGAGGAAGGGGAAGTTGGTGTATGTGACGCCATCGACGACGTAGGTGTCGTGTTCGGAGAGCTGGATGTCGTCGGGTGCATCGATGATACCCTTCTCGTTGGGGAGGGATGCTCCGGCATACTGCGGGTCGATGCGTCCTGCTGCTTCGTCGATGAGACGCTGATCGACCTCATCGTAGCGCGGCAATGAAGCTCCTGCCTGGTTGACGACCTTCTGGAAGGCATCGTCGGCACTTTCGTACTCCATGCCGCTAAGGGCGTAGGGCAGTTCGGTAAGGGTGTAGGTTGTGAAGTTGGAGCCTGTGAGGTTGATGCCTCGGCTGGCGCTGCCCGACTCTGCGCCGTAGTAGTTATCGGCATTGACCTTGTCGAGTTCGGCAGTACTCCATACGGTGCTGTTCTTGGGTGCCCATTTGCTATCGACCTCGAACTTGTTGCCGCTGAGATACCACTGTCCATAGGGCGTGGAGGGAGCGCACCAGTAGCGTGCACCCGAGGTGTTGCGCTGCGTGGCAGGGCCCGGGCGGTAGTAGTTGCCGATGAGATAGACGCGGTTGTAGCCCGGGTCGTCCTTTGCCCAGGCGGGAGCCTCGACAGTCGATTTGGCATACTCGCCGCCATACTGGTTGTTCGCGCCGCTCCAGTTGAAAACGACGTTGTTGGCGAACTCGGAATCGACCTCGTAGTCGTGTTCGCCCTTGGTCTTCGACTCGGCACGCACGCCGTTGAAACGCGGGGCACGCGAATGGCTGTTGGTGATGAGTGTATGGTGCATAGTGCTGTGCTCGCCGCCCCATTGCGTGGCGTAGGCACGTGCACCCTTGGAGTTCTTGGAGTTGTAGAGTCCTTCGCCGATGATGCACCATTGGACGGTAGTGGAGTCGCTGTCGTAGGCTGTGAGGCATTCCTCCATGCTCCAAGTCATGGAGCAGTGGTCGAGGATGACCCCTTCGCAATTCTCCATATCGAGGCCTGTCATCGACTTGTTGGGGATGTCGCCGGCACGAAAACGTACATAACGGATGATGACGTTGTCGTTGTTGATGTACATATTGTAGCCAGTGAGGCAGATGCCGCCGCCGGGTGCCGATTGCCCAAGAATGGATACGTTGGGATACTTGAATCGCAGTTTCGACTGGAGGTAGATGGTGCCCGAGGTATTGAAGAGGATGATACGGGGGCGACCGCCGTTGTTGTGGTTAAGAGCCCAACGAAGTGTTCCCTCGACGAGATTGTTGTCGGAGCAGTCGTCATTGCGTGTGACGTAACATACTTCGCCGCCGCGACCTCCAGTGACATAGCGTCCGTAACCCTCGGCGCCCGGGAAGGCAAGTGTGCGTTCGGCACGGGCCGATGGTGTGGTGATGCAGAGCAACACACAGGCTGTGAGCAGGGAAAGGAGAATGGAATGAATCTTCATGCGTGTGGTGTTAAATGGTTCGCAAATAGCGTGTGTCGGATGTGTTGTTTGATAAAGCACGAGCCGGAACGTGTCCGGCTCGTGGAAATAGTGTGGAAGGCAGAGGTTACTTGATGTATTCGACCTTGCCGTTGCGGATAATCAGACCTTGAGCCTTTTCGATGCGCTGGCCGCTGATGTTGTAAGCGGGTGCATTGCTGATGGCCTCGTTCTCAACCTTCTCGATAGCTACTGGTGGAACGGGTTCAACATACTCGACTGCCCAGCGAGGATCGCCGGCCTGTACCTTGGCTGCATAACTGCTCTCGAATGGAGCGAAGTACTCCTTGAGTGCCAATGGGTTGGTGAGGTCGAGAGCTGGGAGCTCGGCGGTCTGGATATCCATCGAGTCGAGCACGGCGAACTTGGTAGCATCGGTGTTGTCCACCGCGTTGACGCCACCCCAGATGCAGTTGGTGCTGTCGGTGACATAGTTGCAAGAGCCGCCGATAGCCTTCTGCAGACGCCATGTGTTGACGAAGATGTTCTCGGTCCACTCGGCGGTGACGGTCTTGTCGTTCACATAGTTGTTGGCGAAGTTCTGGTTGGATGGGCTGTTGACGAAGGTGTTGTTCTTCATGTTCCAGCTGCAAACTGCCAATTCGGGATCACTGCCCCAAACCTTGCTTGGACGAGCGTTGGAAGCGTTGCTGAAGCGGAGGAAGTAGTAGCTGGTGGTCTCGTTGGTGTTGTAGAAGGTCGAGTTGTCGATCTTGATGGCCTGGATGCTGTTGGCACCGCCATCCCAACGGATGATAGCCTTGCCCTCGGCGTTGTTGTTCTGCACAATGGCCTCGTCGATATAGAGGGTGTGGAGAGCCCATGGCTTGGTGCCGCCGTCGATGAGCGAACCGGGCAGGTTGGCGAAGTTGGACTGGATGATGTTGATGGCTCCACCTTCGTAAACCTTCTGGCTTGCGCCTTCGTACTTGTAGGTGCCTACTACGGTCTCGGTGCCGTCCTCGCCGACAGTGGTCTCCTCGCTGTAGGTGTAGAGACTCTCGTCGGGTTCCTCGGACATGGCAATAGGAGCTACGGTCGAAGCTGCGCAGTCGAAGTTGAGGTTGGTGACGGTGAGTCCGGTCTGAACGGTAATCTGGCCGGTTTCGTCGGTAACTACGGTTGCGTTGTTGCCGAAGATGACCACAGCCTTCAGGCCGAGAGGAGCTTCACCAGCGAGAGTGTAGGTCTGGCCTTCTTCGAGATCGACGGTGTAAACGCCGGTTTCAGCAACTTCAACTGCCTTCTCGATGGCGATGTTGAGGGTACCCTTGCCAGCCTCCTGGGCGTCGGCAGTAACCTCATCCTGGAGGGTAACGCCGGTGATCTGGATGTCGCGGTTGACTTCGGGAGCGCCTTGTACCCAAATCTCATACTTCTGCGTCGGGTCGAGCTCTACGGTAGCGCAATCGGATGCAGCGCCCTTGCCCCAGATGGTGCCGGGTTCGGTCTGTACGACGATGTCGTTGTGGCTGGTAAATGGCTTGGCAGTAACGAGGATGTAGTTGCCTTCCTCGGCGGTGCCGCTGGCAGAACCTGTAGCATAAACGGTGAACTTCTTGGTGTCCTTCACGAAGAACTTGAGGTACTTGCCCCACTTGGCGGAGATGACAGGAGAGTTAACCGAGCCATCGGCGCCAGTTACCTGGAACGCCTCGCCGCGTTCGCCGGTCTCGGGATTGAGGTCGGTCGTGCGGTTGGCAACCTGTACTTCGGTGGTACCGTCGTCGAGGGTCGATGTCGGGTTGACATATTCGATCCAGTCGAGGGCGATGGCGGGCTTGTCGGATACGGTGCCGTCATCGGCAGTCTTGGGCTTGGTGGTCAGCATGTCGGGACCCTTGACGGTCTCCCAGTATGCATAGTTGGGAACCTCGGGAGCCTTAGGAGCGATGCCGGGAGCTTCGGAAACGCCGAAGATCTGGAAGCCTCCGAGCATGATGTCCTTCTTGGCGGTCTCGTCACCCTTCAAGGTAACCTGGTAAACCTTCTCGGGATCGAGATTGAGGACCAGGGTGTCGGAAGCGGTGCCCTTGCCGTAGATGCCGCCTGGGGTGGAGTTGGCTTCGATGACGTCGCCATCCTCAGAGAGGGCAACGGCACGGAGGCAGTTGCCGTCTTCAGCCGAACCACCGGCAGAGCCAACGCCGAGGAAGATCATCTTGGAAGTCTCCTTTACGACAAAGTTCATGTACTTGCCCCATGCTGCGGAAAGAACAGGAGAATTGACAGAGCCGTTCTCGCCCTTTACCTGGATCCAGTTGGCACCTTCTCCATAGTTCCAATCCTCGTAGTTGGGATCGTAGTTGGTCCAGCGGTTGGAAGTCTGCACCTCGGCCTTGCCGTTGTCGAGCGTAGAGGTCGGGTTGATGTATTCTACCCAATCGTACTTCTCGGAGATGCCGTTCTTCTCGCTTACGGTGCCGTCCTCGGCAGTCTTGGGGAATCCACCTTGAACAAGATCGGGACCCAGGACAACCTCGAAGGCCTTGCCCTCGGCATAGTGTGGAGCATGGGCTACGGAAGCGTCGAAGGAAGCAGCCTCGTAGTTGATGGTCACACTCTTGACGAAGCTGCGGCCCTTCTCAGTGCCATGGAAGTAGAGGGTGTCGATGAACTGTGGCTCGTCGAATACGATCTCGTAATCCTTCAATGCGGTTTCGGTGGCATCGATCTCGTATGCGAAGCCATTGATGGTGGCATGCGGGGTGTCGATATTCCCAGTTTCGGCGTTCCACCAGGGAGCAGCCTTAACGACGATGGAGGTGGCATTCACCTGACCCTTGGCAGAGAGGTGAACCACCAGGTTGCCGGGGTTGGATGAGTTTCCGAACTTGAGGCCGTAGCCTGTGCGTCCGAAATAAGCGCGCGAAGTGGATGCATTGGGGCCGATGGCCACGCTTGCGATGAACTCAGCTCCTTCGGCGGCAATGGAGTCGGCAGTTACATCGGGTTTGATGACTGCGGTTCCATCCGTTTCTTCCACGTTATCGTTGAACACGATAGTGTAGGAGTCTGCAAATGCCGCGGTGCTCATGAGCACGGCTGCGGCAAGTAGGATAAACTTTTTCATGCAGTTTTGGATTAAGGGTTAATTATTTAAGGATGATGGTTTGTTACTTGACAAAGATGAGCTTGCCATTGGAGATCGTGAGGCCATTGGCGGCGTTGATGGGCTGGCCGTTGATGTTGTAGAGGCGATAGCTTCGTGGAGCGTCGCTCTTGATGGTCTCGATGCCCTCCTCGCCATGGTTGCCGTAAGCAACGGCAGCGTCGGCCCAGGCGGCCTTGGCGCCGTCGGCAGCATTCATGAACTGTACGGGAGCGCCCTCGGTGGCAGACATGACAGCTACGCCGACGAGGTACATGCGGTATTTCACCTTAAGCTGTATAGGAGTCTCGGCAGTCCACGGTATTTTGGTGGTCCACTTGTGATCGTAGCAGCTGTAGCCGGTGGCTGTGGAAGCGATCTTGTCGTTGTCGTAGTAGGCACGGCACTCGTCGAGGCGTCCGAAGTAGTAGTCGATGGCTGCTTCGGTCTCGTCGGGAGAGCAAACGTAGTTGACGAATTCGCCCTGCTTGGTCTCGGGGTTCTCGAAGAGATCCTCGTAGTCGGTGCCGTCGAGACGGTTCTGGAGGTTCACGGTCCATTTGAATGGCTGGTTGACGGAGATCTTGGTGGGATCGTTCTCGTCACGCTCGAAGCCTACAAGATCAACGCCCTTGATGGAGCGGGTGTCACTCTCGAGCGGGTCGGCTGTCATGCTGATGTGTACTTCACGATAGGCGAGGTTGGAGTATGCTCCGAGGGTGTCGTTGAGATACTGTGCCTCGACACGTCCAGTGGGGAAGTCCTGGAGTGAGATACCTCCGCTGACCCATGTGGTGGGCACAGGGATGAAATAGAGGATCATGGACTTGACGTTGGTGAATGCCGTGAACTTGCTGCCGTCGTTGAGGGCGCCAGCCAGGGTGAGGCGTGCACGGTTGAGGGTTACACCGCGATATACGCCGGCGGGGATGGTGAATCCGTTCTCGGGGTCGGTGTACTTGTTCTTGACGGTGACATTGATGCCGAAGTCATCGGTGCCGGACTCGAGGCCAATGCCGCAGGCATTGAATGCAGAGACGCAGGATGCGCCATTCCAGGGACGTGCAACTAGCCCCTCGACCTCTTCGCCGGTGTCGGGGTCCTCATAGATGCCCATCTGTGTGGAGACGGTGTCGTTGGTGAGATAGAAAACCAGCGACGAGTCGAGATTCTTAACGGTCTGCGCGTTGGCAGAGAGAACGAGCAATGAAGCTGCTAAGGTAAAGAATTTCTTCATAGTGTTAATTAATTAATGGTTAGTATTTGATGGATAAATAGGCGGGGATAGGTAGGGGCGGCCATGTACGGCCGCGACGGGGTGACTGGGAGCGAGGGTGAGGGGCGGCCATGTACGGCCGCGACGGGGACAGAGGGGAGCGAGGACGCTGGGAACAGATGGGGCGCTTGGCCCCATCTGTTTTAGTAGCCGTTGGTGCCGTACTCGTCGGGGTTGGCGATCTGGTCGAGCATCTGCTGTGGGATGGGGCGTACGCGCCACTTGGTCTGATAGGACTGGCCATAGACGTTACGACGTGGAGCGTTGAGATAGTCAGCGGTGAGCAGACCCATGCGCTTTAGGTCGTACCAGCGCCAGTTTTCGGCACAGAGCTCGCGGGCACGTTCCTTGGCGAGGTAGTCGATGGTAAGCTCTACGCCTTCGAGGATCTTGGCCTCGTTGGTTGACTTGGCGGCATGGCGACGCACGGTCTTGAGGTATTCGAGACCTTCGCTCTGATGGCTACCAGAGAGGATGGAAGCCTCGGCAGCGAGGAGGTAGATGTCGGTGAGACGGATGATGGGGAAGTCGTTCAAGCTCTGCTGGTTGGTCATGATGTACTTGAGCGGGGAGAGCTTGCGCAATGAAGGCGACAGGGAGCGATAGTTGGATTCCTTGGCGGTGGCACCGTTCGTCTGGAAGTAGGCAAATATGCCGGTGTTGATGGCACCGTCGAGGCTGGGGAGACCTGCGACGAGGTACTTCTTGCGGGCACACCAAGCCGAATCGACGGGGAAGTTGGGCGTGTAGCAGCCCAGTGCAGCGGGCTTGTTCTCGAGCTCGATGACCTCGGTGCTGGCCATGGTGCCGTTGTCGGCATAGTAATTGTAGCCGGAGTAGTTGGCGCGTAGCTGTTCGGGCGAGACGATGTTGCCGGTGATGGTGTAACGCGACTCCATACCAGAGGTTTGATAGGCATCCCAGAAATAGGTGGTGTCCTTTCCGCACGACTTGAGGATGGAGTAGGGCACGGGGAAGGAGCCCGAGGAGATGAAGTACTTGTAATAGAAGCTGTCGTCGAAGCGGGTGTCGGCGGTCCATTCACGCGACTTGTCGTCGCAATAGATGGTGCTGTTGACATCGGTCTCGCTGGGCTTGGGGTCGAAGCAGTCATGGAGCAGGAAGAGGGTGGGATGTACGCGCGAGGTGTTGGCACGACCATAACGGATGCCATCGCCCTGCACGCCGAAGTTGGAGGCCTGCGAGCCGATGTTCATCATGTAGTACTGGCGTGTGCGTCCACGGTTCCACACTTCGGGATTGTATCCGTTCTCGTGGTCGATGGCTTCGAGGAAAATGAACTCGGAGTTGGCCTTGTTGTTATCGCCGAGCCATTCCTTGGTGCTGCCCGACGAAGTCTCGTCGGAGGGGTAGAGTTGGTACTTGCCGCTGTTGATGACGATCTGGGCATACTTGAATGCCGAGTCGGCGCATTGTGCAGCACTGTATTTGACGTGTCCCTCGTTGGTGATGACGCTCACCCACTTGGACTTGCCATCGGGATTCTCGGCGAAGTCACGTTCGAGGCGCGAACGCTGTATCCAAGCCTTGCAGAGCATGGCAGCTGCGGCATATTTGTTGGCACGGCCTCGTTCCTGACCCTGTGACTCGGGCAGGTCGCTGTAGGCAATCATGAGGTCGGAGATGACCTGGTCGTAGATCTCGTCCTCGGTGGAGCGGTAGGCATATTCGCGTGCCCCCTCTTCGGCCATGGAAGTGGTGGTGAGGGTGACGCCGCCCCATTGCTCAACGACGTGGAAATAGGAGAATCCGCGCATGAAGTGAGCCTCGGCAACCTTGGCTTTCATGGCAGCTGGGTCGTAGGCGGGACATTCGTTCTGATAGAAGATGGCGGTGTTGCAGTAGGCGATAGTGGCATAGAGTGCATTCCAGACGACACGGTTGACACCGGTCTCGGTGTTCCATTCGTAGTTGTTGACACATTCCTTCCAGGCGGCGCTGGTGGCGCTGCCGTTCTGCCAGAGGTCGGTGCCCATTTCCATCATCGGGATGCCGTCTTCCTTGCCGTACATGTAGTACAGGTTCTCGTAGCAGGCATTGATCAGACCATCGTATCCTGCTGTGGTTGTATAGACGACGTCTTGGTCGAGCTGTGTCTTGTACACCTCATCGATGTCACAGGCAGACAGAGAGGCAAGCAGTGCTGCAATAGCAATATATGTTATCTTTTTCATAGTTGTCGGGACAATTTAGAAGGAAGCGTTGATACCGAATACGAAAGTCTTGTAGAGTGGGAACTCGGAGGAGGTGTTCTCGGAGTCGAGGCCCTTGAGCATGTCATCCTTGCAGAAGATGAAGGGGTTCTGAACGGTGCCGTAGATGCGGAGCTGGCTCATGTGGGCCTTGCGCAACAGCTTGACCGGCAAGCTGTAGCCTACGGTGATGTTCTTGATCTTGATGAACGAGCCATCGACGAAGGTGAGCGCTGTCTTTGCCTCGTTGCTGACGCCGAGCTTGGCCAACGGGAAGGCGTTGGTGGGGTTGTTGGGTGTCCAGTAGTCATAATCGACGGGCTGGTTCTTGGCGCTGACATAACCCAGCATGTCGCCGTTGACCATCTGTCCCCAACGCATGACGGTCATGATGGACAGGTCGAACCAGCGGTAGGTGAAGTTGTTGGTCCAACCGATGGTGAAGTCGGGTTGCTTGTGACCGAGGATCTGCTTGTCCTTGGCGCCGATGGAGTAGATGTTCTCATCGACGATGCTCACGCTGCCATCGGGGGCGAACTCGGGAGTGCCCTGACGGTAGTAGGTGCGTGTGCCGTCTTCGTTCTCGGTGTAGTAGGCACCATGACGCTCCACTGCAGTGTAGGTGCTGGTGATGCGGTCGCGCACATAGCCGGTGTACTGGTAGTTGGGGTCCCACTTGAGGCTCGAGTCGGCTGCGATGTTGACCTGACCGGGCTGGAGGCCGAAGCATGCTGCCTGGTCTTCCTGTCCGTTCTGCCAGATGCCGTTCTTCTTATAATTATAATATGTATAGACGGGGTTGTCAATGAAGAGGCCGAGCGAGATGAGTTCATCGACAGTAGTGTTGTTACCGAGGTCGATGTTGGTGAGTCGCTCGTTGTTCTTTGCAAAGGTGATGGTCGATGACCATACGAAATTGCGGGTGACGATGTTACGCGTATTGAGCGACACCTCGATACCGTCGTTCTTGATGCGAGCGACGTTCGACATCATGGTGTAAGGGCTCTTGGCATTGTACAGGCCATAGGATGTGGGGAGCTGACGCTTGTATAGCACACCCTTGGTGTCGGTGTTGTAGTAGTCGATGCTGGCATCGAGGCGACCCTTGAAGATCGAGAAGTCGAGACCGATGTTGGTGTTGTAGGACTTTTCCCATCCGAGGTTGTAGTTGGCCACAGCCTGGGTGAGGATGTAGTCCTGTACCTGGCCGCCACCGAGGTTGAGGGAGTGGGTCGAGGTTTCGACGAGCGTCTTCGACGAATAAGCCGGGATGTTGGAGTTACCCGTCACGCCGTAGCCTACACGGAGCTTGAGGTTGTCGAGCCAGTCGGCGGTAGGTTCCATCCAGGGCTCGTCGCTGATGCGCCAGCCGATGGATGCAGAGGGGAAGGAATCCCACTGGTTGTAGAGCTGCGAGGCACCGTCCCAACGCATGGTGGCGCTGAAGAGGTAACGTCCGAGAAGGCTGTAGTTGAGACGAGCTGCATAGGAGAGCATCTTGGTCTGCGAATAGCTCGACGATACCGAAGGCTGGAGGCCGCCACCGAGGTTGTAGAACGTGTAGCTGTCGTAGTCGAAGCCACGGTTGTAGCCGTAGGATGACTCGCCGTGCGAACGTTTATACTCGATGATGCCGGTGGCTGTGATGTCGTGGGCCTTGCCGATTTTGATGTTATAGTTGAGGATATTCTGCCACTGTATGCCCCAACTGTCATTGTGGGTGATGCTGGCAGTGCGGATGCCTACATCCTGGCTGGAGCCTGTGAGCTTGTAGTAGGTGTGGAGACCTTCGAAGGCGCCGGAACGTGAGGTGGAGACGCTGGTGTTGACGAGCGACTTGAACGAGAGACCCTTCAGAGGTCGTATCTCGATGAATGGTGCAATGTTGATGCTGGTGGAGCGCGAAGTATTGATGTACTGGCCTGGGATGTCGTCGGCCATGATGTTCACATAGTCGTCGGTGGAACCTGTGGGATACCACTTGAGCGAGCCGTCGGCCTCATAGACTTCTCCGAGGGGCACTTCTGTGAGTGTCTTCGAGAGACGTGAGTTGCGCTTGTTGCGGTCCTTGTAGGAGAGCGACGACTGGAATCCAATGGTGATATAGCGATTGGCCTCGAAGTTGGTACCGGCACGGAAGGTGAGCTGCTTGTAGTTGTCGTTGCGGTACATGCCTTCTTCGTTCTGCCAACCGAAGCTGGCGTAGGACTGCGTCTTGTCATTGCCGCCACGCACTGAGAGGGAGTAGTTCTGTTGCACACCTGTCTTGAGGATCTCGTCCTTCCAGTTGATGAACTTGCCCTGGTTGTAGCAGTCAATGCCGGCCTGTGAGATGCCGAATTCGTTGAAGAGGCGAGAAAGGGCCTCGGTGCGGCCGGAGTATTCGCTCCAGACGGAGTTGCCATAATAAGCCTCATAGCCTGCCGCCATGTAGTTGATCCAATCTTCGCCCGTGTAGGTCTCGGGATAGGCAGGCATACAGTTGATACCCATATAAGCGTTGAAATCGACGCTCACCTTGCCTCGGGTGCCCTGCTTGGTGGTGACGATGATGACACCATTGGCACCTGCCGAACCGTAGATGGCGGTGGAGGAGGCGTCCTTGAGCACTTCGATGCTCTCGATGTCGTTGGGGTTGAGGTTGGCGATAGAGCCACCGCTGACACCGTCGATGACGAAAAGCGGGCTGTTGGAGCCGTCGAGCGAACGGTTACCACGGAGGAGGAGGGTGGGCGACTGACCTGCGGCACCCGACTCACGTGTGATGTCGAGACCTGCAATCTTGCCCTGCAGACCTTCCATGGCGTTCATCACTGGAGCCACTTTGATCTCGTCGGCCTTGACGCTCGAGATGGCACCGGTGAGGTCGCGTTTCTTCTGCACACCATAACCCACCACAACGACTTCGTCGAGCAGGTCATTGTCTTCGCGGATGGTGATGTTAAGACGTGTGTTACTTTTCACGGGGACATCTACGGCGGTGTAGCCCACATAGCTGACGTGGAGCACCGACTTGTCGGTGACACCCGAAAGGGAGAAGTTACCATCGATGTCGGTGATGGTGCCTGTGGTTGTGCCCTTGACGATGACATTGGCACCGATGATGGGATCACCGGTGGCTTGGTCAATCACTTGGCCTGTCACTGTACGGGTCTGTCCAAACAGGACGCTTCCGCTAAGGAGGAGGGAGAGCAGAAAGGCAATAAACCGCACGTACGGTGTATTGATGCTCTGGTTGTTGAACATGTTACAAGTGCTTTTGTAGGTTAAGAAACTAGTGCTTTCAGATCTCGCTATAAAGTGTGTTTGCTTTCGAACTATTACGTCCAAAAACTGCTGCAAAGATAACGAATTGGAATCTCAATACCAAATTTTTTGATGAAAAAAAGAAATAAAATGGTAATTTTTCATATTTATTGCGAAAAAAAACGAAAATAATCTAAAAAAAACGTATCTTTGCACCATCATGATAGAATATAAAGACGAGAGACAACGCCAATTGGCGACAAAGCCTGTGGGCCGACTGCTGATTCAGTTTGCCACGCCGAGCATCATTGCGATGTCGGCAAGTTCAATTTACAATCTCTGCGACTCGATCTTCATCGGACGCGGAGCGGGACCGCTGGCCATAGCTGGTCTTGCCATCACTTTCCCCTTGATGAACATCTCGGCTGCCTTTGGTGCCATGTTAGGCGTCGGCTCGGCAGCGCAGACATCAGTCAAGATGGGAGAGGGCAATCAGCAGCGTGCGCTGATGATTTTTGGCAACATGCTTCGCCTCGATATCACCATTGGACTAATTATCACCACGCTGGGATTGTTGTTCCTCGACCCTATCCTGCGACTCTTTGGTGCCAGCGATGCCACCTTGCCATACGCGCACGATTACATGCAGATAATCTTGGCCGGCAACATTGTCACCCACACCTTCCTCGGCATGAACGACCAGTTGCGAGCGACGGGCAATCCGCGTCGAGCCATGACGGCTCAACTCATGGCCGTGGTGATCAATATCATCCTTGATGCTCTGTTCATCTTTGGCTTTGGCTGGGGCATGCGAGGTGCAGCATTGGCTACCGTGATGGGACAGATCTGCGCCTGGATCTTTGAGTTCAGGTTCTTCCTTGAGAAGAGTAACTTCGTGCATTTCGCACGTATCGGAATGAGAGTTCGCATGGATATCATCCGCGAAATTCTTGCCATTGGTCTTTCTCCATTCTGTGTAAACCTCTGCCATTGTTTGATTGTCATCATCATCAACCGTTCGTTGATTGCTCAAGGTGGCGCCGAGGGTGACTCGTATGTGGGTGTCTATGGTATCGTGAATCGTGTGTCGTTGCTCATCATCATGATGGTGATGGGCTTTGGACAGGGCCTGCAGCCTATTGTGGGCTTCAATATCGGAGCCAAATTGTATGGACGTGTGCGGGGAGTAATGAAGTTCGCCTTGGCTTGCGCCACTACGGTTATGACTTTAGGATATCTGATTGTTTTCCTCTTCCCAGGGCCTTTGGCTTCGCTTTTCACCACAGATACCGATATGGTGAACAAGTGCATACCAGCACTCCGTATCATCATGTGTACCTTCACACTTGTAGGTCCTCAGATGATGACCATGTCGTTCTTCCAGTCGAGTCGCCGAGCAGGCATAGCTATCCTTTTGAGCACCTCGCGTCAGCTGTTGTTCCTGCTGCCGTTGCTGCTTTTCCTGCCTCGTATGTTGGGCGTTTATGGCGTGTGGTGGTCGTTCCCGATTAGCGATCTCCTCTCGTTCCTGTTGGCTGCTTTCTTCCTGCTTCGTGAATTCAGAAGGCTGAAAAGATTATAATTCCTTGAAGGCTGCTCCAAGCCAGGCTATGATGTCGGAGGGGAGGAGAGATTCCTCGCTCTGGCCACCTTGTTCGATGGCGAGGTCGGCAGCCATGGCATGCAGAGAAACACCGAGAATGGAAGCATCTTGGGCACTGTACCCTTGTGCTCGCAGACCGAGCAGGATGCCGGTCAATGTGTCGCCAGAACCACCAACTGCCATTCCCGCATTACCGAAGTTCTCGTTGCGGAAAATGTTTCCGTCGGGGAGGTGAATGTTGGTGTAATGGTCCTTCAGGATAACCACAACATTGTATTTCATCGCCAGCACCAGAGAGTTGCCGCATCCTGTGGCATCGAGCAGACGTTTGGCTTCGCCGGGATGAGGTGTGAGGATGGTGTCTTTGGGCAATTTGTCCAACAGATGTGGATGCAGCGAAAGGATATTGAGCGCATCGGCATCAAGGATGAGAGCAGGGTCGGGCAACCCGGGGATTGATAACCCTCGGTGCAACAGGTTGATGAGTGCATCCTGTGTCTCTTCATTCAATCCAAGTCCCGGACCGATAGCTACAGCATCTATGCCGCTGTGCCATTCGATGTGGGTGTGGTAGTCAGTACGGTTGTCGGTCTCGCATTTCGCTTCGGGGATGCCTAACTGCATGATTTCATAGCCACAACGTGGCACACGTACTGTGAGTAGTCCAACCCCACTACGCATACAGGCTCTTGCCGAAAGGAGGGCAGCTCCCATCATGCCGCGACTACCGGCTACGAGCAGGGCGTTGCCGAAATCGTTCTTGTGGCTGAAAGGCTCACGGGCATGCAACAGATGGCTAAGATAATCTTCGGAAATTACTCTTGTCATATCGATTCTTTTTTATGGTTGCAAAGGTATGTTCTTTTGTCGAATACTCCAAATAAACGCACAAAAAAATGGATGCAAATGTGCTAATTTTGCATAAAATAGATAGGAAAAGGTCCCAAAATGCAGAAATTTCCTCAAAAATTTGGCTATTTTCCTTCGATTCTATATCTTTGCACGTTGTTTAAAGCATAATAGCTTTTTTAGGCCCTTTGATCAAGACAATTATCATCTATTAATACTATCTCGTATGAACTACCGTTCTCTATCTCCTACGGAAATCAAAGCCTTGCAGGCGCAGGGTTGTTCTGCCAAGGATTGGGCCGATATTCAGGTCGCCGATCCGTTTGTTCTCTCGCAGGTCAATAACGTCCGTTTCACCGGAAAGGTTTACTTGGGGACCAATGTTACCCTCGACAATATCCGCAATCTCGGCACAAGCGGTAACACCACCTTTGCCAATGGTATTGAGGTAAGTGTGCTGAAGGAAGATGGCGGCCTCGAAGTGATTCTCTACGATGGATTGACCTCGATGGAAGCTGCCTTTGAGGTCATTGAAGCCCGCAAGGAACCCGAATTGGTTGCACTTCTGCATAAGAAGGCACGCAAGTATGCGGAAAGCATACGTTCGGATGGAAGCATCATCGAGGATGGTTGCTTTGTGAGCGATGTGCGTGAGATGACTGATGTTCATCTTGGCCCCAATACAAAGGTCGTAGGTGCTGTTCGTCTCGTGGATATCAGCGTTGTTACTCTGCCCGGAGCCCCCAGTTTTATCGGAGATGGCTGTATCCTGGAGCATGTTATTATTCTTTCTGACAGCAAGGTTGAGGATGCAGTCCAGATGGACAACAGCTTTGTCGGACAGGGTTGCCATATCGGTCGCCTCTATTCGTCTGCCAATTCGCTGTTCTTTGCCAACTGTTTCTTCGAGAATGGTGAGGCTTGTGCCTATTTCGCTGGCCCGTATAGCGTAAGTCACCACAAGGCCACGTTGATGATTGGTTGTATGACGTCGTTCTTTAATGCAGGTTCGGTCAGCAATCAGAGCAACCACTCATACAAGACAGGACCCAACAAATATGGACAGTTGCAGCGTGGTTGCAAGTTGGGCAGCTCGAGCTATGTCTATTGGCCTATGCAGGCAGGTGTGTTCAGCACCGTGATCGGACATCATACGGGACATGAGGACTTCCGTGATCTCCCCTTCTCACTCATCACCGAAGATGGGAATGGCAAGACTATCGTTGTTCCCGGGCAGAACCTCGGTAGTGTGGGCACCCGCCGTGATGCTAACAAGTGGCCAAGGCGCGACAAGCGTTCGAATTTCGAGGGCGCACGCCGTGATCGCCTCAACTTCACGTTGTTCAATCCATTCAGCATCGGGTATATCCTGCGCGGCATGAAGATATTGAAGAAACTCAAGAATACAGGCGAGACTGATTTCCAAGGTTGCTTCATTCATGCTCGTCATATCAAGCGTGGTTTGGATCGTTATCAGCAGGCCATCGACATGTATGTTGGCCAGGAGCTTCAGGTTTTGGACAATCTGGGCATCTACGGCACGGAACCAGGAGAGGCTGGTACGGGCGAATGGGCAGATTATGGCGGAATGCTTGTGCCTCGCAAGGAGTTGCTTGAAGCGTTGCGTGAGGGCAAGTCGTTCGAGGATCTTCATCCCCAGCTTCCTGTGTTCGAATACAACTGGTTGGCAGCTCACTTCGATCTCGCCGAGAAGGAAAGCTTGATCGAAGGTGGCAAGTCGGCTTCCGAAACCTGGAATGCGGCTCTCGACGCAGATGGAGAAATGGATATCGCAGCATGCAATATTGACTTGTAATACTGTCGTCCTTTTCTCTTCACAATCTATTTCTCAACAACTGTTTTGCTCCCTGTCACTTGGTTCCAGGGAGCTTTTTTGTCCAATCATCATAATTCGAAGAAGATATGAAGAGTATCTACATTGTTTTATTCTCAGTCCTCATCATGGGGGCGTGCAGTCATCAGAAGACAGGGCCTCGTGCTTCGTCAGGTGCGCCTGAGGATGGCGTTTATACCATTAATGTCGCTGAAGTTGGAGCTGTTGGCGATGGCCTGACATTGAACACAGCAGTTTTGCAGAAATGCATCGACGAGGTGCATGCCAACGAAGGGGGTGGACGCGTCTATTTCGGAAAAGGGCAATGGCTGTCGGGATTGTTAAGGATGAGAAGCAATGTGGAGATATACCTTGATTCAGAAGCCACGTTGCTTGGAAGCACAAATCCATACGATTATGATGGCGGAAGCGATGCCGTAGGTCGTCGAGGAGATGAGGATGTCCATCTGGGACTGATTGTTTCTGATTCGGTACACCATATTCGCATTGTCGGACATGGAACGGTGGATGCCCAGGGTTTGGACCTCGCTTTGGCGATTGACAGTTTGCATCATATTGGTGAACGTGTCGATCCGAACTACAATTACCGTCGTATGCGTCCTTCCTCTCGTCCGAAACTCTTCTTCTTGAATGAGAGTGATGACATTTATGTGCATGGTGTTACATTGAAGAACAGCTCGAACTGGGGACTTTCGCTACATGCTTGTACGAATGTGGTCGTCGATAGTGTGACGATTGTGAACCGTGGCTATTGGAATAATGATGGCATCGACATGAACGACTGCAAGCATGTCGTGGTGCGAAATTGCGACGTGAATGCTGCTGACGATGGTATTTGTCTCAAAAGTGACAATCCGGAAAGTTGTTGCGAAGATATTCTGATCGAGAATTGCCGAATAGCTTCTTCCGCATCTGCAGTGAAGTTTGGAACGGCTTCGTATGGCGGCTTCCGTGATGTGAAGATTCGAAATATCAAGGTCTATGACACCTTCCGTTCGGCTATTGCTCTGGAGACTGTAGATGGAGGAACGCTTGAGAATATCCTCGTCGAAAACATTAATGCAAAGAATACCGGGAATCCAATCTTTATTTGTTTGGGAGCTCGACATCCTTACGAAGGTAAAGAAGAAGGAAGAATCGGTGGCATTTGCAGGAATATCACCATTCGTAATTTGAAGGCAGAAGTTCCGTTTGGCCGTCCTGACGAAGCATACGATTTACGAGGCCCTGAGGTCAATTATTTTCATAATCCTTGGCCTTCAAGTATAGCAGGACTTCCTGGACAATTTATCGAGAATGTAAAAGTTGAAAACGTCGATATACTCTATCCGGGACGTGCTACTAAGGGTATGGCATACGTAGGCCTTTATCGTGTTTCTGAAGTAAATGAGGCTGCCAATCAGTATCCTGAGTTTTCGATGTATGGAGAATTGCCTTCTTGGGCATTTTACGTTCGTCATGTAAAAGATATTACTTTTACGAATATTAACGTAAGATTAGCGGATGAAGATTTTCGCCCTGCATTCGTCTTTGATGATGTGCAAGGATTCAAGATTGAGAATGTCAATGTGCCAGAGAATCAGATTTTCTTGAACAACGTAACAGAATAGAGTGAATATGAACACACACAACTTTTGGAATAATGTCCTGCTGCTTTTGGGTACGATTGCCTTGATGGCTTGTACTCAGCAACCTGAGAGAAAGGATTACATGAAGTATGTCGATACCATGATCGGCACAGGAGCACACTATAGCGAAGATGCTGCCGGTCTGTGGGGCACTGTGCGCAAACAGAAGCCCATTCCGACGAGCAAGAAAGGAACGATGGCTGGCTATGATCAGGCCCATGACCCTGGACAATGCATCCCTGCCGTCCTTGTACCCCACGGCATGAACTTCTGGGTGGCTCAGACCGAGGATACCGAGCAGAAGGAGATTTCTCCCTACTATTATCAGGATGAGGAGATTCAGGGTTTCCGCAACAGCCATTGGATTGTGGGCGGCATGACGCAGGACTACGGCTCGTTCACACTCATGCCTTTGGGTGGCGAACTGATCACCAATCCATTGGAGCGAGGTTCTAAGTTCAGTCACGACAAGGAGGTATCGACCCCTGCCTATTATAGTGTGGAGCTACAGGATTATGGGATTGTGGTCGAAATGACTGCTGCTTCACGCTCAGCTATCTTCCGTTTAACCTACAAGGAGGCTGGTGATGTGTATTTGGTGATGAATCCCAATAGCGATGAAGGCTTGGGTCGTGTAGCCTTTAACCCTAAGACGGGGGAGATGACGGGGTCGAATCCTGTGCATCGCATCTATCAGGGTTGGGGCGAGTATGCCGGCTTTGACGGACATTTCGTTGTCAAGGTGAATAAGGAGATTCTGGAGGGCGGAGTCTATAACTGCAACGGTAAGTTGGAGGGAAAGACCTGTATCGACACGCCTAACGAAGGTCTCGTCTATGAGCGCAAGTTTGTGCCCGATCCCGAAGTACACGAAGTGGGTGCATACGTGAAGTTCCATGTGGAGGCTGGAGAAACTGTTCTTGTCAAAGCGGCATCGTCGTTCACCGATATTGCCCATGCCAAGGCCAATCTTACCAAGGAGATTCCTGCTTGGGATTTTGACACATTGCAGAAGACGTTGACCGATACGTGGCAGCAGACGTTGGGACGCATCGAGGCAAAGAGCAACGACCGAGCGTTGCTGACCAGTTTCTATACCTCGCTCTATCATGCCTCTTTCCTGCCTCGTGAGTTCAACGACTGCGATGGCTCTTACCCCAGCTATGCAGGTGGTTTGGAGGTTCGTCACACCGACGGCACCTATTACGAGGATTATTCGATGTGGGACACCTATCGTGCCATGCATCCTTTGATGTGCATCATCGAGCCTGAGAAAGCTGGACAGATGGTGCAGTCGCTGCTCGACAAGTACGACGATGGAGGTTGGCTCCCCATCTTCCCCTGTTGGAACAGCTACACCTCCGAGATGATTGGCGACCATGTAGCTTCTTTAACGGCTGATGCCTATTTCAAAGGGATTCGTAACTTTGATGTTCAAAAGGCATACGAAGCACTTTTGAAGAATGCATACGAACAGCCGGATAGTTTTGAGGAATATGAGCAAGGAAAGGGACGTCGCGCTTTGACGAGTTATCTCAAGTATGGCTACATCCCCGTGCAGGATGAGGTGCTGGAGGCTTTCCACAAGCGTGAGCAAACCAGCCGCACGATGGAGTATGCCTACGACGACTATGTGCTTTCGCTCTTCGCTCGCGAATTGGGGCACGATAGTGTGGCTGATGATTTGTTCAAGCGTGCAGCGTATTATAAGAATGTATATAATCCTGCCTTGGGTTGGGTCGATGGGCGCAACGAGGACGGCACTTGGGTCAATGGCGATCCGTTCAACTTCCAGAAGTACATCTGCGAAGGCAAGCCCTGCCACTACACGTGGTATGTTCCTCACGACATCGCAGGCCTTGCCGAGCTTATGGGTGGGCATGAAGCCTTTGCCGCTAAACTGGACACCATCTTCGAAGGTGGGCGCTATTGGCACGGTAATGAGCCTTGCCATCAGATCAGCTATCTCTACGATTATGTGGGCCAACCTTGGAAGACACAGGCTCGCGTACGTCAAATCATGAACGACGAATACGGTCTGGCTGCCGATGGTTTGGCAGGCAATGACGATGCAGGCCAGATGTCGGCATGGTATGTCTTCTCGGCTATGGGCTTCTATCCCGTTTGCCCTGGCATACCATATTATGCGTTGGGTTCTCCCTGTTTCGACCAACTCACAATCCATGGTTCCAATGGCAAGGACTTCAAGATGACAGTTCAAAATGCTTCACCCGAGAACGTCTATATCCAAAGCGTCACCCTCAACGGCAAGCCTTACGACCTCAACTACCTTCGTCACGATGACATCGCCCTCGGTGGCGTGCTTGAAGTCGTGATGGGATCCGAGCCGAACCTCGTGCGAGGAACCAGCGACACGTCGCTACCCCCTTCGATGAGCCGTTAATTATTTTTTTGACAAATCCATGCAAGTTTCTCCTCGATGCTGCATTTAATAAAAAAACTAAATTTCGTACCAAAAAAAATGATGAAAAAGATTGTCTTGACTTTTCTGCTGCTGGCAAGTGTCATTTCGGTGTGTGCGCAGTATCGTCATTGGGAGCACAACATCTATGCAGGCAATGGCCTGATTGCCGAATATAAAGGCAAAGAGGGTGACCCGAGCGAAGGAATTTCATTCGTCTTGGGGTATGGCCTGGCTTATCGCTTTTCACTCCATTGGTCCGTGATGCCGGGTGTCGCTTGGCGTGTGATAGGCCCCTTGGGTGAATCTTTCGATGGTGCCGATGATGATGCTTTCTGGTTCGTGGACATTCCGCTCCTCGGACGCTACCACACTGGCGTCGGCAAGCGCAACTGGATCTTCGGCGTCGGCCCCGCCTTGTCGTTCTGCGTTCGCAACGAAACTTTCTATGTTGATGCAGATCCGCGTTCGCCGCTCATCCACCTCGACAAGTGCAAGGCGTTCACCCTCGGCCTCCAACCCACTGCAAGCTATCAGTTCGCGCGCCACTTCAACGTCGGTCTTGATTGCTTCATCTGCCTCACCGACCAGAAGCTCCATCATGGAATTGCCTCAGGCAGCAAGTACATCCACTCGTTCACCGTCCGCATGGCGTTTAATTTCTAAGGTATTTTTGTATTTTCTTGTTTAAAACTACTGAAGGCGCGGCATCGTATGATGTCGCGCCTTCAGTAGTTTGCAGATAAGGTGAGAAAGTACTGATTATTCAGTGCTGTGCTGTGCTGGTCAAGATATTTCAGGGAACGACATTATTACTTTTGTAAGACGGGTTTACAAAATGCTTGCCCTAACAAGGGCATTAGCTCCAATTCGGACCACATTTTTAGGACGTTTTATTGGCGGTAGGTTCTCACAACCTACAAAGGCATAATCTCCAATCTCGGTAACACTATCTGGAATATCTACCGAAGTAAGGAGAGAACAACCAGCAAAGGAATATGAGCCTATAGAAGTAACATGGCTCGGAATAACGTATCGCTTTAAATGGACAGGTACTCTGATAAGCCGAGTCGTGTCTTTTGAAAACAAGACTCCATCAACAGCACAATAAGAAGGATTGGCATCTTCCACCATGTAACGTTCGATGCCAGAGAGAACAAATGCGTCTGCCTCAATCTTCGTCACACTGCTTGGTATCTCAAATGAATTGAGATTCCTGCAGCCCCAAAATGCTTTTGATCCAATCCGAATAATTTTCTTATGAAGTTCAATTGATTTGAGATTGTCGCAATTTTTGAAAACTTCATCTTCTATCTCAGACAAACAATTCGGAATAGTAATCGAAGTAAGACTATTGCATTCTTCAAAGGCGCCACATTGAATGCTTGTCACACTATTGGGAATATCGATTGAAGTGAGACTGCCACATCCGTAAAATGCACCACCCTGAATTAACGTAACGCTATTTGGTATCTCAATAGAGGTGAGACTATTACATTCTCCGAAAGCTCTCACGCCCAATACAGTGATGCTGTCTGGTAACTTTATAGAGATGAGATGTTGACACCTATTAAAGGCTTCGTATGGAATCCTAGTCACACTTCCAGGAATCTCGATTTCGGTAAGATCCCTACATTCGCTAAAAGCGTTCTCTCCAATATAGGACACGGTATTGGGAAAAGTGATAGAGGAAAGGCCAAAACAGTGATGAAAGGCGTAATCAGCGATGCCCGTTGTGCCCTCTTTCAAACTGATATTCGTGCCTTTAGGCATTTTCCCTTTATACTTATATGCTATTCTACCGACATATACTACTCCATCAGGTTGGTTGTCGTACCATGGAGTGTCTTGGAATGCACAAACCCCTACTGAAATTAGACTATCGGGCATTGTTATGGATGTGAGATTCCAACAGCGAAAAAAAGCTCCTTCTCCGATTGAGGTCACACTATTGGGAATTGTTACTGAAGAAAGATTGTCGTATAAAGAGAAACAGTGGTCTGCAATGCCCGTAGTGCCCTTTTTCAATATGACATGAGTGTCTTTGGGCATTTTCCCTTTATACTCGTATGCTATTCTACCGACATATACTACTCCATCAGGTTGGTTGTTGTACCATGGAGTGTCTAGGAATGCATCAGGCCCTACTAATGTGAGACTGTTGGGCAATGTTATGGTTGTGAGACTCTTGCAACCTTCAAAGGCACCTCTGCCGATTGTGGTCAAATCATTGGGAAGGGTGGCGGAGGTAAGTTCTGTGCATTCGGAGAAAGCTCCGACTCCGATTCCTGTAACACTATACTTCACTCCTTCATAGATTATTGTTGAGGGTATTATGGCATCCCCTTTATATTTTACTTCTCCTTCGATCAACGTGGCTTCCCGTGTCGATGGATTGTAACTAAATACATAGTGATTACCGTCCTTGTTATGGCATGAGTTGAGGATTAAAACGATAAGGATGAGGGATATCAGATTCAGCTTCTTCGTCATTGTAATGATGTTCTGGAGATTATTAATTTGTGCTATTCTGCCAATGGACAAGCCTGTCCCACATCGGAGCCATGGCAAAGTACTGCCGGGCATAGATGTCATAGTTGTCCAATCCGAAGGTTCGGTCAAGTTCTACCCCTCGCCTAAAGGCTCGTCTTCTCGCCAGGAGATTATCAATCTCCTTTTGATGGCTGCGAGGACCCTCGAACTTGTACTTCTGAACGTTTTCGTTCGTACTGATGTCGCCGATAACGCCGCCGTATGGATAGTAATGGGTTCTCTGCTCGATATCACCACTGCCATTTACTACCATGTGATAGTTGTTCCCTTTGGTTGCGTCCGTGAGAAGGCACATATAGTCTTGTTTTTATGTATGAATATGACGTGCAATTATAACAAAAATCTCCCACATATCCAAATCCTTTCCTATCCAAATACAAAAAAATGGCCATTTTTTTACTTCAAAGCCCACAACAACCGATTACGCAAAGTCAACTTTTTGCATATTTTTTGAGGGAAAGGTGGAATTGCTCAATATTAAATGGACAAATTTGGACAAAATTGGACAAATTTGGACATTGCCAATTTTCGATTTTGTAACTTTGCAGCGAAAAAGAAAATGCGGACAAAAGCGGACATTTCCGGACATATGCGGACAAATGCGGACAGTGCCAAAATCCTTTTTCGTAACTTTGCATCGTGAAAAAGCAATTTGCTGAAAGGTGACAAAAGGTGACAAAAGGTGACAAATAGTGACAAAAGGTGACAGTGCCAAATTTGCTTTTCGTAACTTTGCATCGCCAAAAAAACAATGAGACCAAGAGTACTGACAATGGACTACATCAACGTGCCGATGGCACTGCTGCAGGAGGTCAAGGAAGACCCCTTGCAGTGGAGCCTCGTCGCCCTCAGTGTAGCCATGAAGTGCCTTAGTCCCAGCAGCACCTACATCTTCACCAGCGAGAAGACATTCCGCCGAGACTTCCACCTCGGCTACACCAAGGCGCACAATCTCCTCGATGCCATCCGCGAAGGCAACAGCCTGTTCCAGATGACGACGTGCCCCAACGGACGGCAGATCATCGTTGCCCGTTCGCTGAAGAAGATGTACGCCACTCAAGTCACCCTCAAGGGCGGACGCAAAAGCCTGGAGATGGTGGCAGGGAAGGTAAGGCGCTGCACCCGCGAAAACCTCCACGTCACGGAAATCGAAAAGGAGATGCGCCAATTGCTCCTCCTGACCAACATCAGTGCCAAGACCCGAGCCGACGAGTTACAATCGAAGGGGCTTCCTCTTACGGGAAGCGCTTCTCATGCGGCAAAGACCATCTTGTCAGTGAACTATCTGGCCAAGGCAACAGGACGCAGCCCTCGCACCGTCAGTCGAATGACCAAGGCTGCCCGTCAGCAGCATGTGATCAATGTCATCCAGTATCCGCTCGTACGCTGCTGCAATGACATCCTCCACACCCTGCCACCCGACTCGGTCGGCAAGGTCATCCGCATCGGCTTCTTCGGTTTCACTCGCCGCTGCAACGACTACCAGCTCCTCTCGTGGGACTGGCGTCACCGTTTCCAGCACATCCTCTATGCCCATCGCGGCCGTCTGACCCACAACCTCGTCCTCCGTCATGGCGAAGCCCTGAGTCAGACCGACCTCCATGCCCTCTACGATTAGAAAACGCGACAAAAACTCGACAAGCAATCATTGTTAATTGTTAACTGTTAATTGTTAATTGCTCTAGGGTCCACTTTGTCATCCTAAAAATAAACGAAGGGTCTAGAAGAAAAGGAGAGAGAGGAAAGCGAAACAAATTCTCCCAGGAGGAAATAGTCGGGTCATAAGCTCCCCCCACCCCCACAAGGGTGGGGCGAGCGCCGACCCGATAGACTATTTCCGAGAGAATTTGTTGAGCAACGCTATTCTTAATCAAGAATTCGATAATTCGCTAATTCTTGATAAAAATATTTATTATTAACCCTTTAAAACCAAAAAAGTATGATTTTCATCAAACAAATCACCACAGTTGAGGAGCTCTGGAAAACAGGCGGAGCTCCGACCGGACAGATCGCCGTCGATGCCGTCGTCGATTATGTCAAGCGAGTAAAGACTCATTCCGCACAGGAAGTCGCCCTCTACCTGAATGTCGATCAGCGTTTCTTGAACGAGGCGATGAAGCTGTTCGTGGGCGTCAGCCTCAAGGAGTTCATCATGCAATGGCGTATGCGGCAGGCCCTCGACTTGCTCGATGACGAAAGTCTCTCGTTCAAAGAAGTGGCCTTGCGTTGCGGATTTCGACGTGAAAAGAACCTGATAGCCACCATCCATGCCCGTTTCGGCACCACCCCGTATGCCTACCGCAACGGCACAGTCCTCCGCAACGGCAATTACCAGTTCAATCAGGAGAAGCATCAGCGCAAGAGCATCATCGAGAATGCTGAGAAACTCCGCTCCCGCAACGAGAAGCCCGTTCAGAATGAGGAATGACCCATCTCCAACCGCACCATGACCATTTTTGGCCAAGATTGGTTATAGTCCCATCAAAGTATGACCATTCTTGGCGTAGATTGGTTATTCTTCAATCGCAGTATAACCTTTCTTGGCCAAGATTGGTCATCCTCCAACCGAAGCAAGCATTCTGTCGCCCGTCAGAGTGCTTTATCCAATCGGGCCATAACCATTCTCGGCCAAGATTGGTCATTCTTCAACCTCGGCATACCCAATCTTAGCCGAGATTGGTCATCCTACAACCTCCGCATAACCAATCTTGGCCAGGATTGGTCATCCTTCGACCTCCGCATAACCAATCTTGGCCAAAAAAAGCCATCCTCCTACCGAAGAATAACCTTTCTTGGCCAAAATTGGTTATTGTTCACGTTCTATTTTACTATACAATGGAGTGTCAATCTTTAACGCTGCTGACAGCTGTCGCTGCAACAGGCCATGCTCCTCTCTGATTGTAGAGGGCAGGAACGCTTGTAACCCAGTTTCTGCTCAAGTTTTGTACATAGCTCTGCGCACTCTTCATCCAAGGCTCATTACAAAAAGCTATTGCAAGTTCTATCACCTTTGCTTCTCTTTCTTTTAGTTGTTGCTTATCCATTTGTGTATTTTATTCTCGTCTTGTACTTCGACTAAAAGTTCGACTAAACCATCTCGAAATGACTACTTTAACGACTAGGAGCTTTCAACTAGTCATTTTTAGTCGTTATTAGTCATTCTCTAGTCATTTATCCGTTTACTAGTCATTCTTTAGTCATTCTCTAGTCATTTACATGCAAACCATAACTTCCCTCTCAGCACAACAGAGCCTTCAGTATTCATTTCGCCAAGGATATTCCCTAGTAAACGAAGATTTTGCTCTTGGCTATTTCTTTGAGGAAGTACATCTTTGAGATAATCCAATATGGAGTTCTTCTTTGCGCCATCCTCTCCAGCATTCTGAATGAACTGTATGGCCATCTGTTTTATCTTGTCGCGTTCAAGCCCTTTCACTTTGGTGTATTCAGGCAATTGTTTTGTTTGCCTTGCAATGCTCAAAGATATAGTCAAGTCTGGATATTCGCCCTCCACCAATCCGCGCTCCAATAGGTTCTTGGCATCAGCTTCACTCAATCGGTGTCCCTTCTGCACAGCATCAAGCAAGATGCAGTCTTCCAACGACAAGTCTTTGTTCTCTTTTAAAAGCTTGGTGTACTTCTCATTGATGGCATTACCATACAAACGGACGGCAACCTCCTTGTGAGCTGCGTCAATCTCATAGTCAGGCATGGGGAAGTGGCGTTTCCATTGCTCATTGAATATCTTGCGGATGCCTCGACCAACGATGTCAATCATATTGAAGTTCACCATCGCATTGCAAAGACACTCGTTGCGATAGTGACGCTGTGGGCCATGTGTTGCCAATGCCTTTTGCAGAGAGCCTGGAATAAAGCTGCCTCCATTGGCATAATACAGGAATCCAGGATTCTCCACCAGATTGATTCTCTCTTGCAGGGTATAGTCCTGATGGGCAATGCAGTTATGGAGTACTTCACGCATGGAATAGTCATCGTATTGCTGCATGACATCTGGGAACATCGTACCACCAAGCATTTCACGCATCGTCAGGTTATGCACCTTGGCGAGTATCTGGTCAACCGTCAGGATGAATGGTGCTGTGAAGTGTTCATAATCAACCACATCTTCGTGTTCATCACGTAGTGACCAAGTAACCCTCACTACGGCAGGACGAAGTTTGAAAACTGAAACGGGTTTGCCAAGTAGGATGATAGCTGCACGGGTGATTCCACCATCAATCATTACTCCGGCATTACTGAGGAACTCCTCAACCGACCACGCATTCACCTCCGCAGCTGGAATGCGACTGTGAACTTTTTTGAACATCACCTTTGCTTTGGCAATGGCTACCTCGTCCAAATCGTCAATCGTGGCATTAGGCACGACCACGGCTGACCAATCGGTGTCTGTGAATAAAGGCTCATCCAAAATGGCATTCATGCGTTCCTGTGTCAGCTCCACCAAAGAGTCCTCTATCCGTTGCCATGCCTTATCATGGGCATAGACAGGGCGTTTGGGCAGATGTTTAGGGATATGAATCACCCACACAACCTTCTTGGTGTCATCTGTGATGAACTCCTCGATGTCCAGACCCTCACTTGACAGGTTCGTACAGCGTTCCGTCAACCGAAGGATTGCCTTCTGACGATCGTAGTTATAGGTGTCTGTGCCGACAATCTCTAATGTCTTGTCATGTACACCCACCACAAGGAAACCACCCTCCATGTTGGCGATAGCCGACACGTAGGAAATCACATCGTTTTTCTCGTCCCCACAGAACGAGTTCTTTAGATTCTTAAATTCCTTCCACTCACACCGAGCACTCTCCTGTGGGTACTCGCGGAGCAGGTATTGATGTAATTCAAGTTCGGTCATATTATCAATAACTTTTTTATTCCGTTCATTATTATCGTTTCTATTCGCTTCACTCAGCTTTTAGTCTCTTATCCCCTGCTTTCAGGCTCCTCCGATCCATACTATAGCCATACTCATGAGTAAGGCCATAAGCATGTTAGAGTATGGCTACACCTTGGGTAATGCCAAGAGTATTCCTGAACGATATCTGTACGTCACCACCATAGTCATAGGGGATGCACAAGCCCAGGGCTTGCGGTCCTGGTTACGTAGCCAACAAACGAAATGGGGATTCTTTCGTTCTTCTTTCAATGTAATGGGTTCCCATCCTTTAAGATTGAATGATGCTGTTACATCAGCATTAACAAACAGATGGTCTTTGCAGGTTTCACCCTTATTGTCCAAATCCACATTGATGGTCTCTGGCAGATGGAACAGGTGCTTGGAAATGGTACTTCCCATTGTCACCAGATTATTGTATCGCCGAATGATGATGATATGCATATTTGTTAATCTATTACACACTTCAAGATACCAATGGTTTTATACTCTTGTTCACTATCTAACCCTATCACATCAAAATCAGAATTCAAGGGCTTTAGCTCCACTTTCGTATGCTGCCAACCTTCTTCTGTAACCAACTTTTCGCTTTGATACTTTTTGATAGTGTACATGCCACCATAATCAAGGTCTTTTTCGCTGCACTCTGTAAGCACAATTTCACCATTGCGACTACCAGCCTTGTACCACTCGAACACACAGATGTTGCCGTCCTTGATTTCGGGCAGCATCGAATCACCCTTGGCATGAACCGCGAAGTGACGTTTGGGGTCAGGCGTAAATCCATTGCCCGATGCATCTATCCAGCCTTCCTCTTCTGGCACTTCTCCATCCTCGAAATATCCACAGGCAGCTCGAAGGGAGTAGAGCGGAACACAACCCTCATGATAAGTAGGAAAAACGACAACCTTAGATTCTTCTGGCCCTGTTTCATTTTTAGTGAGATTGAGGTCTGCTGCCAGTTCGTCATCTTCAATGAGTTCTCGATGCAGAACTGCCTTTTTACGAGTGGAGGCTTCGTCACAAATTATCTTGAGGGATGCTATCTTACTTTCTATTTTCCCGATTTTATCAATTATGTCCTTTTGCTCAGATAATGGGGGAAGCGGTATTTCAAGATTTGATAACAAATCCTGGTTGAGGCTCTTAATATTGGCGCCATTACTTCCCTTTGTAAGGCGTTGTCTGACATTTGCGGAAGACAGTAGGTAATACAGGAACTCGCTATCCACTTCGTCGGACACAATGCGTACTCTTATTGAGAAACCGGAAAAAGTAGTTCGCTTTTCGGGTTCCTTATCAATAAGCATAAAACGTCCAACTAATTCTCTTGAACCATTAGACCTTACAGTCACGAGATCATTCTTGTGCAGGAGGTAAGAGTCATCAACATTTTCTCTGATAGTAATGGCCTTGACTTCGTCCCATTTTGGTGACTTGTTTTCTTTGAAGTTGGCTACGCCAACAATACTTACAGTATCTCCAACAGGTGTTTCTTTATAATTCAGTCCATTCTTGAACTGCGCTATAGTACCAAGTTTTGTCGTTTTACCAATTATGCCAGTTACAATCTCGTTAATATCTTCTTGCAATTCGGCAATTTTTACTTTTGCTTCATTCGCCTCTGCATCAATCTTCTGACATTCGGTTACAATCTTTTGCTGCAAAAATTTTGGAGGAAGAGGTATTCTGATATTACCTATTTTGCTAGAAAGGTTTTTAATATTTGCCCCATTTGCTTCCTGCCGCATTATATTACGTATATAATCTGTATTTAGAACAATATACAGGAATCTAGGAAGAATACTTTTTTTAGCTCGCAATATTCCCATAAATCCTCCTGCATAGCAATTTGTATCTTCGTGAATAAAAGCAATTTTTCCTATATGTGCCAAACTGCCGCTTGAAAAACAAATAAAACAGTCATTTTGAATCAATCTTTTTTGAGGCTCAATAGCAAAATCTTCTCTAAGGAAAACTTGTTTCTTTATTTCTAGTATACCGTCGAGAGTAATATTGTCAGCAGTAAGAATTATCTTATTAGTTTGTTCTATTACTTGGTCGTTTTTGTTATACGTCACACCACGAACAAATTCTGAGACCTCTCCTAATCCTACAACTTGTATCCCTTTTTTATAAAGAACGATTCTGTTTTCTTTCTCAATGTTTACTTTTATTGCAATGTTAAAAGTCGTTTTGCCGAAATCTATCAGATTAGTAAGACGAGCAAATTGCAAAAGAGAATCCATCTCCCCAGCAAAAGGAGTATCACTATTGACTTTTGCTGTTCCAAAGGAGAATTTGTTACAACTGTCTGTAATATGTTTCCTCAGTGCGTATGAGAATTTCGAAACGTCATTGTCATCGCCAGGATTATATAGTGGCGTTTCAATGTATTTAATTGAATTGATGGCTTGAACGATTTCAGTATCTTTATCATCATCGTCATCCGAAGTTTCTGTTTCCTGAACTTTGCTTGTCAGGTACTTAATGCCTTCATCGCCCTTACGATTGCTCCAGTCATAACCCAAGAACTTGACCACTTCGTCCTTATTGCTCTTATTGCCGACCTTCTCGGGCGGAGACTGCAAAACAGCAACGATATTGCTCTCTGTCTGAATATAGACATTAAACTTTTTGCATTCAATGCCCTTTGCAAAGGCCACGAATTGTCTTTTATATTCAGCTTCTTCTAGTTGCTTGTAGTCATCACTCGACAAGAAAAGAGCAAACTGCTTCTTGTATTCCTTTGAGTTTTCCTTTAGGCCTTCCCGATAGTGACTGGATTTGGCAAACCATTCTTTCTGGAGGCTTTTGCTTATATTGCTCTTCTTGAAATTTGAGGCATAGTCTTTGAAAACATCTGTTTCTTTAAGGTTGTCTCCAAGAATATTGTCCTGCATAAACGCGAAATACTCATTTTGGGGATAGCCCTGTTTCTGGATATAGGAATCAATTGCGCTGCTGGTTGTATATTGGGTGTAATCCTTCTTGTCCATAAAAGTGTGGAGCAACCCTTCCGAGTTTTTCTTCACTTTTTGAGCGAAAAGGATAACGGTGTTTGTTCCTGTTGAGCCAAACGTGCGACTGTTCATCACAGCAATTGCCAGAATGTTGAAGTTTGCGAAAATGATTTCACGGGTTTTGGTGTAGATATTCTCGTTGCTCAACAGAGAGCTTGGAAGGACGATGCCCATAAGACCGTCTTTCTTCAAAAAATACTGCGCACGTTCGACAAAGAAACATTCGATGGATCTGTTCGTTGAATACGCTTTCTCCTCGACAGACTTTGCAAGTTCAAACTGGTCGCGGTCTTTTTGTTCCATTGTATTCAGGAACCCTTTCACGCTATATGGCGGATTGGCTATAATACAGTCGAACGATTCTTTGTCAAACCCTTGGTAGCGTACATCCATCGTGTTAATATGGCTCAACGAATCCTTGAAGACGATGCGGGAATCTTGACAGCCGTTGATGATAGTGGCGATTTTCGCAACCTGGCTCAACGTCTGGCTTTTCTCTATTCCGTAAATCTTAGCCTTGGGGTAATGCTTTACGAACTCGGTCAGGAAATGGCCGGCACCACAGGCGTAATCCAACACCTTTACCTTGTCAGTATTAGGGAACTGGGGTAAAGAATTGATGATAAAATTGACAATTGGAAGTGGCGTAAAGAACTGACCTTCTGTCTGGTGTACATTTTTGGAAAGGAGGCCTTCAAATAGGTCGCCGAAAAAATGGTTTGTTTCGCTTGAACTCAAGTTGATGTCTTGTATGAGGGCTGCTATCTTTATCAGAATCTGAAAGTTCATCTCAAATTCTTCTCTATTCTCCACATCAATGAAGTTGAACTTCTTGATGTTGTAGAACTTCATTTCCTCAAACAGTTCCTTGATGCCAGCAAAAAGCCCGTTCTTCAGTGAACGATTGGTGTCCTCGAAGATCTGCTTGATGTCCTCCTCGTCTTTGTTCACCACCTCCACATTAAAGAGCTGCTGCTTTCCCTGCTGGTACAATTTCAACAATCGGTTGCAATATTCCTTGGGTGTGTCACGGGCTATTCCCTTATAATAAAACTGTAAGTCATCAGGGTTGTTAAGTTCGTCAGTAATCTTACAAAGGAACAGATCGATAAGAATGTAAAACGAATGTTCGAAATCGGTGATTGCATGATTCCTCAATATCGTTGCAAACTCATGGTATATGGGACGAATCTCCGCATGTGATAGACCCTTCAGATCATTTATCGTATATTTGAGTTTACCAACAGAATAGGCAGCGATGTCATCTTCGAAAAGGCCTTTTGTTTCGAATGACTTTCCGTAAGTCTGATTCCAAACATCAAAGTATTTCCCTTGGGCATCCGCAAATGACTTTGCATTTTCAAGTTCATTCAGACGTTTCTCATTATCCTTCAGAGTGATAATGTGACTTTTTAGGATAACTTCTTTCTCATCAAAGTCTGCAGCAAAAAGGACAAGATTCTGACATAATCCCATTACATTAACAAGCGGCCCGAGGTAACTGAATAGTTGCCCACCATCTTTTTGCATCAAGTTCCACTCCTTGCTGAACTCCGTACCATATGTCTTGTTTTCTATTAGAACCAGCGGATTATACTCTTTATCGAAAACAAGGATGTCGCCATAAGAAGGTTTGTTTACGTGTCCGACTTTAAATGCTGGTTCAAATACTATGTGCTTGGGATTGTATCCTTTTTTTAGCAATAGATGCACACAAACCAAACAGACAAAGTTCTCGTTCGCACTAAAGTTTAGCGTCGTATCTCTGTGGATAACAAAACCCTTTGCAGGTTTATCTTTTGTTGGGAATTCGCCCTCCTTGAAAAGAGAATCGATGGGCGCATACGTAATTTTCTGAGTATCGAAGTTGACTTCAATACTTGCGCCTTGGGGATACTCCTTTTTATAAATGTTACCGCTTTTCGTAAATCCGTAATCCGGATGCATCAAAAGGGACACTAAACTATCTTTTGTAATCATAATATGTTTTTTTCTTAATGTGTTTTATCTTTCCTTGTCTCTTCCAACACCTTCCCGTTATTCGAGAAGTACTTGGCGCCGTGATATGTTCCTTTTAGTACAGGAAACCGAACATCCAGAGAGGGATTGTGTGCATGGCAGCATACTCTACATCGTCTCTAACCACAAACGATTTTTCATATTCAACATCGGCAAGTTGACGACGCCCCTTGTTCTTGCCACCCACTTCGAACGTCAAACCTTCGATCTCAAAGACTGATATGGGAGATGAAGTAACGTGACTGACTACTCTTGTCCAGGCAAAGAAGATACTTTCGCGTAAGGAACCTATATCGGGTACATTCTGCGAGAGGGCGTATGCGATATTCGGATTTTGTAGGTACACCTTTTCGGTCTTTTCCAAGAGTTTGATGCCCTCACTTCTCTCGGGTAATAGGCTGATTAGTTCTGCCTTCTCGAGCAGATGCATATAGCCGGGAAGGGCATTGCGGCTTATTTCCAAGTCTCGTTCTAACTTTGAATAATTAGGCTTAAAAGGTACACTTTGTGCCAACATATACAATAGTTTCTTGAGCTTTTGACGAGATGCAACGTTCATATCGCTGAACTGAGGGATATCATATTCTACCACTTGTTTCAAAACGCCATTTAATCTGAGCAGGTAGTCATCCTCACGAAAATAGGGATAATAGCCTTCTCGCATGTAAGCAGAAATCTGCTGTAATGGCCTGATTTTGTCCATCGGTATGTTCACGGCTCCTGCAAGAACTTCCTCCAATCTATAAGGCTGCAGGTTAAGACCATTCGCGATGTTGATGTATTCGCGTAAAGACAATCCATGCAAATGATATTCCACTTTGCGTCGGCTCAAATCAGCACCTCCTTGCTCCAATTCCAGAATGGAAGATCCCGTATAGACTACCTGCAAATCAGGTAGTTTGTCGTAGATATTCTTTATTTCTATAGACCAGTTTCGGTACTTGTGTATCTCATCGATATAGAGTCGCTTGCCGCCCTGCTGGTAAAAACGCTGCGCTAACTCATATAGTCTGTGATTGGAAAAATAAAAGTCATCAGCAAGCACATAAAGAGACAGATCCGGCTGGTCATACATTTTAATGTGTTGGAGTAGGAGCGTGGTCTTGCCTACACCTCTTGCCCCAAGTATGGCTATCAGACGAGAGTTCCAATTGATTTGATCATGCAAGTAGCGGACGAAAGTTGTGTCAACCCGGTCGAGCATAGCTCGGTAATCATTGATTAGAGCTTCCATTTGTTCGTATTTTTTTGCAAAGGTAGCGAAAAAACAGAAAAACTGCACGATTGACCGTGCAGTTTTTGTCAAAAATTGCACGATGCACCGTGCAATTTTGCGATTTTGTCAATTCCAATTGCAGTTTTTACTTCTATATAACAACAAGTGTAATCATTGGTATTTAGGTGAAAATGGCCTCGTCTCTCGCTTCAATAGCGGAGACTTGGCCGGAAAATGTGCTGCCCTAATGGCAGCAGAAAACTGCTTACGCAAAAAATAATGCTCGTCCAAATAATAAAACCTTGGGGCCGGACGGTATTTTCTGCACGAAGTGCAATTTTTTGCAGGTATTGGACCTGCTCATTTTCCGGCAGAAACAACCAGGCCATTGGGCCGAGGTTGTCTGCCATTTTCACCTCCTTACTGAATGTTCACCGTCCCGAGACCATCTGCACCGTTGTCCACAATCTGACGTTGCCAGAATGCTTTCAGTTCTGACCAACGATAGAAGCAGTTCTGAATGGGCTGGATGTCAGCATCGAGCAGAATCTCGTGTTCGTTGAGGAGGATACGGACAAGGATGGGGGAGGGTTCTGAAGGGTTCGAAGGGTTCGAAATGTTTGAGGGGATTAAAGGGCGATAGAAGATCAGCTGCACATTGGCGGCCATGGGAGAGAGGGTGTATTCTTGCCAGGCTTGCCAGTATTTCGAAGGGTCGCTCTCGCTGTTGACGGCGTTGTGCAGATGCATGGCCGTGATGAGGCGTAACAAATTGCTGTCGTGACCGAAGCGCAGATGTGCAGCAATGGTGTCTGTAGCGATGGCAGCATCGGCGCTCTCGATGATATTTTTCAAGAGAGTGGAGGCACTCTGAGCCGGAATGTTGTTGCTGAGCGGACAGTTGGCGTTGCAGATATACATGCGGTAGTTAACACACTGGTAGCACTGGAGGAGTTCCTCGGGCGTGAAGACATCGCTCAGGTCGCACCCCGGCACATCGACATCCTGCATGCCGACAACCAGCCAGTAGAGGTCGATGGCCATGTTCAAGGTATCGACTCCCGTGGCATCCTTGAAGATAGCTTGAATGAAACGGTCGCGATTGACGTGCTCCACCTTGAAGCGGTCATAGTCCTTCTGCCAAGGGGCATCCCTGCTACTCAGCGCCTTCATGTCGGGACTATCGTATGCGATGTACGCCATATCAGCGCTGTCGGTCTTGACAACGGCATTGGGAGCTATGGCTGGGAAGCAATCGAAATAAGTCGATTCCAAACCTGCGCAAAAGGCCCGCATGGAGGCTCCACAACGTGGAACAACATTGGCGCGTGCACTGACGAACTTGCGACGCTCTTTGTCGCCAGGCATGGTTTGGGCAAAGACTTCGCGGAAGCGACGACCCATTCGAGCACCGATGCCTACGAGTTGTTCCACGCCCACCGAACTGAGTTGTCCACCATGACCTAAGCAGGAGTCGCAGAGCAGTTGGATGCGCGGGATAAGCGATTCGCCATATTCTGTCAAGACTCCGCGCTTATGTCCATCCTGCAATCGCTTCAACGTATTGACATATCGGGCATCACTGGGCTGATAGCGTGAGCCATGGCGATTGTAATTGCTGACGTAGAAGGCCTCGTAGCCTGCAGGCGCGGGGGTAAGGTCCTCTTCGGGTGCGCCAGGATATGCCGCATAGATTCCACCCAAGAGGTGAGGTTGCGCGAGGAGTTGCTCTTCGGTGAGGGTTACTGGATACTTGTGCTCAATTTCGACCTTCGGAGCCTTGGCTCGGCATGATGACATGATGAGCAGCAAGGAAGAAAAGAGTGCGACTGCGTAGTATTTCATGGGTGTTATTTTTGGGGCTTCCTATTTCACATTGACGAACTTCTGGATGCCGCCATAATTGTTGATGGCGACGGCGCCCTGCTTGACGGTGCAGTTGCGGATATCGATGTTCGAAGCGGTGTCAACATAGAAGACGTAGGTAGGGCCATTAACGAACCCTTCACCTTGACAGGGGCGCTTGTCGTACTGTCCTCCGGGATAATCGGTCACCTTGCCCAAGGTAAACTGGCTATCGACAATGTGGATGTCATGAACCTTGCCAGGCACGTCGCCACCGATGAACGAACCATTCTCGGAGGTGCAGACCACGTTGCGGAACCAGATGTCAGCCACTTCGCCGCACGAACCTTCGGTCTTGCCTTTGGGGAAGCGCCAGTTGCCATCCTTGTGGTTGCTCGAAGCACGTGGATAGGAGGTGACGTAGATGGGCTCGGCTTTGCCCCACCAAACGTCGCTGAAAAAGTAACCCTCGACGATGATATTGTCGAAAACCACGTTGGTCACGGTGCCCTCATCGCGGTTTTGGATGCCGATGCCGCGATTGGAGGCCTTGATGACACAGTTCTGAATGAGCACATCGCTGATGCTGTCCATGTTCTCCGAACCGATCTTGATGGCGCAGGAGCGGCCTGTCATGACGCAGTTGGTGACAACGATGTCCTTGCAAGGGCCGTATTCCTCCCATTCGCGACGATTCTTGAGACAGATGCAGTCATCGCCCGAAGTGATGTAACAGTCGGCAATACGCACCTTGGTGGAATGGTCGATGTCAATGCCGTCGCCATTGCGTATTTTGAGATTATTGAGCAGAGAGATGCCGATAATCGAAGCATCGTGGCAACCGATGAGGTGTACGGTCCAATAGGCTCCGTTGCGGATGGTGACATCACGAATCTGCAGTTTCTCGACACCGATGAGGGTGAGCACATGGGGACGAGGGTCAAACTTGTCAACAGGCTTTAGTTCGTAGCTGTCGAGAAGTTCTTCGCCCATGAAACTGATACCATTGCCGTCGATGGCTCCTTGTCCTGTGATGGAGATGTTCTTGGTATCCTTGGTCCAAAGCCACATCATACCTTCGCCCTCGTTATCCTTGAAAGCGCTCAGTTTGTAGATACTCTCGTCGGGATTGGCAAGCCAAACGGCATTGGTCTCAAGATGATAATCAACATTGGACTTGAGTTCAACGGGGCCGCTCAAGAAAGTGTGTCCTGCCGGAAAGATTACCTGTCCACCTCCTTGAGCAGAACATTCGTCGATGGCCTTTTGAATAGCTGCTGCATCGTCGGTGACACCATCGCCTTTGGCTCCAAAGTTGAGCACATTGTAGGTTGTGCCCGCACCATTGTTGGATGCTTGATTACAGGAAATGAGGAGAAGGGCGGCTGAACAAACAGCGAATACGCAGCATAGGCCCTTGGTAAGTGAACGGAAAAATGTGTGTTTCATAATTTGATGTAAATTTTCTTTTTATCCAAAATCCATGCAAGCAATGCTACAAGAGCCACAATGGTAAGCGCTCCGAAAAGGCTGACGACGGCAGGCAGATTCTCACCAAAGATCATCAACCAGAAGTTGTGAATTCCTTCTGTGATGCCTGTTACTCCAAATACCGATGGAATCATCTCGCTAAAGGTATAGAGGAAGAGCGCATTCATGCCGTACATCCGGAATATATTACACCACTTCGTGTGCCCTTTGATGTCGATGATGTAAAGGAAGATTCCAAGCAGGCTAGCTGCCATCGAACAGGTCACCAACGTAAAGGATGGAGACCAGATGCGCTTGTTGAGTGGGAATGAGAAGGTAAGCAGATACCCGACAAGGCCAATGGACACAGCTATCAGCAGCAGTTGCATGATCTTCTCCTTGTTCTCCTTGACTGTCATGATGGCACGTCCGCAAACGACTCCCACTAATGCGTGTGTGATACCTGCAATGGTGCCTACAAGACCTTCGGGGTCAACGGGAGTCCTTCCATCAAGTACCTTCTGGTAGATATGATTGCCAAACAGGGTGCGATCAACTTTAGCAAGCCAGTTGTCATCTGGATTCTCAGAATAGCCGTTGCCCACGATGAGAATGATGCCATAGATGACCAGCAGGGAGACAATGGCATGCCATAGATATTTCCCATGGAAGGCATTGAAGAATAGGGCAGCGAAACAGTAGCTCAAGGCGATGCGTTGGAGCACACCCCAAATGCGAAGTGTGGAAGGGATTTCTGCACCTTCGCCATTGATAAGCATGTCCCATGCATGCAGGGCAACACCGAGGACGAAAAGAAGGACGGTGCGCTTCAGGATCTTCTTGACCATGCCAGGTTCGCCGGCGTGACGACTCATGGAGATATAGATTGCGACACCGACCATGAAGAGGAAGAATGGGAAAACCAGGTCACATACTGTGAGACCATTCCATTTAACGTGTTGTAATGGCGCAAAATGGTCATGATTCCAGCCATTGTTGACCAGAATCATCGCAGCGACGGTAAGGCCGCGCAAGACATCGAGGGATAATAAGCGTTGTTTCATTTATTCTATTGTCCAATTGATTTCTACCGGATTGTTGAGCATCTTGACGATGAGGGGGAATTTCGGGTCATCGAGAATCCACATCTCTGCTCCTTCCTCATAATCCTTGAGGTGGAAGAGGGGGAAGCCACGGAACTTCTCATCACGGTCAAGCAAAGTGAAGTAAGTCTTGTTGAAGATGACTTGTTTTGTATCTGAGGACTCTTCACACAGGGCATTCACGATGTCGGCCGATGCCATGCAAAATGCCTGGCTGCCGGGCAGCGTGAGGTGCTGGAGGTCGTTGGGCTGCACGTAGCAAAGCTGGGTGGCGTGTTGACGCGACTTCTGTGTCATCGTGTAGCTTCCATGAAGATCCTTGAGGTCCTGCTTGATGCTCCAATGAAGCGTCAGCGAGTCTCCCTTCTCCACAAAGGTCACATCGAAGGTGCGGTACTGGCGATGCAGTTCAAAGGTGATTTTGGCCTTCGAGACAGGTATCTTCGCGCTTGCCTTGAGGGAGACAATCGGAAACGCCAGAAAGACGCACAACATATAAAGAATGATACACTTTAGCATAAGCTTTTTTATTTTAACACGAATTGTCGCGAATTATAGTCAATTCATGATAATTCGTGTTGTCCTAGTTATCTGGTTCCCCAGTTGGAGGGACGTTCACTCATTTCAAATTCCAGTACGCCGCCCTCCATCAGTTGACTGTGGGAGAGGAAAGAAGAGGGATAATCTACGCCATTGAGTTTGACGGATTTGACATAGCGGCGCTTGTCGGAAAGACGGGGTGCGACGATGGTGAAATCCTTGCCGTTGCTCAAATGAATGGTTGTTGCCGAGAGCAAAGGAGCATGGAGCAGGTATTGATCCGTGCCGGCATTCGGATAAAGACCCATATAATGGAAGGCAAGCCACGATGACATGGCACCCGAATCATCGTTTCCAGGCAGACCGTGAGGCGTATCGTTGAAGTTCTCGGCGATGATTTGACGAACACGCTCACCCGTCAGGTCGGGACGTCCTATCCAATGGTAGAGGCAGGGGGTGAGGAACGAAGGTTCGTTGTTGACATTGTAGAAACCCTCGTCAAAGAAGATGTCGAGTCGCTTCTGAAAAGCCTCAGGGCCACCGCATTGCTCGATGAGGCCTGGCACATCATGAGGGATACTGAGCGAATATTCCCACGAGGTAGCCTCGTACATGAATGTTCCCCACCATGGAGTGTACCAGGGACTTTCGGCAGTAACTGGAGTGTATTGGAAGGTCGGACGTTGCTTCTTGGAGTGTCCGAAAGGCACTTCGTCGAGCCATTCTCTTTCAGCGGTGCGAGGCATGATGAAGCCCTTGACACCTGCATGTTCGTAATCTGCGCGCCATAGGTTCTTCCAGTAACCCGATTGCTTCATATACTGCTCGTAGATGCTGTTGTAGCCCAGTCCTTTGGCCACCTGTGCAATGGCCCAATCGCAGAAGGCATATTCGACCGTACGGTTTCCTGCTCGGTCGATGCCGTAAGGGATGAATCCATAGCGAAGATATTCCACGAGACCACCGCGACCTTCAGCTTCCTGATCACCTCCTGGCGGAATAGTGGCATCGACCAGCATGCACTTCAGCGCATCTTCCCAATCGATACCTGTAAGTCCTTTGGCGTATGCATCAGCAATCACAATCTCGGCATTGCTGCCTCCCTGTGTGCGTCCGTTGCAGTTGCCGCTGCGGGCATCGGGCATATATCCGTCGCGATGGCAGATGTTTAAAAGGGAATTGATGATATCTGTTTCGCGTGCTGGGTCAAGCAGTGTGATGAGGGGCGAAGAAGTGCGATAGGTATCCCAGATGGCATAGAAGTCGTCATAGTAAGGAACACCTGGGTCACTCCAGAGCGGATTCTCACTGGTACGATCGACAGGTTCCAGCAGGGTATGATAGATAGCGGTGTAGAATTGCCGTTTTTGCGATTCCGTGACTTGTTGAACCTTCTTGTTAGAGTCTCCGATTTCAATCTTGCTCAAAAGAGATTCCCATTTGTCGAGGCATGCTTGACGTGTCTTGTCGAAGTCCCAATGGGGGATTTGTTGTTCTGCATTCTGGCGGGCTTTCAGTTCACTGATAAAGCTGATGCCAATCTTGACGCTGAGGGTAGCGGATTGAGTGGGAGAATTTTCTGCAGATGTGCCATCCGAAGCATCGAAACGAAGTAAAGCTCCTGTCTTGTGTTGGTTATCCACCTGATAGGGGGAGTCGTTGATCACGGTTTCGCGAGAATCTTTGTCCATCTGGTCAAAATATTCTGCAGCTGGGGCCGACCACGTCTTGAACTGGGAGATTGGTCTATCAAATTGGGCCGAAAAATATACCGTGTAGGCGCGACCTTCGTTCCAACCTGCACGAATGCGGGTATAGCCTTGGACCTCGGTCTCGCTGACAATCTGAATCTGAGAACCCACGAAGTTCTGTGCTTCGCGTGCATCGGGTTTGTTTTGTTCGCCCAGAAACCAACCTGCGTCGATGAGCAGAGACTGTGCAGAATCCTTCGGATAGGTTATGCGATATTGCGAAGCGCGTTCAGCGGTCGTAACCTCGACTTTGATGCCGTTCTCAAACGTCGTTCCATAATAAGCCAGGCGTATATCCTCGTCTTTGCGCAATGTCGGATGGCTGATACGGTTCATGCCCGAACAGAAGGGTTGGATCAGGACGTTGCCATACTTCGGACCACCTCCTGTGCCACTGACATGTGTCTGACTGAATCCATTGACGACAGCTGGCATGGGGAGCCAGCCGCTATTGGGCCTTACGGTGCAGTCGGGCGATGGTTTGACCATGCCGAAGGGGCAGGAGGGCCCTATTACGACACGCCCCAGCCCCTCTGAGCCGATCCTCGGATCAACGTAGGAGGCGCACGAAATCTCTCCTCCTTCCACTGCATGGGGAGCAAGTGGAAGGAGCAGCATAGTTGTCAGAAATAAAGATAGAACGATTCTCATCTAAAGACTATGATGTTTATAATCCCTTTGAGAACGCTTTCGCAAACACCTTCTTGGCTGTCTCGACAGGGTCACCTTCAGCCTCTGCGCTGTATGGAGTATGGTCGAGCGTCCAAGGCTCTTCGACGGTGTACCAGTTGATGGTCAGCGCAGGATTGTCCTGACTGTTCTTGAGCCACGAGGAATTGCCAACGGGGAGAACGGGGAGTTTGCCATCCAGCTCGTCTTGAAGCACTTGGAAATATTTCACCCAACGAGGATAGTAGAAATCCTTCAGGATGCCCTGCCATTCCTTATGGGCATAGTCGCGCAGCTTTCCGACATTGGCGCAATACTCATCACCCCAAGTGGTGATCTGTACGCGCGCGTTCCATTCATATTGGATCATTTCTGCCTGGTTTGTGCCACGACTCTTTGCCTGTTCGGTCCAACGTCCCACACGGAACTCCGAACGTGTGCCGAGCAACTGGTCCTGCAACAGTAGAAGTTGGAGGAATTCATCGGTATGCTTCTTGTAGCTCTTCTTGTCGAAGCTCTTGAAGTCGGCAACTGCATAGTTATAGACGATGCGGGCGCGGTCAGCAATAGCTTGGCGAACAAGATCGACCAGGTCATACTCGAAGTTGTTGTTCCCTTTAAACAAGTCGGCCACGGTAAGCATTCGCTGTGCAGCTTCTTGAGTAGAGGTGGGATCATAGTAGTTGGTCATCTTGCTCCACGAAGAGGACTGGAAGCAATCGAGCGAAGGACGCGAGCAGAAGATCGATTCGTGAGGGCCCTGCTGGTTGTTGCCTACGGGACAATTATAGATACCCTGGGCCAGAATGTCCCAAACTTCATTGAGCACGGGTATAGCTTTCGCCTTCACGTCGGCGGAAGTTGGGCTACCTTCTTCAAGGCCATAACGTGCCTTGACATATCCTTTGAGCCATTCTTCCTTGGTGAACTTCTCGGGTCGCCACGGCAGTTCGCACATCAGCTCGTACATCACAGGATTGGTTTCGGAACCCTCCATGGTGAGTCCGATACCCACAAGGTGCTTGGCCTTGGGATGCGTCTTGGTGAGGTAGAAGTTGTTGAGCAGTTGGTCCATACGACCATGCATGCCAATGTTGGCACCAAAGTTCTCAAGCAGGCAGAAGCACCAGTCGTGCTCCTCGTAGCCGTTCTCCTTGTACCAAAGGCTCGGCATGCCCCACATCGGGCGACATTCGCTGAAGAGGTCGAGGAAGATGACATCGCCTGGCGTAATGGCTTCGAGCATCTCTGGACGAGGATTCTCCGACCAACCTTGGCAAACCCATTTGGCATTGGGATTGGCTTTCTTCATCGCAGCATTTACCGCACGGAAGCATGCCTTGAGGTCAAGGTCGGCAGGCAGGTTGGCTGCCTCGTGGAAAGGATCCATCGAATAGTAGTCAGCCTTGCCGAAGAGGCGAACGCTCTCGGCATAGAACATATCGGAGAACTGCTGGAAGCGAGGGTCTGTCGGCATGAGGATGCCTGGACGGGTGAAACCATTCCAAAGCTGTACGTTCGAGATGGACGATTCGCCATTGTCCTTCTCATCGGTAGTTACTGCAGCTTGTTCCTGCATGAACTTGCTGGGCACCATGCCACTGTAACCTGGCAGCACAGGATGGATGTCGAGTTCCTTCATGCGGGCGATGATCTTCTTCTGCAAGGCTTCCTGAGCTACATACCATGATTCGGGATTGGGGCCGCCCCAACCTTCGAGGTTGTTCATCTCCCACCATGCGAGGAAACATGGACCTGGTATGAAATCATCGACATCCTTCTGCGAATAGCCCATCTGCAGCATGATGTTACGCCAAACACATTCCACACCAACGGCGGCAAGAGGCATGTTGATGCCATGCAAGGCCATCCAGTCGATCTCCTCCTGCCAGCGATCCCAATCCCAGAAAGGCATGGAATAGGAGAAGGTGCAGTAATTGAAGTCATAACGAAGGGTGAGGTCGGTCTCATGGCGTTCCTTCTTGCTCACCTTGGGCAGAGTGGCGGGCAGGGCGGCATGCATCTGGTTCCAGGAAAGCTGGATGCCACAGTAGTACTTCAAGTACCAGTTGATACCCGAAGCAATGTTGACCCAAGTATTGCCACGCACCACGACCTTGCTTCCCTGCTGGTCAAGCTCGAAGAAATCGACCTCGGACTTCTGCTTCTGGATGACGAATTTCTTCGACGCTCCTTTGTCAATTCTTTCGAGCAAGGATTGCACAGGGTTGGCAGCCAACAGTAGCGGAGTTGACAAGAATGTGGTGAACAATAAGAGGACGATGATGCGGATGGTGTGTTTCATAAGTTTTCGGTTTTAGTTTCGGGGGCAAAGATACGGATTTTTTATGAAATGGCCAAATAAATGTAAGGGATTTTTTTAAGGGATACTAAGGGAATTTAAGCGATATGCCCTTCTGAAGCTTTTCGAAAAGTTCGGGTTTGTCGAGGTTGATCATGTCGGCACCCGTTTCGATGGCAGTGCGATAGTCTTCGAGGCTTTCACCTTGTGCACCTACCATCACCTTGATGTCGTTCCTGTGGCAATAATCAAGGAAGTCGGGTGTAATCTTGTCGGCATGAATTTCGACAATAGAAGGGGTGCAAATGGTCTTCCAATACTCGATGCGTTCGATATCGGCTGCATTGACCTTGATTTTCATTTCCGGTGCGATTTGCACAAATTCACGCAGCATCTTCTCGCTTCCGAACCAGAAGAACGAACGGTCGGCAAATCCCGTGCGTCGTACGAGGTCGGCCAGTTCCTGCAGGTTGCAGTCCTTGACATCGAAAAAGACGTTGGCGCGGCCTTTCAGTCCTTCGAGCATCGCTTCGATGGTGGGCACATGCAGCCCTTTGAAGCGCTTTTCGTCATACCAGCTGCCTGCATCAAGCTTGTCGATGTATACCGAAGTGCGTTCACCGATTATTCCCTTGCCATTGGTCGTACGGTCCAGCGTTTCGTCATGCAGATTATACATCACGCCATCCTTCGATACCCTGACATCCACTTCAATCCATGTGGCACCATGAGCCAGAGCGGAGTCGGCCGAAGGCAAGGTGTTCTCGGGAGCCAGGTCATTGGCACCACGATGCACCACGACTTCGATGGGATGCTGTGTGCGAGGGTCATTCTCGGGTTCGCTGGTTTTGGTTGTATCTTTGGTATTGGCTGAGCAGGCTGTCAGCAGGATGCCTGTGCATAGAAAGAATAGTAGATTGTGCTTCATAGTTGTAATGATAAGGCGCCTCCAGCAGAGGCCGGAGACGCCCTATAAAAAGGAATGTTCAGTAGTCTTGATTAATAGCCAGCATTCTGGCTCCAACCCTCGTTCAGGTCAAGGTCGTTCTTAGAGATGGGGAAGATACGATGAGTCTTGTCGAAGTTGGCGTTAGGATTGTTCTTGTAGTGGGGGAAGAACTCATCCTCATAGTGACCATAACGAATCATGTCGTTGCGACGCCATAGCTCGTCGAAGAACTCACGACCACGCTCCATGTAGATGTCATCGAGTGAAGGCTCGCCCGAGATGGTAGGAGCACCTGCATAGCTGCGAATCTTGTTGAAGAGATCCTTGGCACCGCTCTGACCGCCGCGCACGAGTGCTTCAGCCTTGGTGAGCAGGACGTCAGCATAACGGAAGATAGGTACGTCGTTCGATTGGTTACGTCCGTTCGAATAGTCATTGTTGCAGAGGAACCACTTCATAGAGCGGTAGCCCTGTGACCAACCGGTGAGGTCGTCGCCTACGTCAACTGCACCAAGGTCGCCGGTGACAGTGATGTTCTTTGTGAATACAAGAGGATTGCCGTCACGATCAAGTGCCTTCTCTGTGGTGGGGAGCAGGGTAACAGGATCGTAGATGTAAACCTGGCCAAGATTGCCGTTGGCTTCTGAAGTGAAGTCTCCATTCGCATCGCAAAGGCCTGCAATCATCCAGTTGCGCTGGTCACCAGGCAGATTGAAGCGATCAACACACTCTGGGGTGATGGTCATATAGGCACCGCCCGAGTTGTTGAGGAACTCGCCGAAGTAGCTTACCGTCATCTTCTTCACATCCTTATAGACATGTGAACGTCCCCACTGCATGCCCTGAGCTTCCTGGGTGTCGTATGGAGCTGCATAAATAAAGTCCTTGATGGTGCCAGCCTCTACGCGCTCGGTGTTGTCCCAGTTGAACTTGAAACGATAGGGATCGGGTCCGAGGTCGAACTTGTTTGAGCTGATGATCTCGTCGCAAACCTTGATGCAGTCAGAAAGTTTCGGATTGTTGTAAGCAGAAGCCTCGTAGTTTTGCACACCACCCTCAGCGGTATAGACAGGCCAGTTGATGTAGAGCTTGGCCAGCAGAGCCAGAGCCATGTACTTGCTGGGCTTGCCATAGTTGCTTCCATTGGTCTCGGTAGGCAGCTGGTCCTTAACGGCGAGCAGCTCGCTTTCGATCCACTTGGCAACCTCGGCACGGGCTACGCGGTCGTTGGTGTCGAATCCCATCTCACGGCAATAATCCATGTCAGCCAATGGAGCATCGCCCCAGTTCTCCATGATGATGAAGGTGAAGAAGGCACGCATGGCGCGAGCACCATATTTAGCCCAATCGGGATATTCGGAGTTGACAACCTCAGAAGCAAGTACGTTGGCCTTGCCGAGTTCGTTCATCCAATCGACAGTAGCATCCTCAGCCCTCTGGTTGTGATAAGAGGGATGGGCGTATGCATAACCATCGACCCAGTTGCCACTATAAGCCAGAGAGGTGTATTCGTCGCTGGTCAGGGTCATAGCCTCCATGTAGCGGCGACCCAAAGGTCCACGGAACTTATAATAGATGTTGGCCATTTCACCTGCTACAGCTTCCTCGGTAGCAGGCTTGTAAGTGTACTGTGACACGATATCAACATCCAAATCCGTGCAGCTGGCAAGTGCAAGAGCAAGAACGCCAGCAGAAAGAATCAATTTATTTGTTTTCATATACGCGGAGACAATTTAGAAGTTAATCTTAACACCAATCATAGTAGTGCGGGTATGAGGATAAACCTTCCAGCGATAGTCAACACCAGGATCGATGCCACCAAGGTTAACCTCAGGATCGAGGCCCTTGTAGTCGGTGATGGTGAATACGTTGTTCATGGTTGCATAGAGCTGTACGTTCTGGAGCCAACCGTTGAAGTTCTTGAAGGTGTAGCCAACAGAGAGGCTCTGCAGACGGATGTAGCTGCCATCCTCGATGAACTTGTCTGAAGGAATGTTCGAACCGGTATCCTTGAGGTCACGCTCATAGATGAACTCCTTGAGGACGTTCTTGCCACCGGCGAAGAAGTCAGGAGCGGTATAGTGAGCACGGAGGCCGTTGTAAACATCGTTGCCGAAAACGCCGGTGAGGAACATCGTGGCATTCCAGTTCTTGTAGTTGAAGGTGTTGTTCCAACCAACGGTCAGCTTGGGCTGTGCACAGCCGGTGATGGTGCGGTCCTTGAAGCCAGGATCACGGGTAGTTCCGCCATCGCGGTTGCCGTTCGCATCGCGGGTATAGTAAACCGAAATACCTTCACTATCAACACCAGCCCACTCATAGGTGTAGAAGGTGCCGAGTGGCTCGCCTTCCATGACACGCTGAGTATAGCCTTCAGCTGACACACCTGCTACCATTGGTTCGCCCTGAGAGAAGGTCGAGGTCTTGTAATATTCGTTCGAGAGCTTGTCAACCGTGTTGCTGTTGTGCGAAAGGTTGAGGGTGGTATTCCAAGTGAAGTTCTTGGTCTGCACGGGGATAGCCGAGAGTGAGAACTCGATACCAGTATTGGTGATCTCGCCTACGTTGGCATCGATTTCGGATTTTGGTGACACATAAGAAGATACAGGATAGTTCCAGATCAAGTCGGTGGTCTTCTTGATATAGTATTCGATGCTGCCCGACAGACGGCCCTTGAGCAGACCATAGTCGAGGCCGACATTGAACATACTGGTTGACTCCCATTTGAGATCAGGGTTGTCAAGCTTGGTCATCTCAAGAGTTACATATTTGTTGTCACGATTGCCGCTCGATCCATAGGTGTAGTAGGCAGTGTAAGCATCGAAGCCCATGGCGTTACCAGAGATACCATAACCCATACGGAGCTTCAGGTTATCGAAGAGCGACTGGTTCTTCATGAAGGCTTCCTCGGTGAGGTTCCAGGCTACAGATACCGATGGGAAGGTACCCCACTGATGGTCTTTGCCGAATACCGACGAACCATCACGACGAATGGTGGCCTGAAGCATATACCTGCTGTTGAACGAATAGCTGGCACGACCGTAGAACGAGATGTTGCGTATAGTCTGTACGTTGCCACTCTCAAGCCATTTGAGTTCGTTTCTCATTTCACCTGCGTAGGTGATGTTGTTCCAGCCGATGTTGTCATCATAGAAGCTGTTGACACGTACGCCGAAGCCGTCATTGTCGATGTTCTCCTCCCAAGTATAACCTACCATCAAGCCAACCTTGTGAACGCCAAAGGTGGCATCGTAGTTGCCGTAGGTCTCGAAAGTCTGGCCCTTGCCGAAATAAGTGTTGCGGGCAGCGACACCATTGAATTCAGGGCTAACAAGAGCATTCTTATCAGTAATTTGGGTATTGTGAGAATCGTAGGAACTATAGGTGCGTTGGAAAGCGCTGAACGAATAGTTGGCATTCCAGGTCAGGCCCTCCATAATGGTGAGCGTAGCCTTGCCGATGAATTGCAAACGCTTCCACTCGGTCTGGGACTTATCCTCATTGATGAGTGACAACGGGTTGTAGTTGTTCGAACCATCTCCCTTTGACCAGTTGCCATCGGCCGTCTTGATGGGTAGGGTGGGGTTGAAGTAGTTCATGGCATCGAGTACCGAAGCACCTTCATCGCCCATCGGAACGCCTACGTTCTTGCCGAACATGCCATTCACGCCGGTCGAGAGCTCCAACCTGTCCTTGAGGACCTTGGTGGAGAGCAGGGTGCGGACGTTGGCACGGTCGTTCTTCGAACCGATGACCACACCTTCGCGCTTGGCAAGGTTCATTGAAGCCATGTAAGTGGTCTTTGCCGAACCACCGTTGATTGCGATGTTGTGGTTGTGGCTCATTGCGGTGCGAAGCACCTCGCTCTGCCAGTCGGTATCTCCACCTCCATCGTACTTGTAGTTATATTCGGAGTCGGCAGCTTTCTTGCGGCTCACGTAGTCGCGGATGTCAGAAGCAGAGGCCATATCGAGGGTCTTCAGTGCCTGGTCGAAGGCAACATAGCCTGAGTAGGTAACGTTTACGCGCTCCTGGTCCTTCTTGCCCTTCTTGGTGGTAACAATAATCACACCGTTGGCAGCCTTCGAACCATAGATGGCAGTAGCGGTAGCGTCGCGGAGCACGTCGATGCTCTCGATGTCGTCAGGAGCAACCATCGAAATATCGACACCGGGGATACCGTCGATTACATAGTAAGGAGACATGGCGCCTGAACGGAGAGAAGATGCACCACGGAGGGTCATGCTTGGAGAACCGTTGGGGTCACCTGTAGTGGTAACAACGAGGCCGGGAACCTTACCCTGCAGCATCGAGGCTGCGTCGGAGAATACGCCGGTGTTAAGGTCTTTGGCCTTCACTGTGGTGATGGACGAAGTCAGGTCCTTGCGCTGCATCGAACCGTAGCCGATAACTACTACGTCTTCGAGGAGCTCGGAATCCTCTTCCATTGTAATGTTGAGAGTGGTGCCAGAAACAACGGCCTCAATGGTGCGGTAACCAATGAATGAGAAGACAAGAGTCTGACCTTTTGCCACATTGAGGGAGTAGTCTCCATCAATGTCTGTCAGTGTGCCATTGGTGGTGCCTTTCTCAACAATGTTCACACCTGCCAAAGGCTCGCCTAAATTATCCAGCACGGTACCTTTGACCTGCTGGGTCTGGGCAAAAGCCAACGAGCAGCTAAAGAGGGCAACAGCACAAGCCATTGTCGCTCTCATAGGAATGCTTTGAACGATTGACATAGAAATGATTTAGTTTGTGTTGATAATAATTAGTAGTATGTTATTTGTGTAGTGTGTAGTTACACATTGACCTACTCGTAGTATGTGTTAGAATTATAATATGTATAAGTCTAAAATCGACCGCAAATTTATTGCTTTTTTTTTACATAACCAAGAGAAACGCCCCAAAACATGTCGAAGAACATATTTTTCGGGCGTTTTTAACAATTCAATTCTTAAAAATTCCTATTTAATATAAAATATAGGTCATCATAGATGGCTAATAGAACTGTACGCAAGTAGGTCTGGACATTTCTATGGCACGTCCTGTATCGGTCAATAGACCGGTCTCCTTGTTGCGACGAAAGATCTTCACTTTGTTGCTATCTCGACAGGCGCAGAGTAGCAATTCTCCATTGGGAGTGATGCCGAAGTTGCGGGGATGGATGCCTGTAGGTTGGAATCCAACTTTGGACAAGGTGCCATCCTCAGTATTGACCTTCCATATCGTGATGCCGTCGCCTTCGAGTCGGTGAGAGGCATAGACGAACTTGCCGTCGGGTGATACATGCACGTCGGCACTGCCCCCGGCATTGAGAGTGTCGGCCTGGAGGGTCTGAATCACGCTCAGTTGCTCATTTTCATACTTCAGTACGAAGAGCTGTCCTGAGAGTTCGCTCAAGAGATACGCGTTCTTGTGATTGGGTGACCAGGCAAGGTGACGCGGACCTGCTCCCGGGTCAACTGCGACGTTGTAGGTTTCGCCGACGGGTGTCATCGGCTGATCCCCTTCGCTGAGGATGGGCAGTGAGTCGGTGGCTGCCCTGTCGCGCATCTTGAAGACGTGGATCTGGTCCATGCCAAGGTCGTTGGCCAAAAGATATTTGCCATCAGGTGTGAAGTTGACAGCATGGATGTAGGGATGGTCCTGGCGCTCCGGGTTAACGCTGTGACCCGTGAACTTCAAGACGAAATCTTTGCCCAACGAGCCATCTTCGTAGATGGGAAACTCGGTGACGCATCCACTTCCGTAGCTTGAGGTAAAAAGTGTGCGTTCATCTGGGCTTAGGATAATGTTGCAGGCGGCACCCGCATGATTGCTCTGGCTGCTGAGTCTTTGGATTGCAGGTTTGTCGGGATTCAGAATGAAAGCATTGGCCGAACTGCTCTCCGGATCATCTTCTTCGCCGACGGCATAGAAGTGACGGCCATCGCGAGCCACCCAAACGAAAGAAGGATTGGCCAGACCAGAGAATCCGGTAAGATAGGTGTAGTCACCAGTGTGTTGGTTGAAACGATAGACGCGGATTCCTTCCTCGTCCTGATTGCAGTAACTGCCGAGCCATAACAGGATGTTGTCGGTTTCTTTTTGCTTGTTGCAAGCAGTAAGGCACAGCATCGTGATGCCGAGTGCCATAAATAATTTGCGATTCATATATAAAAATGTTAATCTTATGTTCTGTCTGAGTTTTGCAAAGGTATTGTTTTTCTTCAAAAAATCCAATTTAATTGAAGAAAAAAGAGATAAATTTTGGAAAATTGCAAAAATAATGACATCTTTGCGCAGTTTTTAGCGAATTATTACAAAATGATGAGACTTTTCAAGCAATTCTTTTATTTCAATTTCGCTCTTCTTGCAGGGTTCTTATTGTCGGCATGTCAAAGTGTTTTTGACGTGCATCCCTACGATATGAACCTACACGGAGAGCACGATATCAATGCAATTCAGATTGCTCGTATTCGCCAGTTATTCGACACCCGAGATACACTGCGTATCGCCTTTATCAGCGATACGCATCAATGGTACACCCAAACCAAAGATGAGATAGCCGATATCAATGGTCGTTCAAACATCGATTTCGTGGTTCACTGCGGTGATATGACCGATACGGGAACAACCAACGAGTTTAGAATGTTCCGAAATATTCTTCGCGAGTTAAAAGTGCCATACGTTGTGTTGCTTGGCAATCATGATTTTTTAGGTACGGGCGATCAGACCTACGAATGGATGTTCGGCCCCAGAAACTTCAGTTTTATCGTCAGCCGCATCAAGTTTCTATGTCTCGACACCAATGCGATGGAGTATGACCGCGTGGCTCCCGTCCCAGACTTCGATTATATGGAACAACAGGTCATAGCCGACTCAGCCGCCTTCGACCGAACCATCATCGTTATGCACGCTGCTCCTTATAGCGACGAGTTCAACAACAACGTCTCCCGTGTATTCAACTATTACACGTTGCTGTTCCCCGGATTGATGTGCTGCATTTATGGGCATGACCACGTCGATATCACTCATAGGATTTACGAAGATGGACCTATGTACCACAGCATCGACTGCGCCCAGCACCGCAACTATAAGATATTCACCATTACACCTGACGGCTATGAAGTGGAGAGAATTGACTATTAGTTTGGCCCTGTTTTTTGTTTTGACCCCACTGTCCGAATGTTTGGTTGCTCAGAACGTCCAGCCTCAGGATGTCCAGAACAGCAAAGATTCGATCTATTTCATGCCCGATGATGAAGAGGGCGTTTATACGTCGGATGTCCCGATGAAAGCTTACGACAAGCGTGTGCACCGCTATCGTAAGCGTTGGGAGAGCATGATACCTACACAGTTCGTCGTTCAGAATGCCGGCAATATGGGCTTCCTTTCCTTCGGTGTAGGATGGAGCTATGGTAAGCGAAATCAATGGGAGACCCACCAACTTGTCGGCTTTATCCCCAAGTATAAGAGCACTCGAGCCAAAGCGACCATTACAATCAAGGAGAACTACATTCCTTGGAGTATCTATGTGGGTAAAGGTATGCAGATTGAGCCCTTGCGCACAGGACTGTACCTCAACGCAGTGTTTGGAACGGAGTTCTGGAACGAACAGCCAGGCCGTTATCCAAACGACTACTATGAGTTTCTATCTACCAAGTTTCGCTTGAATCTTTTCGTGGGACAGGGTGTCACAAAGATTGTCCCAAAGAATCATCTTTACTTTGTCAAGAGCGTTTCTTTCTTCTACGAATTGGGCACTTGTGACCTATATATCCGCGCCAAGGTTCAGGACCACAGTGTGAAGTTCTGGGACCTCATGGGCCTCTCGTTGGGATTCAGGTTCCAGTTATTATAAAGGGCTCATCATGAAGGTGAACTCCTTGTCGCCTACTTCGACGCGATAGGGCGGGAGAGGTAGAGAATACCATGAATCGATACCACCTACACCACACTGCACTTTGTCGATGCAGACGGTGATGAATGGGTCTTTCTCCAAAAGTTCGGTGTGCCCTTGGCTCTTTGGCTCGCCGCCATCCAGTTTCTCGATGCTATAATTGAGTGCGCTTGCACTGAAAAGCTCCTCGCTCGTGAAGACGATGCCTGAGGCTGATCCGTCATATACAGTCCATTGACGCAGGTCGGTGTGAGTACCCATCTCTTGTGGTCGTATGTAATCCATCACGGCCAGTTCATCGACGCTCTGCTTGTAGCGTCCCACAAAGGCACAACCCTTGCGGTCGATGTAGTTCTCGACGGGACCACGTCCATAATAGCTTACCAGTTGCATCTTTTGCGGCATCTGCATCTTCATGCCGAAGCGATACATGTACTTGTTCTTCTCGGATGGGCTTATCTTCATCTGCTCATTTACCATCACTTGTCCCGTCTTGGCGATGGTGTAAGTCAGCGCAAGCTGTCCTTCCACTGCCTTCATCTCGTATGTCGCACGGATGACGATGTTCTCGCCTTCCATTTCATGCTTTATTGACGTTAACGATATTTGTGGATCGAGCCAAGCTCTGTAACGGACGTGCGTATGTGCACCGTAGTCATTATCTACAGGAGCGCGCCAGAAATTGGGAGTCAGCGCTGACCCTTTCGCCATCAATTCGCTACCGTTGGCAAAGTAGCGGGTGATGTAGCCGGACTGCTTGTCTATTTCGAGTTTGAAGTCGTCACCTGTGACGAGCAGTTTACTATCGTTTTCGGTCAAAACAGGAGTTGCGCCATACTTCACCTCGTCGAACGCAAGTTTCTGAGGCTTATAGTCCTTCAACACCAGTTGTTGTCTGGCCACACACCATCCTGCTGGAAGCAGGGGCGAGGGAACCTTCTCGAAGTATTCCACGTTGAGCAGTTGTTCGCTTTCAGGGTCTAGTTCATCAATCTTGCAAGGAAGCGTGTAGGTGCGCTCCTTGAGGGCATCGATGTCAAGATTATCAATAACGCCACCCTTCACGGGATTACCGTTGCAGAGAAGGGTCCATCTTAGGTAATAGTTCGAAAGGTCCTTGAAGAAGTGCTCGTTGTACACCGTGATATACAGATTCTTGCCGATACCTTTTGATAGACTTGTCCAAATGTCCTGGTAGTAGTGCTGCACCTCGTAGGCTGAAGGATGCCAGGTGCGGTCGGGTGCCACGATGCCGTTGTCACAGAAATTGGCGTCAGTGGGGTCGTAGTCGTTGCAATCGCCTCCATAGACGCGGACGGTGCGTCCGTTCAGTTGGTGGTTGACACTCTGATCCACCCAGTCCCAGATGAATCCGCCTTGTGCACGTGGTTCTTCGCGTATCTGGTCCCAATATTCCTTGAAACCGCCCATCGAATTGCCCATCGCATGTGCATACTCCGACTGGATGATGGGGCGATGATCGTTGCGGTCGAGGTAACGTTTCACATTGTCGGGGTCGTTGTATTGGGGGCAGAAGATGTCGGTGTCGTACTCGAGAATCGAGCGTTCATACTGCACAAGTCGAGAGGGATCCTCCTTCTTCAGCCATTCATAGACGGCCATAAAGTTCACGCCATTTCCTGCTTCGTTGCCCATGCTCCAGATGATGATGGATGGATGATTGAAGCAACTTTGCACATGACGTTCATTGCGTTCGAAGTGTACCTTCCTGTACTCCTCGTGCTTGGCAAGCGATGCTTCACCATAACCCATGCCGTGGCTTTCGATATTGGCTTCGGCGCAAAGGTAGATGCCGTACTTGTCGCACAACTCGTACCAATAGGGATCGTCGGGATAATGGCAGGTGCGCACGGCGTTGATGTTCATCTTCTTCATCTCCTGGACGTCCTGCAGCATGCGCTCACGACTGATGATGTAGCCTCCGTTGGGATCCATCTCGTGACGATTCACGCCCTTGATGAGGATGGGTTTGCCGTTGACCAAAAGCTGGGCATCACGTAGTTCAACGCTGCGGAATCCGGTGTGGATGTTCACCGTCTGTATGTCATTGCCTCTCTCGTCATGCAGGATAACTTGCAAATGGTAGAGATAAGGATTGTCGCTGCTCCAAGCGTTGACCTGTGGAACAGAGATTCTTGCTGTCGAGGTCTTGCCCTTCATTGTAACCCTGCCCACTTCGCCATCTTCGGCATCGGAGAGGACGACTGTCGCTTTGAGATTGTGGCTCAACTTCAAGTTGATGTCGAGCGTTCCATCCTGATAATCGTTTTCGAGCCCGGTGGTCAGACGTATATCTTCGATATGTTTGATGGGCCGGGTATAGAGATAGCTGTCGCGAGCCAAGCCCGTGAAGCGGAAGAAGTCCTGGTCCTCGAAATAGGAACCATCGCACCAGCGCATCACTTGGAAGGCGATGAGATTCTTTTGTCCAGGTTTCACGAAGCGTGTCAGGTCGAACTCACAAGCCAATTTGCTGTCTTCGCTATAACCTACGAAACGTCCATTGACATAAAGGGCAATATTGGAGGTCACCGAGCCGAAATGCGCGATGATCTGCTGTCCCTTCCATGAAGCGGGAATGAAGAACTCTCGACGATAGCTTCCCACACGGTTCTCTTCGGTGGGAGGAATGGGAGGATTGTTGGTGTAGTGTCCGCGCCATGCATAGCCGAAATTCAGATACAATGGATCTCCGTAACCATTGAGCTCCCATAGTCCAGGTACGGGCATTTCGCCCCATGCACTGTCGTCGAAACCGACTTGGAAGAAGTCACTTGGAGCTTCACTGGGAGTATGGACATAGTTGAAGCGCCACAACCCATGCAGCGAGAGATTCTCCTGCTCAAGGGGTGTGAAGTTGGTATGCATCGGCAGCCGGTTGATGGCATTGACCTGCGGGTCCTGCCATGCATTACCTGGCCCCTCGGCTAGAATTGAGGCGGAGAGCAGGGAAAAAGACAGAACAAGAAATTGAGTTTTCATGAAGATAGTGGATTATAAATTATTTTTATAGCCGAAATAGAAGCAATAGCTGAAATAGAAGCAATAGTCACTATAGTCATTATAGTTACTATAGTTACTATGAGAACTATTGCAACTATTCATCCTACCAAACGGTTTCGGCGATGGTGTGCTGGCTCACCTCAACGGCATCGGTGATGAACTCGGGGATATTGTAGGAGTTTAGCTGATTGTCGTAGAATGTGCGCGGATGACGCTGTGGCATGATGAAGGCCTTTGTGGCTTGTCCATTGTCGTCGATATGGGTGAAATAAGGGCAGACGTAAAGTCCATCGATACGACGACTGCTGAAGCCGAGCCAGTGGCTGTTGTGGCTCCAGGTATGATAGCTCTCACAGTCGTTCGAGTTGGCAGCCTCCAGTGGTCGGGTTTCACCCGTCTTTTGGTCACGCAGCCAGAGGTCCGACTCCTTGTGGTTGATAGGGAAGTAGCCGCACTCCTGACGGTTATAGACGAGCCAGCGTCCATCGGGCGATTCGCGAGGATAGTTGAAGCTGAGGCTGTCGCCGGCATTGAACAACGTATCAACCTGTTGGCCAAAAGTGCCCGATTCGGGGTCGAACCCGATAGTACAAACGCTGAAGTGTACTTTCTTGTATTCCTGCGGCATGGGCTCAACGATGGGAGCGGTGGAGTAGTAAAGTGTCTTGCCATCAGCCGAAAAGGCTGGCCATGTCTCCCAATCGCGTGTCGATGACAATTCGGGCGCAGTGATGACACGGTTGCGAGCAATGTCGAGCACAACGGCATCAGAACGTGTGTCGAAGACCTCGATGCGCTGACGATGATGCACAAAGAATGATTGTGCTACGCGGTTGGACGAGAAGGCTATGTAATCGGCGTATGGATGCCAGGCTGGATAGGCAATGCCCTTGATTGTGTCGGGAAACTCAGGGTTGAGCTTCTCCACGCGCCCACTTCTCACGAGCACCGAGCCTCCATGATTACCACGAAGGTGGAAGCACATCTTCTTCGGGTTCTGGCTTTGGAAAGTGTGACAGTTCATGCAGTTGTATTCCGTCTGTCGGTTCTCCATGATGGGTGTCTCTTCGAACGACTCCAGGCAACGCTGGTAGATGCCCATCGCATTCCACAGTCCGTAGCCTGGTGGAATGAGGCGATAGGCGAGATAGGAGTCGATGCTATCCGAAGCGACGTGCATCGTGAATGGACGATAGGCTGCCCACTTGCCATCCTCAAGGCGGCAAACGATGAACTGTAAATCTGCGTCGCGGTTTGCAGCAAGGAGTTTATGCCATTTGTCAATAGGGATGTCGAAATCACCATCCTCGCCCTTCACTTGAATCTTCTCATTGCCGCCCTCGATGATGAGACGAGTATCTATACCCTTCGCATCATTGAGCTGAAAACACATTGGTGCTATGTTGCAGGGAATAGTGATTTCCTTGTAGTCGGGGAAGATGTCGGCCTCGGCATCGAGTTGCCGGTCGATACTGATGTCGCTGTTGCACGCGGTGAACAGCGTATACATTATTAATATATATAGGGTCCTTTTCATTATCTTTTTTGACTGTTAGGTTTTCTAGATGCTCTAGATATTCTAGACTTTCTAGATAATCTGGAGATTCTAGATTAATGTGCAGACATCGAGGCTTCGGGTTGCTTCTTGCTTTGCTCGATGAGCTTGGCGATCTGTGGGGAAGTGACAAGGAGGTAATACCAGTAGGTGTTGCCATACTGCGGGCGTAACAGGCCACCTATTTCCTGGTTGTTGCGGCGAGCATCGACCACCGTCTGCTTAAGTTGCTGATATTGATGAATGGTCTGCTCCGATACGCCACGTGAACGGCAGTAGTCGAGGTCCTTCTCATTGGCAGCGACGATGGCTTCCTGCAGACGCTGTGGAGTCTCGGGCATCAGTTCAGTGCCATAGAACTCATCGGCAAAGGAATTGATGTGCGGTGTGTCGTTGGCCAAGAGGAGATAGCCGATGGCATAGTCGCGGGCTGCTGTGGCCTTGGGATTGGTTCGAATGGTAAGGAGCAGGTCGGCGTAAGCGCCGCGCGACTGAGTGAACTCCTCGCAGTCGGGGGGTAGACTTTTGCGCTTGGCTCCATATTCGGGGTCGCTGTTGATGAGCTCTTCATTGTAGAGGTAGCGTCGTTGGTCGCTAGCCCAATCTTTGTAGAAGAGAGTCTTTTCAAGCAGACGGATATATTTCTCGGCCAAAGGATAGGCACCGAAGATGATGTTGGTGCGCACCAGCATCTGCATGTTCGAGGGCGAACCATAGCGCAGACCTTCAACGGTGTTGAAAGCTTTCTCCATCGCTGAGGCGATGTTGTCCATCTGGTAGAAGATTTCGCTGAGAGTGGTTGTGATCTCCACGTCGAGCGATAGCTGCTTGAGCTCGGTGAGGATGCTGTAGGGACCTACTTGCGGATAGTCGAAGAAGTTATCGAGTAGCTTGCCCTCATGCGAAAGGGCAAGGTTGAGGCGGTTCATCAGGAGGAAGTTACCAGACTTGGTGTAAGGGCTGTCGAGCAGTCCCTGCCAGTTGTGGGTGACGATAAAGTGGTCCATCGCAATCATCGGATACATCTTTTGTCCGTTGCGATTGGCTGAATGGACGGCAAAAAGTCCTACCAGCACAAGCAGCGCCAGGCTGCAGACGGTGAGCCACAGAGGCCGCAACTTGTCCGAAACGAAGTGGGCAAGCGGTGCCAACAGGGGCAGCACGGCTGTCAGGATCCAAGGGGTGTGGTAGAAATTGGTGGGCTTTAGGATAGGTTCGTAATAAGCACCATTCTGAAAGGCATATCGGTAGTCTGCAAGCAGACTTGTCTTGACACAGATGGCTCCCACGATGGCTACAGCAAGAATGGGTAGCAGGAGCTGCCAGCTCTTGCGTGGAGCAGCAACTAGCTCGATGACCAGTGTACAGACGGCAAAGAGCATTGCCACGGCACCAGCCATCCAGAAGAGCAAAAGGGCCAACAGGGTAGTGGCCGCCATTCGCCACCAGTCACTTAGGCGGGGGGCGAACCATTGGTCAATGAAGAGGAAAAGAGTAAAAAGGAAAAAGGCAACTAGTCCCACGTAGTCGTAATAGACATCGAAGAGACCGTCGCAAATGAAGATTGTAGGCAAAATGGCAAGCGGCAGCAAGAGTAGCGACTGCGTGATACGCCATAGGCTCTTCCATAGCAGTAGCGCCGAGAGCGTGCATAGGCCGCCAGTGACAATGGCCCCCATGTATGGTAGCTTGAAGAACTGTACCATCAAGTGGCTCAACAGTTGGGCAGGGCCAGCCACACCCAGATAGCGGTCAGCGATGATGGACGGGTCGTAGAGGAACATCATCATCTGTTCGCGGAAGAAGAACAAATAACGCTGTACGTGCTGCAGGTGCAGTACCAGCAGAACGAGTATCAGGGTAGCAAATATGTAAGCAAGTCGCTTGTTCATCTTGTTATTCGAAAAATCTCGCCCAACGCCTGCGTATGGGTTGGGCGAGACCAATTTATTAGTTTTAGAGTAAGGCTGTAAAGAAAGGTGAAGATGGCTTAAGAATGCAAACAACAGTTTCAAACCATTCGAACCATTCAAACCATTCGAACCTTTCAACCCTTAATACCCCGGATTCTGCTGCAGGTTCGGATTGATATCCAAAGTGCCTTGTCCAATCGGGAAGAGTATCTGATAGGGCTTGTATGACTTGTAGTTCTCCGAGCTGAAGGCATCAGCCGAACGTCCTGTCACTACTGCAATGTAGTCGCCGTTGGCATCTACTTCGTCAACCAGGTCACCATCGATGTGCTCGATACTGAAGTTGTTGAACTTCTCCACGATGTATGGCTGGCCATTGGCGCTCTTCCAACGTACGAGGTCGAAGCGACGCAGACCTTCGCCATTAAGCTCGACGCGGCGTTCGCGGCGTACCTGAGCACGCATCGTTGCCTGATCGCTCACGGTGATGTCAGGCATGCCGGCACGCTGACGAATCTGGTTGATCAGAGCAGCAGCCTCCTGCAGGTTATTCTGTTCGATGTCACACTCGGCAAGAGTCAGGATAGCTTCGGCAAGGCGCATGGCCTTGAAGTGGAGCGTCAGGTGGCTCAGGTCGCCACCAGCTACGTTGGAAGCCTGGAAGTACTTGCCCAACTGCAGGCCCGACTTCGATGCATTGGCGGCATTGTTCCAGAAGTCCGCGTTGTTGTTGCCGTCGATGCTTCTTGGCATCGAGTTATAGACTGAGCGGTAGCCACCCTTGGTGGTGCCGTCGCCATAGCCGGGATAAGGCTGTCCGGGATAGACGATTGATGCACGCAGACGTGGGTCGCGGTTGAGGAACGGACGGCTCGGATCGTAGAGTGGAGACTCGGTGATGGGCTTGCCGTCGATGCACTCGAACTCATCCATCAGATCGACGGTTGGAACGACCGACGACCAGCCTCCCAGACCACCATTGGCAACGAATGGGTTGCCATAGACATCGCGGCTCGTGTTGGCGATGAACGAGAAGTCGAAGATCGTCTCAGCATCGTACTGATTGCCCTCAAGGAACATGTCGGCATAGTTGGCCGAAAGTGTCAAGCCACCTCTTTCGACAATCTCACGCGCATATTTGGCTGCATTGGCCCAGTCGCTGCGCCACAGGTAGTAGCGCATCAACAGACCCTGTGCAAACTGCTTGCAAATACGTCCCTGTGTAACGTCCGAACGCTCGGGTAGGGCAGGGATGGCTTCCTCCAACTCTTTGACGATGAAGCTGCGAACTTCGGCCACTGGTGTGCGGCTTAAGTACGAGTCACCTGGATCGTCGATGGTGTTTGTGATGAGCGGATAGTCACCATAGTACTCCGAACGGTAGAGGTAAAGCAGGGCCCGGATGGTCTTAACTTCGGCCCGATACTGTGCTTCGGTGGCCTGAGAGTCCCAATTTACATTGCCTTCGTTCTCGAGGTACTCGTTGCATGCACGGATGTCCGAGAACTGGAAGAAGCTTGTGCCCGTGTCGTTGGCGGTGAGATTGCCGGTGGTCAGCACGCGGCGGCCCTCCCAAGAGAAGTAGGCGAAGTAGTCGTCTGACAGGCAGTCCATGTAGATGGCGTTGTAGCCCACCCAGTCGGCGCTGTGGTAAATGTAGTTGAGACCGTTGTAGCAGCCGGTCATAGCCAGATAGGCATCACTCTCTGACTGCCAGAAGCTGGCAGGCGAAAGAGCATCTTCTGGCGAACGCTCCAGGAAGTCCGAGCAGCTGGCGGCAGAGATCATCACCAGGGCTGCAGCTACACCATATAAATACTTTTTCATAACTTATCAGATAAATAGTTTTAGAAAGTGATGTTTACACCAAGAGAATTAACAACTGTCTGAGGATAACCGTTGCCACGGCCTGATGGCATTTCTGGGTCGAAGCCGTCGATCATGCCTGAGATGGTGAAGAGGTTCTGTCCACTATAGTAGATACGGCATGCGGAGATGCCGACCTTAGCGAGGACACTACGTGGGATGCTGTAGCCCACCTGGAGGTCCTTCATACGGACGTAGCTGGCGTTCTGGAGCCAGAACGAGTTCTGACCACCATTGCCAGAGTAGTTCTGGCCGGGGATGCCGAGGTTAGGATACTTGGCTCCTTCACCCTTGAGGATGTAGCTGTCGCGCCAAAGGGTGTTCAGCTTGGTGTCGCTGTTGCCGAGGCCACCGAGGGCATCAGCCATGTAGCGGTGTACGTTGGCAGCACCTTGGAAGAAGGCGATGAGATCCCAGTTCTTCCAGTTGAGGTTCAAGTGGAAACCGAAGGTGAACTTCGGATCCTGAGAGCCAAGGTAAACACGGTCTTCGCCATCAATCCTGCCGTCGCCGTTCTGATCGACGAACTTCAAATCGCCTGCACGACGGATGCTTGAGCCAGCGTAGTCGGCCCAACCGCCTTCGGCAAATGGTTTGGTCTCGCTTTCATTCAGGAAGCCATCTACTGCATAGCCGTAGAACTGATTTATGGCCATGCCTACGACGTTGCGGCAGCTGTACTGGTCGTATGAAAGATCGATATACTCTACGGGTTCGCCTGTTGAATAAGCCTTGCCAAGGTTGATGACTTCGTTCATGTTGTAGCAGCCGTTCACACCGAATTGGAAACGTACGGGGCCGAAGGTGTCGTTGTAGTTCACAGCGAACTCGATACCACGGTTGCGTACCTCACCGATGTTGTCATAGTAGTTGCTCAGCGCGAAGGTGTTGGGCACACTCACTGGCATCAAAATGCCCGTGGTGGTCTTTTCATACCAGTCGAGGGTAACGTCGAATTTCCAGATGTTGGCGTCCAAACCGATGCCCCACGTGGTGGTTGCCTCCCACTTGAGGTTCTTGTTCACGGCATTCACCGTCTTGGCACCATTCTCGTATGTGCCGGCGAAGATGTTACCGTAGCCCAGCGACATGGTCGAGATGGTGGGATAGTAGGAACCGAGGTCCTGGTTGCCAAGTTTGCCCCATGAGCCACGAATCTTGGCATTCGAGATTAAGCCACGGATGCCATCCCAGAAGGCTTCGTCAGAGATACGCCAGCCTGCAGATACCGAGGGGAAGAAGCCCCAACGGTTGTCCTTGGCAAAGCGAGACGAGCCGTCGTAGCGGGCATTGAACTCCAGGAGGTAGCGACCCTTCCAGTCGTAGGCGACACGCCCGAACCATGACATCATGGCAAGTTCGCGGGTGTAACCTTCAGCCTTGGCTGTCGATGACGAACCCGCATTGAGGTCGGTCACAACATCGTTAGCCATACCGGAACGATAAGCGTAGGTGTGACGGAACTTGAAGATCTCGGCATGGTAACCAGCAAGTACATTTACATTGTGGTCGCCGAACGATTTCTTGAACTCTGGCGTTACGTCGAGCGACGAACGATCGTAGTTGTCCATGGTGAGAGCTACGTAGGTTGTGCCCTGCGAACCCGAATGATACTTCACGCGGAGGTTGTGCTGGTTGATTTCCTTCTCGTGACGGTTGTAAGAAACTGCAGCCTTCACCGAGAAGCTGGGCACAATGTAGTACTTGGCCGATGCGATGCCATGCAGGTTGCTGATGACGTTGTTGCCATGTGCTCCAGATTCTACCCAAGCGATAGGGTTACCATCGGAAATCGAGCCGTACGAGCCATCGCTGTACTTGTAGGGGATCATTGGTGAGATGACGTTGATCTGACGGAAGATCTGATAAACCGAGTTGGTCGAACCGAACTCATCGACGTCACCAGATGTCTGGTTGTACGAGGGAAGAGGCTCGTTGATTGACTGGCGCATGTAGTTGATCGAGAAGCTCGTCTCAATCTTCTCCGTAGGATTCACGTCGAGATTGATGCGTGCACTAGTCTGGTGCTTGTTGTAGTTGTCAACCACGCCATTCTGATAGAGGTAACCTACCGAAGCCAGATACTTGGCACTCTCGTTGCCGCCCGAAACGGTGATGTTGTGAGAAGTCTGTGTGCCGGTCTTGTAGAGCAGATCCTGCCAGTCTGTATTGGCGTAGTTGTCAGGATCCGAACCGTTGCGGAACTTCTGTACCTCATCGTCGGTGTACTGAGGAGCGAGGCCCACAGACTGACGTGCCTTGTTCCAGGTTTCGGCGATCTCGGCCGAGCTCATGAACGTCGGGTTGTTTGTCGTGTTGGTGATGCCCACGAGACCCTGATAGGTCACCTTGGCCTTACCGCTCTCACCGCGCTTGGTGGTGATGAGGATGACGCCGTTGGCGGCCTTCGATCCGTAGATTGACGACGAGGCAGCGTCCTTCAGCACCGAAATGCTGGCCACATCGTTGGGGTTCACGTCGTTCATCGTGCCTTCGAAGCCGTCGATGATGACGAGCGGTCCCGACTCATTGAAAGTGCCGATACCGCGGATGTTGATGGTACCGATATCAGAGCCTGGCTGGCCGGAGGTCTGTACTACCGATACGCCTGGCAGGAGGCCGGCGAGACCCGACGACAGGTTGGTCAGCGGACGGTTGTCGAGCAACTTGTTGTCAACATTGGCCACCGAACCAGTCAGGTTGGCCTTCTTCTGCGTACCGTAACCTACGGCTACGACTTCCTCAAGCATCTTGTTGTCCTCCTCAAGGACGATGCGGAGGTTTTGTCCGGCACGGTAGGCCACCTTGTTGGTGACATAGCCGACAAACGACACGTCGAGGTGTCCCGACGGAGCCACGCCCGTGATGCTGAAGTTGCCGTCGATGTCGGTGATAGTACCGATGGTGGTGCCGGAGACGACAACCGAAGCGCCAATGACAGGCTCACCGTTAGTATCTACAACCGTGCCCTGCACACTTTGGGCTACAGCTGCAGCTAACGAAATGCTTAACATGATAAGCAGGGAAACGAAATGTTTCATTAGCATTAAAATTTAGTGGTGAATATGTGTAGTGTTGTTTGGTTGTTGCGAATGAATGACGGTATGTGTGCTGTGCTTTTCACATTGCCGGTTATTTCATTTGTAATTAATCGGGACAAAGATAATGATTATTCATCACCATTGTTCCGAAAATATTACATTTCATCAATATAACTGATTTGAATTGCTCAATTAATGTAAATTGGCAATTATGCTTGGCAATAATGGATGAAATGAAAACACTTTTTCTGCTAGTTCGTCTGTAATTTGTATTGTTTGCTAAAAACCCTTATATTTGCAACCGAGAACACATTCCCAACTGTAAATTGTAAATCATAAATAGTTATTTCCCCTATGAAGAGCACTCTATTATTTTTATCAATGACGTTGTCAATGGCTACAGCAGTCGTTGCACAAGACCAACCCACAAAACCCGAGTTCAAACACCCATTGGAGATCCCGCAGAGCCTCGACGAGGTGCCTGCCGTCCCTGGCGTGCCCAAGGCATACGCCAAGGCATGGCAACAGCCCGACATCAACCAGGTGAATCGTATGCCCATGCACACTCATCACTTCGCCTTCGAGAGCCCTGAGGCTGCACGTCGTAGCCCAGAGGCATCGGCACGTTATCTGACGCTCAATGGCACCTGGGACTTCTTCTGGCAGCGCGATGCCGACCAGATGCTCGACGGCTTCTACAACTCCAGTTTCAGCATCGCCGACTGGAAGACCATTCCCGTGCCTGGTTGCTGGGAGCTCAACGGCTTCGGCGATCCCATTTACGTGGGCGGCGGTTTCATCTGGGACCATCGTGCCGAGAGTAATCCACCCTTCGTGCCCATCAAAGAGAATCACGTCGGCTACTATCGCCGCAATGTCACCATCCCCGAAGCATGGCGTGGCCAACAGATCATCGCTCACTTCGGAGCAGCCGGTAGCTGCATGTACCTTTGGGTGAATGGCAAGTTCGTAGGCTACAGCGAGGACAACAAGCTCGAAGCCGAGTTCGACCTTACTAAATATATAAAGGTAGGGCAGAAGAATCTTATTGCCGTCCAGATACTACGTATGTGCGATGGACATTATCTCGAGGATCAGGACTACTTCCGCTATTGCGGCCTTTATCGCGACTGTTACCTCTATGCTCGCGGCCTCTCGAATCGCTTCGACGATATCCGCGTCGATGCCAACCTTACCAACGACTATAAGGATGGTGTCCTCAACATCAACGCCAAAGTCATTGGCTCAGGTCAGGTCGATTTCGTCCTTTGCGATGCCGAAGGCAAGGAGGTGGCTAAAGCTACCCAGCCCGTTGCTTCGCTCAAGAACGGCGTGAAGATGACCGTAAGCAATGTGAAGCCCTGGAGTGCCGAGGTGCCTTCCCTCTACCAGCTCACAGCCACCCTGCGCCAAGGCAACAAGGTTGTCGAAGTCATCCCGCTCAAGGTGGGTTTCCGCAGTATCGAAATCAGCGACCGTGTGGCTGGAGTCAACCAGCTCCTCGTCAACGGCCAGCCTATCCTCATCAAGGGAGCCGACCGCCATGAGCTTGACCCCGATGGAGGATATGTCGTCAGTCGAGAGCGTATGCTCCAGGATTTGCTCGAGATGAAGCGAATGAACATCAACGCTGTGCGCACTTGCCACTATCCCGACGATAACTATTGGTACGACCTTTGCGACCAGTATGGACTCTATGTTTGTGCCGAAGCCAACCTCGAAAGTCACGGCATGGGTTATGGCGAACGCACACTTGCCATTCGTGACGACTTCCGCATTGGCCACCTTGAACGCAACCAGCGTAACGTGCAGCGTAACTTCAACCATCCATCCATCATCATCTGGAGTCTTGGCAACGAAGCCGGCTATGGTCCCAACTTCGAGGCATGCTACGACTGGGTGAAGGCTGAAGACCCCTCGCGTCCCATTCAGTACGAGCGCGCTGAGAAAGTTGGCAAGACCGACATCTTCTGCCCGATGTATTACGGCTATCGTCAGTGTGAGGAGTATTGTACCAAACCTTCGGGCGAGAATTGGCGCACGCACGAGGTGGAGCCATTCGACAAACCACTCATCCAATGCGAATATGCCCACGCCATGGGTAATTCCGAGGGCGGCTTCCGCGAATACTGGGAACTGATACGCAAATACCCCAAGTTCCAAGGTGGCTTCATTTGGGACTTCGTCGATCAGTCTTGCCGATGGACCAACGCCAAGGGACGCCAGATATGGGCCTATGGTGGCGACTGGAACGAATACGATGCCACCAGCGGCAACTTCTGCGACAACGGTCTCATCGCCCCCGACCGCACATGGAACCCCCATGCCTATGAGGTGCAGTACTATTATCAGAACATCTGGACCAGTCTCAGCGATGCACAGCCAGCTACAGGCATGGAACTGGTGGTTCATAACGAGAACTTCTTCCGCGACCTCAGCGATGTGATGCTTCGTTGGGAACTGCTTCGCAATGGCGAGATAGTGCAGACGGGCTTCGCCGGTGACCTCAAGGCCGCCCCGCAGGGCGATGCTCATGTTCGTCTAGCTCTCGATGTGCCGAGAAGCGAATGCTGCGAGTATTTCCTCAATGTCTCCTACCTCCTCACCAAACGTGACGGTGTGCTCAAGGCCGGTACCGAGATTGCACGTCAGCAGATTGTGCTGACAGGTGCCGACAAACTCGCGTCCAGCTCTTCGTCCTGCTGTACAAAGGCCCTCGACCTTGTCAAGCCCTCACTCGACATAGCTTTCGATCCCGCCTCGGGATTCCTTTGCCGTTATGTGGTCGATGGTGTCAGCTATCTTGCCGATGGTGCCCGTCTTACTCCAAACTTCTGGCGTGCACCCACCGACAATGACTTCGGTGCAGGTTTGCAGCGTCATCTCAACGTGTGGAAGGCACCTGTGATTTTGCTCACATCGCTCACCGACGAGGTGAATGCCGACGGACAGCGTGTTGTCACCGCAGCCTACGACATGCCCGGTGTGAAGGCCGAATTGAAGCTCGTTTATGTCATCGACGACTATGGACGCATCACCATCGAACAGCAGTTTACGACGCATGGCAAGGGCTATCCTATACGTCCTCCACGTGGTCGTCGTCCGGAGATGCCTGCCGCTGATGAGATCCTGCCGATGTTCCGTTTCGGAATGGAGCTGCCTATGCCTCCCCAGTTCGAACTGTTGACCTACTACGGACGTGGTCCTGTCGAGAACTATTGCGACCGAAAGGATTCGCAGTTCGTAGGCATCTACGAGAGCACTGTTACCGACGAATTCTATCCCTACATTCGTCCGCAGGAGAATGGTAATCACTGCGATGTGCGTTGGATGAAACTGGCTACTCCTTCAGGCCACCAACTCACGATTGTGCCCGATAATCCCGATGGTCAGCTCCTTTCAACCAGCGCACTCCATTACTCGCAATCCTCACTAGATGAAGGTGATGCCAAGCGTAATCTCCATTCGCCCGACATCGATCCCTCTCCGCTCACCAATGTCCTCATCGACTACAAGCAGATGGGTCTCGCCTGTGAGAACAGCTGGGGTGCTGTTCCACAGGAGCCCTATCTCATTCCCTATCAGGACTACACTTTCCGCTTCTCGCTGATACCAAATAAATAAGGGAGTAAACGGGAGTTAGTGGGAGTTAGCGGGAGTTAATGGACTTTACCTTCGCCTGTCGAAAAAGGTTCCATTAGTACATTCGTCCGTTAACTCCACAGGCCAAAAGCCTGTTAACTCCCGTTAACTCCTGATAACTCCTTTAAAGTTGCGCTAAATGCGAAACTTGAGAGCCCTTATTTGCTATAATATTCCTCCAGTCGCTTGGCTTCGCTCAGCTTGATGGGGATGATGCTGCCGTGCTTTGGTGATACGAAGTTCAGGGCTTTCATCACACCCTCGTTGAAGCGTCCCAGTGGTGTGAACGTCTTGAAGTCGGAGGTCTCGACGAAGCCGAAGTTGTGGGGATTTACGCTGTAGATGTCGTACATGATTACCCACTTGTCCTCGCCGATGCGCTTCCAACAGTTCGGTGCTTCACAGCCTCTGTCCTCGGCATCGATCTGTTCGGCATGGTAGTCGTCGTAGTGGTTGATCTTGTCCGAAATCATGTACTTGATGCCGCCAGGATTCTCCTGCGCCACGTAGGTCATGAAGTAACGACCGTCGGGCATGGGGCAGATGTCGGCGTCGAGCACTTGGATCTGCGGGTCGGGATATTCGAAAAGCAGCTTCGGTTCGGTAACCAGCGTGGTGAAGTCCTTATCGGCATAGCTGTAGAACAGCTTGGTGCGCCCACCATCACCCTCGGGCGTCTGGCGTATGGTGAAATAGACCATCATCTTTTGCTCATCGGGGTCCCAGATGGTCTCGGGAGCCCATGCGCAACCTATCTCTCCGAAGTTCTCGGGGAAGAGTTTGTCGATACGTGCTTCGTTGTGTGTCCAGTGGATCAGGTCGTCCGACTTCATCAGGATGATGCCGCGGTTGTTGCCCCATCCATAGCGGTCGTCGCGTTCCCACTGGGTGTCGCGCAATCCTGCCTGCTTGCCGAAGACGTGCAGGTCAGTCATTACGATGTAGAACTTCTTGTCAGGACCACGGTAGATGTGCGGGTCGCGGATGCCGTGCTGCTCGGCAATGCTGTCGCCAGCGATGATCGGCTCGCTGCCATTGATGGCCTTGAACTCGTAACCGTCGTAGCTGATAGCCATGAACAGCGAATGTGTAGGATCGTTGAAATAGGTGAAGAGGTAGGCACCATCGGGCTCCACCTCCTGCTGCTTCGTGGTACATGCGCTGAGTGTCAGGACGCATAATGCTGCGGTAAAGATAGTCTGTTTCATGATAGCGATTTATTAAATGATCAAAAGCTTATAAAGGCCAGGCAGTCACTCTGACGGCCTGGCCTTTAAGGATTATTCAGGATAATTACTTCACCCAAACCTTCTTGCCTCCGATGATATACATGCCAGAGGCAGGAGTCTCGTTGAGGCGCTGGCCTTGCAGGTTGTAGATTTCCTGGTTGGCAACCTCATCGGTAAAGATCTGCTCGATGCCCTCTTCAGGAGTATAGCGGAAGTTGATGGTAGCACCTGCATTCTCGCCCACCTTTGAAACTGGCAGATAGGCAGTGTTGGGAGAGATGGTTGTAGCAGAAGAGAGTTCCATCACGGCATTGCTCGAAGCATCCATACCAAGCAGATAGTATGTCTCGGCCTCCACCAACATCTTGTCATTGGTGCCCGAAAGCAGGTTGCCAGTGGTCTTGGCAGCAGTCTTTGTGCTCTTTGTCAGAGTATAAGTCTCGTCTGTGCCACGAAGCAAAAGACCCTTCTTGGCAGGCAGTGTCTTGCCAGAAGAAATGGTAGAAAGCATGAGGCTATATGTGCCATCGCCATTGTCCTCACATTTCGTAGCATAGAAAGCAGTCAGGCCTTCTGGTAAGCGCATGGTTTGTTCGCTGCAGTAGCTGGCCCAACGGTTACCCTCGGCATCAGCAGCACCCATGGTGACAGTCAACTCGGCATCAAAATTAACTTCAGAGAAGTTCTTGAAAGCCTTCCAGTAGTTGGCCTTTGAATAGGCAGACTTGCGGCCTGTGGGAACATACACTTTGCAGTTGTCCTTATCCACACCATCGAACGCTGTGCTGAT
>JAFYZW010000135.1 GCA_017548545.1 Bacteroidales bacterium | reverse complement strand
CTTAGTTTTATCAAAAGTAACTTCAGCATATCTATCATCGATGATATTGTAGTAAATACCATTGATTTCAACTTCAGAAGCTCCTGCCAAAGATGGTAGAAGAGCAAGAGAGATAAGACTTACAAGGTTCTTCATAGGAATCAATTATTTAATGTTCGGTTGTCCTGTTGCAAAAGAGATAGTCTTCTGGTGGCATCATTGAGCGAGAAAGGGCTGACGTATTCTATGCTTCGATGTTGAAATGGTCAAGTTATTTCAGGGCAAGACAACTATGCAAGGTTGTCCGTTGCAAATATGGTGATTTTCTGAATATCTTCCAAATTTTTTTCAATGTTTTTTTTGCATTTTCGACGAACTGCACATTTTTCCCGATGAAATACATGGCCAGTTTTTTGAAGGTGGCAAATTTGACAAGTTTTTCAGGAAAATGTCTATTGATTCAGGAAAAAACTGTCTACATTGAAAAGACACAGAAAATCATTTTATCATTTTGTCATTCTATCATTTTTAGTCAAGAATCCCAATTTGGAATGTCGTCATTTCAAAAAACAGATATTAGCCATTTCTTAAAGTAAAATCCCGCCATTTCTTAAAGTAAAATCCCGCCATTTCTTAAAGTTTTTGTATATTTGCACACGTGTCGAAGATTTTATGTAAAAAAAATAATTTTTTCAACATAAAACACAAAAGAGAACCGAAAGAAATGGCAAAGAACACAAATCCCTTTATCGTTACAGGTAAGATTCCCGATGCTTACTTCTGCGACCGCGAAACTGAGGCTTAGCAGTTGGTGCGCTTTCTTGACAGTCAAGAGAATGTGGTGCTGATGTCTCAGCGCCGTATGGGCAAGACAAAACTGGTGGAGCATTGCCTCGAAGGCAGGGATGCCGGCAAGGAATATGTGCTGATGAACATTGACATACTGCATACCTCGTCTTTCCGAGAGTTGATTCAGCTAATGGGAAGAACAGTATTCGACTGTCTCGCCACACGCAGTTCCCGATTGATGAAACTCTTCACCACAACGCTGAGATCACTTGGAGCCAGTTTCGGCTATGACCCCGTGCAGAACACCCCCACCTTCGATGTACGCTTGGGAGACATCACCATGCCCGAATATACATTGAAGGAGATATTTGAATATCTTGAAAAGGCTGACCGACGCTGCATCATTGTCATTGACGAGTTCCAACAGGTTACAAAGTACCCCGAAAAGAATGTGGAGGCATTGCTGCGCACCTTCATCCAACAAGTCAGCAATGCCAATTTTGTTTTTGCGGGAAGTCAACGCAGGTTGATGGAGGAGATGTTCTTCTCAGAGAAGAGGCCATTCTTCATGAGTGCTCGAAGCATCGTGCTCGATGCTATCCCTTTCGACATATATTGTGACTTTGCCTGTCACCATTTCGAGCAAGCGGGAAAAAGCATTGAACGGGATGCTGTCAGACTTGTCTATGACGCTTTCCATGGTGTCACGCTCTACCTTCAGCGTATCATGAAGGATGCCTTCAACATTACACCTGTTGGCGACACATGCAACGTGGCTAACACTCAACACCTGGTCGATGACTACATCATGGAATGTGAACCCCGTCTGCGCGAACAGTTGGCTCTGATCACCGAGCCACAAAAGGAGTTGCTCTACGCCATGAGCGAAGAGGGGGCTCCCGTGAAAAGCATCACCTCGGCGGCATTCATCAAGCGACATCGCATGAAATCGACGAGCGCTGTCCAATCGGCTGCAAAGAAGCTTATGGAATATGACCTGTTGACTCGACGTGATGGATACTACGGTATCTCTGACCCACTTTTGGCCTTATGGCTGAAGTCGCGCAAACTATAATAACGATTGAAAAAGAATTATATCAATATGAGAAAAAGCATATCTTTATCCACAGCATTTACAGCGGCAAGCCTCGCTGTGACCATCCTGGCTGGATGCACCTCCAAACAGGATCGAATTGAGGCAATATACTGCATCACCGAAATCAAGGAAGATGCCTACAAGGACAGCACCGGTCTCGTTTCCATAAAGCTGCCCAACACTGTGACCGACATCGGGGCTAGTGCCTTCGAAGGCTGCAACCATCTCACCACAGTCAAGTTGCCCAACAGCGTGACTTCGATAGGCGAAGCTGCCTTCTCGGGGTGTATTCGCCTAAAGTCGCTCAAACTCCCCAACGACGTGACCAAGCTCAGCAAGAAGATCTTCTGGGACTGCACCAGCCTCACTTCGATTGACCTCCCCGACCATTTGGTCGAGATTGGGGAAGATGCCTTCAACGGTTGTGCGAGCCTCGCCTCAATAAACCTCCCCAGCGGCGTGACCGAATTAGGCGATTTTGCCTTCAATGGCTGCACGAGCCTCGCTTCCGTCAAGCTCCCCGATGGCTTGACCAAGATCGGATGGGGTGCCTTCAACGACTGCACGAGCCTCGCCTCGATCAAAATCCCGAACAACGTGACGAAGATTGGCGGATTTGCATTCAGCGGCTGCACGAGCCTCACCTCCATCGAGCTCCCCGACAGCTTGACTGAGATCGACCTCGAAGCCTTCGAAGGCTGTACGGCCCTTACCTCCATCAGGATTCCCGGCACCGTGAACCGTGTCAGGGACAATGCCTTCGGCGACTGCACCAGCCTCACCGAAATCCACCTCGAGCACCAGAAACCCGACACCATCCTCGGCGACCGCACTTCGCTCGACCCCACAAGAATCACCCTCTTCGTCCCAAAGGGTTCGGAAGAAAGCTATCGGCGTGATCCTTCCTTCAGCCGATTCAAGGAAATCAAGGCAGAGTAGTGAATACGAAAAGTGACACCCCAACGGGATGTCACTCTTTTTTATCCGGGGAGCGTCTTCTTGCTTCGAATAGCTTTCAGCAGCAAGAAGATGACGGAACCGATGGCAAGGAGGATGATGGCCAGCGAAAGATTGAGTGCCCAGTTGTTCTTGCCGCACGAAGTGGCCTGGATTGAATATTGGGGCGCCAATAGCCGCAAGCCACTGAGCCGATAGTGCAGACTGCCGTCGCGGAACACGCCACCGACACATTCCCTCAGTTCGATGATGCCTCCCGGCATCATCAACTGATAATCCACATCGAGCGTCAGCATCGAGACATAGACTTCCTGACGCTGCTCCCATGCTTCGGATATCGGGATGCCGTCCTTCAACACCTGGTTGTAGGCTTCGGTACCGAAGGTTTCGGCGAGGAGTTTCTCGGGTTCATAATTCATGACATCGGTCGAGAGCTGGTCAACCTGCTCGATGAGTTGCGGCTTGCTTGCGAGGAACTCCTCTTTGCTGACCGGTGCATTGGGTATTTCGGCATAATGATCGGCCAACACATCCATGAGGTCGTTGAGGATGTTGGCATTGACAAAGTGGAGGAAGGCATCCTCCATCTTGTCGAGGTAATCCTTCATCTCCAGGCCGCTATAGCCCTTCAAGACGTCGGGGTTGCCCGTCAGCCAATAGTCGGCCATGTCCTTGTCCATATAGTTGGTCAGAGGGATGTCGAACGTGGGGGCGATGCTCTCGAACGTCTCGGTGAAGATGTAGTCGGTATAGAACCAACGGAATCGCTTCTCGAGTTTGGCCTTCGACTTGACCTGATGGCCTGCCACCTGCAGGGGCAAGGCTTCGGTCATCTCGTCGAGTGACGAAAAGTCGCGGTACGCCTTCACCCACACCGTATCCTGCACCTCGTACGACCAGCTGTCATCGTTCAGTATGCCCAGGATATTCGAATGTGCATCGGTGGAGTTGTTGGCCAAGGCGGCAGAATCGGCCTTGAAACGGATCTCTCGTCGGCAGGTGCCATCGGCGTTAATGATGGTGTTCATGTCGATATGTTCGCTGTCGCAGGCCGTCAGCGCTATGAGCAGGATGGTGGCCAAAAAGATAGGTCGTTTCATAATGTGGAGTTATAATGAAAAGTGTCGTTTGATGTCGGAGATATTGGTTCTGGACCGTTTCAATTCAACGTATTTGCGAAGCGCCTCGCGAGGCGGAAGGTCATCGGACAGCTGCATGTTTTCGGAGCGAAGCTGTTGCAGGGTTTGGCCATAGTCAACGTCGTCGGGTCGTTGGATGAGGTCGTGGCTTTGGCTGACGAACAGCACCAGCAGGCCGACAGCTGCCACCGAAGATATCCATCGCACCGCACGCATGAACTGCTGTCCGCGTGGCCTCGCCTGCATCGGCAAATGGGCCATGATGCTGTCGGTCAGCGCATCGGGATCGCTTAACGTCGGCTGTTGGGCTGCCAATCGTCGGGTGATTTCATCCATCTTATCCATATCCAAATTGTTTTAATTGTTCGCGAATAGTTTTTCGAGCCACATAAAGGTTGCTTTTGATCTTGGCGGCATCCATGCCAGTGATCTGTGCGACTTCCTCGGTGCCGAGGTTTTCGAGGTGAACCAGCGTGAAGACGATGCGTTGCTTGGGGCTCAGCCGGCTCACCAGCGTCTTGATGACGGCGAGGAGTTCGTGGTTCTCCAGTTCCCGTTCGGTGTCGTCGTCGGCAATGTATTGACCGAAGTACTCCTCTTCCTCGGGAAGTGTTTCGAGGGGTGCCTTCTGCTTCAGCCGGTCGTAGCAGAGACGGATGGCGATGGTGTAGATCCAGTTCCTCAGACTTTGCCGAGGGTTGAATGAGGCGAAGCTGACCCACACCCTGATCATCGTCTCCTGCACCATGTCCTTCGCCTCGTCTTCGTCGCACAACAAGCGAAAGGCGAGGGTGAAGACCATCGGCTGATAGGCCTGCACAACCGTTCGGAAGGCAGCCTGGTCACCGCATCGGCATCGTTCGATTATGTCGTTGTTGATGATTGTCATACGGATTCTTTCGTCGAGCGTTCATCCAATATACGACGGATGCGCACAAAAGTCGAAAAGGAAGGGCATATTTTTTTTGGATTGTGGGGCAAAGATAGGATGTTTTCCCGAAACCACCAAGTATTTTTCTGCCTTTGCGTACCATTTGCGGGCTTATCGATAAAAATTCGGATAATTTTCTTGCAAATGTCGAGAATTCTTCCGAACTTTGCCGCGATTACCGAGAGATCGCCTTCGTAAAAACCATGCAATACAGGCTGCTTACTTTTGCCAAGAACTCGTGTTTGATGCTCTGCTGGGGCATCCTGCTTGCGTTGGTTTGTGCTTGCACACCACGGGGAAGCGAAGTGCCAGAGCCTGCCAATGCCGTGTATTACTGGCGACAGGAACTGAAGCTCACTGCCGACGAGCGTGCGTTTCTCGAACGGCATCGCGTGGGCAAGGTCTATCTGCACCTCTTCGATGTGGTGAGAAGGAACGGCGAACCGAGTCCGGCCACCACCCTGCAGTTTGTCGATACACTGCCGCCGCAGACGCAGGTCATCCCCACCGTGTTCCTTGCCACCAACGTAATGAACGACACCACGGGACTGTCGGCCCTGCCCCGGCTCATTGCGCAACGCGTGAGGCAGATGATGGAGCAGAACGGGCTTTCGACCCCCACCGAACTGCAAATCGACTTCGACTGGACGCGGCGCAACCAGGAGCGCTACTTCGACTTCCTCGGCAAACTGCGCACGGCCTTCGAGGCTGAAGGGGGGACAACGCTTTCGGCCACCATCCGCCTGCACCAGCTGGGCATGAAGGCACCGCCCGTCGATTACGGCGCATTGATGGTCTATAACGTGGGCAACCTGAGCGACCCCGACGAGGAGTGCAGCATCCTCAGCGAGAAGCGCGTGGAACCCTACCTGCGCTATCTGCCCAGCTACAGTCTGCCGCTCTGCGCTGCCCTGCCCGTCTATAGCTGGAACCTGCTCTTCCACGACAGGCGTCTGACCTGCATCCTGCGCGGCGTGGATATCGGCGACACCGCCCGCTTCAAGCCCATCGACGCGAGCCACTACCTGTCGGTCGAGTACCAACCCATCCCACCCACCGGCGTGGCCATGCGCGGCGAGGGTCGTATCTTTCCGGGCGACATTGTGCGGCATGAGTTTGTACCTCCCACGGTGCTGCAAAGCGTGAGACGCTCCCTCGAAGAGCTTCGACCGAAGATGTGCAGCCAAGTGATCCTCTATCACCTCGACGAAAATCAGTTAAAACAATACAGCGATGAAGAACTTCAAGCGTTATTTTCTGGCAATTAGCCTCGGACTGCTGGCCACGACAGCCGGCATGGCATGCGGATGGGACGGCGACGACCCTTCGTTCTATGACCTTTTCCGTTGCACACGTCCATTGCCCAACCTTCAGGATCAGCACACCGACGAGTCGGTGCAGTTCTGGGGAAGATATGCAGGCCTTCCGGCCGACGATGCCCTCAAAGATGCGGTGCGTTATTTGCGCCTTCAGGATTTCGAGGACGGCGATGATGAAACTTTACCCAACCTTTTGGTCAGCACACTGCGCGAACAGGGGAAGACCGATGGCCTGGCCCTATTGCAGCTCAACACCGAACTGAACGAGCTGGTGGAATCGACACAGTTCTGGTATTACCAGAAGGTGACGCCCGAACAGTACCAGGAGGTGCTCGACAAGGCGAACAAGCTGAAGGTGGGCAAGGACCTGGCGAAGCGCCTGACGTTCCTCAAGATGCGTATCCTTTCGAGGCTGAACGACAACGATGCCATGATGCGCCTTTGGAACAACGATGCCTCGCAATGGGAACCCAGCGAGATACGCGACCGCATGGAGGGATATGTGGCCGGAATCTACTTCCGAAAGGGAGAGTACGACAAGGCGCTGCCCATCTACTTCCGTCTGCGCGACGGCGGCAGCATCAGCCTTTGCGTGAACCGCATGCTCGACTCGACAAGCATCGAGGAAGCGTACCAGAAGGACCCCAACGCCATGATTCTGCCCTACATCCTGGAGGACTATGCCAACTACTTCTATCATGCCTCGCAACATGACTATTGGGAGCAGGGTGACGACGACTACAAGATCTGGACCAAGGTGACACGTGAGCGCGAAGGCGTGGTGGCCCTTGCCGAAAAGGTGGTGGCCGAAGGCAAGGCGAAGGACCTGCAGATGTGGCAGACGTTCGTCGGCTTCATGCAGCTCATCACAGGGCAGGAGAACCTCGCCTATCAGACGTTGACGAAGGCCGAAGACCTGCCGGGTAGCGGGTCGATGGATAAACTGATTCGACACTACAAATTCGCGGCATCACTGGCGATGGACCCCAAGCCCGAAGAGCCTGAGAAGTTCGAACAATATGTGGCCGACGAGATAAAATACTACAAGGAGGTCGGTCACTTCCTCAACGAGCCCGAGCATGGGGTGCTCAACGGCCTGTATGGCCAAGAGATTGCCAAACGACTGCAAGCCTACGTCGATCAGCGACAAGACCCATCGCTCTCCTTCCTCACCCGCTACGTGCTAGATTCGAACAGCTGGGAACTGGATCACCAGACACCTACCAAGCAGGTACAGGAACTGCAGTATTATGTGAAGCATGGCGGCGACGGACCACTTGGCGAATGCCTCGTGAGATATTGTTTCCTGAGCCAGGACTTCTTCAACGAACTCATCGGCACCAAGCTGATACGCGAAGGCAACTACGAGGAGGCGAAGGAATACCTCGAGAAAGTGTCGGACGACTACCTGCGCGGCAAGGGCATCACCCCCTACCTGATGAAACGCCAGCTTCCCGACACGCCCTTCCAGCGCAAGGACCGCTCGGAAATATGGGATCTGGACGTGAGCGAGGTAGATAACATCAAATACCAGTTCTGCCTGCAAGTGCTTTCGATGAAGGATTGGCTCAACGAGGCCAAGGGCGAGAAGAAGGCCGAGGTGGCCTTCACGTTGGCCAACATGCTGTTCCAGGCCTCCCCCGCCGGCGACCTTTGGGCCATCTCGGAATACTCATGGTCGAGTGCCGACTACCATTACAACGAAATGAACGACCAGGCCGATCACTACCTAAAGCTCGCCCTCGACTGCACCGACGACTTCGACATGAAGGTGAAATGCCACTTCGGACTGGCTGCCAACCCCACCTCGAAGGGGGAAACCTACCTCCGTTACGACCACGACAAGAAACACTACTACATCTGCACTCCTGAGGGACCTCAGCGCGAAGCATACAACTGGCTGCACTACCAGACCAAGCGCGACAGCCCGATCTACGAATCGTGCGACTGGCTGAAATGTTACATCGCTGACAATTATGAGGCTTATTAACGGTATTAGCTATTTATCAACGATTCATTAAACACACATCAGATGAAGAGAATCTTTTCGACGCTGCTCATCGCAGGATTGGCTTTGACCCAAATGCAGGCACAGGACTACGAGGAAGTGTGGATCTATCCCAATGGAAACTTCCCCGAGCTGAACGGACACGAGAACGACAGTCCGCGCACCACTTCGAACTGGACGGCACAACCCTATATGCACATCTATCGTGCCGACAAGAACAAGGCGGCTGCTCGCACCGTGGTGTGCTTGCCGGGTGGTGGCTACAGTCACCTGTCGCTCGTCAACGAGGGCTCCAGTTGGGCTCCCTATTTCAACAACCTCGGCATCAACCTCGTGGTGTTGGCCTACCGTATGCCCTACGAACACGACCAGATTCCGCAGAACGACGTCTATGACGGCATCCGCTACCTCAAGGCGCATGCCACCGAACTCGGCATCGACCCCAACAAGGTGGGCATCATGGGATTCTCGGCAGGCGGACACTTGGCTTCGACCGTAGCCACACGTGCACCGAAAGACGTGCGCCCCAACTTCCAGATACTGTTCTATCCTGTCATCTCGATGGACACGCTCGTCACTCACCGTGGTTCGCATGATCACCTGATAGGACGATATGCTGGCCAAGAGATGGTGGACCTCTACAGCAACGAGAAACAGATCGACGCACAGACGCCTCCCGCCATCATCCTGCTTGCCGACGACGACCGCGCCGTGCCTTCGCCCAATGGCGTGAACTATTACCTCGCGATGAAGAAGAAAGGCATCCCTGCCACCTTGCATGTCTATCCGAAGGGAGGACATGGCTTTGGTTTCAAGGACACCTTCAAGTATCACGATGCTATACTCAAGGATTTGACCGATTGGCTGCTTGGGCTGTAGATTAATTTCGCTTACCAAACGTCGCAGGTCTGACGCTCGGGACTCTCGGCAGGATGCTCGGGAACGGGTTCTCCATTGACCGTACAATCGACGAACGAGCAATCTTCGGTGCGATAGAGATACCAGGGATGAGGAGCTTTGGCCACGTGGAAATCGGTGACCAGGACGTTGCGGATGGGCTTCTCGTCATTACCATCATAGAAGATGGCATAAGCTTCGGCCTCCTCTGCGGTGACGTGGAGGATGTCGAAGTTTTCGTATTGTGCCTGGAAGTTACCTCCGCGATAGCCGAAGTAATTGGTCTCGAAGCGAAGGATGGCACCGTATGCCTTCTCGATGGTGACGTTGCTGACGTGAACATCACGAATGAAACCTCCACGATCCTTGTTCGACTTGAAGTAGAGCGTATTCTTTACCGTGCCGATGCGGATGCTGTCCATCCATACCCCTTGCACGCCACCACTCATCTCAGAGCCGATGCATAGACCGTTGCATTCGCTTTGGAAGTCGCAGCGACGAATGACGATACGCTCCGAAGGACGACCCACACGTCGGCCATCGGCATCGCGTCCCGACTTGATAGCCACGGCATCGTCACCGCAACGGAAGAGACAATCCTCGATGAGCACGTTGCTCGACGACTCGGGATCACACCCATCGTTGTTGGGGAAATGCGAATCGATGGTGACTCCACGCACGATGACGTTGTCGCAGTAGAGTGGATGGATGGTCCAGAAGGGCGAATCCTTGATGGTAACGCCTTCGATGAGCACACGCGAACAGCCAAGCGTCTCGATGCACGTGGGACGCAACTTGGTGCCCTCGGCAAAGACACGCTGCGTGAGGGGGGTGAGGTCTTCGCCCATTTGACGTAGACGAGCGACGAAGGGTTTCTCCGGCAGTTCGCCCGGTGTGCCATGCAAGGCATTGCCCGACTCGTGTGCGGCAGGATCCCATCCCCACCAGCCCATCTCGACACCAGCCTGCGCATCGATCGTGCCACAACCTGTGATGGCAATGTTCTGCTGATGATAGGCATAGACCATCGGCGAACGTCCGTAGAGCTCGGTGCCTTCGAAGCGTGTCAGCACCACGGGCAGGAAGTCGTCAGCCTTGCCACTGAAGCGCAGATAGGCACCATCTTGGAGATGCAGGTTCACGTTGCTCTTGAGGTGCAATGGGCCATTAAGCAGATACTCGCCAGCTGCCACATCAACAACGCCTCCACCCAGAAGCGAACACGAATCGATGGCCTGCTGCAGGCGCGGCAAGGCGGGAACGTCAACTTCGGGCGTGACCGAAATGGTGCGATCGGGGAAGGAGGTCTGCGCGATGCCAGCCACGATCTGGTCGATGGGGCTGGGCTCGGGTGCGGGTTGCGTGGTGCAGGAAAGGAGGAGCGCGGAGAATGCGAGGGTGAGGAAGGCGGGTTTCATGGGAAGGGTGGTGTTAATAAGATGGGAGCCAAGCTTGGCTCCCAACAAAGACAAGAGAGAAGGGGGAGCCAAGCTTGGCTCCCAACCAATCAAAGCCCGAAGGCGGCGCGAACGCGGTCCACGTAGTCGAGCTTCTCCCAAGTGAAGAGCTCCACCTCGATGGTCTTGGTTTGGCCCAGGCGGTTGGTGAAGGTCTTTTTGACCTTTTCGCAAGGACGGCCGAAGTGACCATAGGCTGCTGTCTCCTCGTAGATGGGATTGAGCAGGCCTAGACGCTCCTGAATGGCGTGGGGCGTCATGTCGAAGATGCGGCTGACCACGTCGGAGATCTCGGCGTCGCTCAGTGCAACCTGTGCCGTGCCAAACGTGTTGACACAGAGACTCACGGGCTGGGCAATGCCGATAGCGTAGGCAACTTGGACGAGTGCACGATGGCAAACACCAGCTGCCACCAAGTTGTTGGCGATATGACGAGCCGCATAAGCTGCCGAGCGATCGACCTTCGAGGGGTCCTTACCCGAGAAGGCTCCACCGCCATGGGCTCCATGTCCACCGTAGGTATCGACGATGATCTTTCGACCCGTGAGACCCGTATCGCCATGAGGACCGCCAATCACGAACTTGCCCGTAGGATTGACGTAGAGATTGTAATTATCGTCGAAGAGTGCAGCTTCGGTCTCATCGAGACGTGCCTTGAGACGTGGGATGAGGATGTTGCGTACATCCTGACGAATCCGAGCCAGCATGGCCTCATCGTCATCGAGCCATTCGTCGTGCTGGGTGCTGACAACGATGGTATGGACGCGTACAGGGCGATTGGTCTTGCCGTCGTATTCCACGGTGACCTGGCTCTTGGCGTCGGGACGAAGATAGGGCATGGGTGAATTGGCCTCACGACGAATCTTTGCAAGTTCGATAAGTAGCAAATGGCTGAGCTCGAGGGTAAGCGGCATGCGGTTGTGGGTCTCGTTGGTGGCATAACCGAACATCATGCCCTGATCGCCAGCGCCCTGTTCTTCGGGCTTCTGACGCTCCACGCCACGATTGATATCGGGGCTTTGCGCATGAATGGCCGAGAAGATGCCGCACGAATTGCCATCGAACATATATTCGGCCTTGGTGTATCCAATGCGACAGATGGTGGCACGCACAGCTTCACGCAGCTCCACGTCAGCCTTTGTCTTGATTTCGCCAGCCAAAACGACCTGGCCGGTGGTAACTAAAGTTTCGCAGGCAACCTTGCTGGAGGGGTCCCAGGCAAGCAGGTTGTCAAGGACAGTGTCGCTGATCTGATCGGCGACTTTGTCGGGGTGTCCTTCTGACACCGATTCGGAAGTGAATAAGTAGTTCAACTTTTTAGATGGTTGAGCAATCATCGGCAACTTTTTCAATGGTTACCAATCATTGTGAGTTATTTTGCAATATTGCGGCGCGAAGATATACCGAAAAGCCCGAAACTCCAAATTTTTCGGGCTTTTTTTGTCAAATTGTCAAGAATATGGGGTCCACCCACTATGCGGTGGAAAGCGCAAATGACACTCAGTGTCGGTCGCTGATGCGCTGATAGGGTTTGATTCCGAATTCCTTGGTGCGTGCAAGCATATATTCCACCATGCGTGCCTGCACTTCCTCGTATTCCTCCCACGTCTTGGTATAGGTGAAGGCAAGGATCTCGATAGGGATGCCTTCGGCCGTCTGTGGCAGGTGACGAACAATCATCGTCAAGTCGTTGTTGATTTCGGGCCGCTCGCGAAGGTATTTGAAGATTGCCCCTCGAAACGCCTCCAGGTTGGTGGCTTCGCCAACCTGTGCCGTCTCGGGCAAATAGCCCTTCGTCTGGTATTCGGACACCTGGGCAGCGTTGAGGAACTTCACCGAATCGACATCCACGTTGATGCTGCGTGTGAAACGACGACCATCGCTCTCCTTCATGCCGCGCCAGTTCTGGAACGTATCGGTGAGCAAGGTATAGGGCTGGACAGTCAGGATGGTATTGTCGAAATTCTTCACCTTCACGGTGCTCAAAGTCATTTCGGTGACGATGCCATTCACTCCACGCGACGGCATAGTGATCCAATCATCGACACGCACCATGTCGTTCATGGCAAGCTGCACACCAGCCACAAGCCCCTTGATGGCATCCTGGAAAACGAGCATCATCACCACAGAGGCCGAAAGCAGACCTGTGATAAGATAGAACGGCGAGCGCCCCATCGCTGTGCTCGTCATGAGAATGATGCCCACAAACCAGACGATGATCTGGAACGTCTGGAGAATGCCTTTCAGCGACCCCGCCTTTTGCTCCTTCACCTGGACGAAAATGTCGAAGATGCCACGCATGAATACCGTAATGAAATTGCAGACAGCGTAGATGATATAGATCTGCAGAAAACGGATTACAATCACCTCGAAGGTGCCATGGAGGGCATAAGGCAAGGCAATGGTCATGATGACAGGAGGCACGATGTGCGAAAAGGCACGACACACACGCTCGGAAAGCAGGATATCGTCGATAGGCGTCTTGGTCTGCTTGACCACCTTCTGCACAATGGGAATCACTCCATATTTGATGATGAAATAGGCAATATACGAAACGAGAATAATGCCAAGAACAATCAGCAAACGAATGCCTCCCGACATGTCGGAAGTATCAGGGCCGAGGTTTTCTATAAGCCATTGATCCATAGGGTCAATTAACAATTAATAATTAATAATTAACGATTAACAATGAATGGCAGGCATGAACCATAAACCGTGAACCATTCACCATGAACCAACTAAAGCACACCAAGTCCACTCAAGAAGATGAGCAGAATGCAGAGGGGAGCGAAATAACGGACGGCGAACATGAACAACGGGATATAGCCGCCCTTGTCCTTGCCAAAGTTGGTAAGCGTGTCGTACAAGAGTTTTCGGTCCATTCGCCAACCCAGGAAGACGGCCATCAGCAAGCCTCCGAGAGGTAGGATGACGTTGGCTGTCACTTTGTCGAAGATGTCGAACAACGAATAGCCGGCAAAGGTCAGCCACTCGGCGAAATCGGGACAGAACGAGAGGCAACAACCCGTGCCAAGAACCCATGCAATCAAAGAGACTACGAGGACAGCACGTCGGCGACTCACGTGGAACTGTTCCTGCAGAATAGCAATGGGACACTCCATCATCGAAATGCTCGAAGTGAGCGCGGCAATGGCCAACAGAACAAAGAACACGATACTCCAAATGTAGCCACTGGGCATCTGCACGAATACACTGGGCAGGGTGATGAAGGCCAAGCCCGGTCCTGCATCGGGATGAATGCCATAAGCAAAGCAGGCGGGGAAGATAATGATGCCGGCCAGAATGGCAATCAGCGTATCGACCAGACAGATGAAGAGCGAGGTTTTGCCCATCTTGGTGCTATTGGGCAGATAGGAGCCATAGATGAGCAGCGTGCCCACACCCATCGAAATGCTGAAGAACGACTGTCCCATGGCCGAAAGGATAACCTTACCCGAGATTCGACTGAAGTCGGGATGAAAGAGGAACTTCAAGCCTTCGACCGCACCAGGGAGCAACAGGGAATTGATGCAAAGCACGAGCATCAGCGCTCCCATGATGGGCATGAGGATGTTGGACCACCGTTCGATGCCCTTTTGCACACCACCCATGAGAATCAGCGTATTGAGCAGCACGAAGCCCGTCATATAAAGGAAGGGCAGCAAAGCGCCCTGCGAGTAGGCTGCAAAATCCCCGACAGAGAGTTTGTCGAGCACCGAGATGGCCGTGTAGTGAAGTGTCCAGCCAGCCACCACAGAATAGAAGCCGACAATCATGAGCACACCCACCGCCCCAAGGATGCCCGTGAGCCACCAATAGGTCCCTGGAGCCAAACGACGAAAGGCTCCCACAGCGTTGCTATGAGAAGCACGTCCCAAGGTGAGTTCGGCCAACATCAGCGGTGTACCCAACATGAGCACACACAACACATAAACCAGCAGAAAGGCAGCCCCGCCATTCTGACCCGTCTCGTAGGGAAAACGCCAAATGTTGCCAAGTCCGACAGCCGAACCGACTGCCGCAAGGATGCCTCCCAACTTGGTCACAAACAATGCTCGTTCGTTACTCATCGGTCATCACTAACGATTTATAAAACAACACTTTTACAGCAATCCGAGACCACTGAGGAAGATGAGCAGAATGCAGATAGGAACAAAGGTGCGCAGCAAAAGAAGCAATGGACGCAGATACCATCCCGAGTCGTTTCGCCAGTTGGTGATCGCATTGCGGACAATCTCCTTTTCGAGCCACCAGCCCACAAAGAGAGAGGTCAGGAATGCACAGACAGGCATCATATAACGTGCTGTGATATGGTCGAAGAAGTCGAACAGCACATCGCCACCAATCGTGAATCCGCTCCACAGACCCATCGACAACGAACAGCCGATGCCGAGCACCAGCGAGCCGATGGCGCTGATGATCACAGCCCTGCGTCGTGAAATGTGCCACTCCTCCTGCATGAAAGAGATGGGCACTTCGAAGATGCTCATGCACGATGTGAGTCCTGCCAAGGTGACCAGAATGAAGAACAACAGTCCCATGATCCAGCCCATAGGCATGGAGTTGAAGACCTGCGGAAGGGTGACAAAGACCAGTCCCGAACCCTCGCCTGGAGCCACTCCAAACGAGAAACAGGCGGGGAAGATGACGATGCCGGCAAGGATGGCGATGAGTGTATCGAGTGTGGCTACCTGAAGGGCGGTCTTGCCAATCTTGGTATTGTCGGAAAGATAGGACCCATAGGCCACCATGATGCCCATGGCCACCGAAAGGCTGAAGAATGCCTGGCCCATCGCATCGATCCATGTGCGACCACTCACCTTGCTCCAATCGGGCACGAAAAGGAACTCCATACCTTTGCGGAACTCAGGCAGGAAGAAGCTGTTGACCACCAGGATAAGAAGCACCACAGCAAGGATGGGCATCATGATGTTGGAGGCACGTTCGATGCCCTTCTGCACACCGCCCAAAAGGATTCCCACATTGATGAGAATGGCGATGACCGTCCACACCAATGGTTCGACAGGACTGGTGACAAAACGATGGAAATCTTCGCCCGACATCGTGTTGGTCAATGCTTGCCAGGTGGCATGCAAAGTCCAGCCCGAAAGGACCACATAGAATCCGAGAATAAGACAAGCGACAACCAGTCCAAGGATGCCCACCAGATACCAATGAGTACCTGGGGCAACCTTGCGGAAAGCACCCACCACATTGCGGTGCGACGAACGGCCGATACAAAACTCGGCAATCAGCAAGGGAACGCCCAACATCAACACGCTGACAACATAGATGACCAGAAAGGCAGCACCGCCATTCTGACCCGTCATGTAAGGAAATCGCCAGATATTACCGAAACCCACAGCAGAGCCTACAGCAGCTGCCAAGGCCCCCAATCGGGTGCCGAAAGTAGCGCGAGAGGTTCCCGGGTTGACAGATGATTTTTTACTCATTTCAAAAAGGCTTCAGACAAGAGATGAAAACGCTTAATAATGGCTGCAAAATTACCAAAAATTTTCGTTCCAAACAACAAAATGCGTGAGAATATTGAAAAAAAGTACAATTTTTGATTGATTTTTCGTGAAATATTTGCTTTAGTTGAAAAAAAAGTGTAATTTAGCGCCTCGAAAATCGCGTATTCGCGCGTATGTGAAGCAAATAAATGAATATAGAAGGATATCACGTACCCGTAATGCTGAAAGAATGTCTGGAAGGCCTCCAAATCCACCCAGATGGCATCTATGTCGATGTTACATTCGGTGGAGGAGGACATAGCCGCGCCATCCTTGAACAGCTGGGTCCCAAAGGACATCTCTTCAGTTTTGATCAGGATCCTGATGCCGAACAAAACATCGAGGGCACGCCTTCAAACTTCACCTTCGTACGCTCCAACTTCCGCTATCTGAAGAACTGGATGCGATATTACGGCGTGGACCATATCGACGGACTGTTGGCCGACCTCGGCGTTTCGAGCCATCATCTCGACGATGCCGAACGTGGCTTTGCCTTTCGTTTCGATGCGCCACTCGACATGCGAATGAATACACGAGCCGGACGCACGGCAGCCGAACTGCTGGCTGATGCTGATGATAGGGAATTGACGAGAATATTTACCCTTTATGGAGAGTTGAGACAAGCGCGACGCATGGCACAAGCCATCGTCAAACGGCGTGCGTTGCAACCCATCCTCACCACGGGAGACCTGCTGACGACCATCAAGCCTATGATTAGTCCGAAAGCCGAAAAGAAGGAGCTCGCCCAGACCTTCCAGGCCCTACGCATCGAGGTGAACCACGAGATGGATGCCCTTGAAGAGATGCTGAAGGCGGCCATCGGTCTGCTGAGACCAGCCACCGAGAAGCGGGCAGGTGGACGACTTGTCGTGATGACCTACCACAGCCTCGAGGACCGCATCGTCAAGAACATGATACGTTCGGGGCAAGCCGACGGCGAGGTACAGAAGGACTTCTACGGCAAGATCATTGCCCCGCTGAAGGCCGTCAACAACAAGGTGATCGAAGCATCGGAAGAGGAAGTGGAGCGCAATCCGCGAGCACGTTCTGCAAAACTCCGCATCGCAGAGAGATTAGCAAACAATTAACTACACAAAGACTTTGGCTAAGAAATTCAACATCATCGACGAAGCTGGAAAGGTCATCAGCGATGACCAGAGCCCCCTCTTCAGCAAGAAGTTCTACGAGCAGCATTTCCAAAAGATACTCATCGTAATCATTCTGCTGATCAGCTACATCCAGCTGCGCTATGAATATGAGGACCATATCATCGCCATCGCCCGTCTGAAAAACGAGCGCAATGACGTACGCTATACCAGCATCGAGAAATGGGGCGACCTGACGCTACGCAATCGTCCGGAAGTCATCAAGCAGAAGGTGGCCGACAGCGATGTGAACCTTATCGAAAGTGACGAACCTGCAGTAATCATCAAAAAATAAGACATGGGTTTCATCAAGAAGCTAATCAATAAATACATTCTGGGATGGACGCCAACCTTCAATACAAGGTTCGGCATCGTGCTGGGCGTACTATTACTGTACGTCCTAGCCATTATTGCATGCGCCACAAAAACATTCATGGTCGATCGTCCACACTATGAAAAACTCATCGGCAACCTGAAACGCGACAGTGTCAGCATCCCACAGATTCGTGGTGTGATCTATAGCGAAACAGGCGACATGATTGCTGCTTCTGCCCCCGAATACGACATCTTCTTCGACTTCAGAAACAAGGACCAGAAATGGTTCAAGACGGTCTATGATTCGACAAAACGCAAGAAGGTCAAAGTCCCCACTACCCTGCTGCCCAGGGATACGATGGAATACTATTTCGGTGCCAATGGTCCTGCAGCACAATGGATGCACAAGCTTAACCCCAGAAAGACCGCTGCCGAACATTCCCTCGGCATGATGAAGGCCTATCGCGAAGGCAATCGTCGCTACCTCGCACTACGCAGAATATCCTATCTCGAATACAAGGAACTCCGAAATTCGGCACCTTTCTTTTCGAAAAACCGTAACCATATCGGCATGTTCGCCGAAGACCGTCCCAACCGCAAACGTCCCTATGGCGAACGTCGCATGGGAGCTTCTACCATCGGTGGTGTTTTCCCCACCGATACTTTCCGCATTGTGAATGGTGTGCGTCGGAACATGAAGGGCCATGGGCGCAACGGCCTGGAGCAAACCTTCGACAGCCTGCTGAATGGCGAACCCGGCATCGGATTCACGCAAAAGGTGAAACTCTATCGTCAGACCATTGTACAGAAGGAACCCGTCGATGGTGCCGATGTCTATACGACGCTCGACATGGAGATGCAGCGCATCCTCGACTTCGAGCTCAACAAGCGCATCCTCGAACTGAATGCCGCCGGTGGCTGGGCTGCTGTGATGGAAACCAAGACCGGCAAGATCAAGGCCATCTCAAACCTGCAGCGCCGAGGCGACTACTGTGTCGAGGACTACAACCACTTCGTCATGGACCTCTATGACCCGGGCTCGACGTTCAAGACTGTCAGCTATACCGTTCTGCTCGATGATGGCAAAATCACACCCGACACCTGGGTAGATACAGGCAATACCTTGGCAAATCCAAATTCCTGGGATTACCATGGGAAACAGATACGCGACGACCATCCTGTAGGCAAGGTAACGGCCGACGAGGCCATGGTACAATCGTCGAACATCTCGCTGGCCAAACTTACGACTGGGGCATACGAACACGACAAGCAACGTTACCTCGACCTGATCGACAAGATGAAGATCTTCGAGGATTTGCATCTCGAAGTCGAGTTCCAGGGAGCCCAACGCCCCCGCAACCGCAAGGTGGGCGATGCCACGTGGAGCAAGGTGTCGCTCGGACAGATCAGCTATGGCTACGAGACGCGCATCCCCGGCATGTATATGCTCAACTTCTATAACGCCATTGCCAACAATGGCACGTTGATGCGTCCCTATATCGTCGATCGTGTGGTGAAAGATGGCCAGGTGCTCTATCATCGTGAGCCCGAGGTGATCAATCCCAAGATTTGTTCCGATTCCACCCTGCGAGCTGTGCGTCATGCTCTCGAAGGAGTCGTCGAGCGAGGCACTGCCCATGGCAATGCATGGTTGCCGGGTGCTTATTCGAAGAAGGTAAAGATTGCCGGCAAGACGGGCACTGCCCAGCGTTATGCCAACCATTCCTACTCGGGCAATGGCCATTATGTCTCATTCGCAGGCTATTTCCCGGCCGACAACCCGCAATACACCTGCTTTGTTGTCATCGATGCACGCCCAGGAGGCAACTTCGGCCGTCCAGGTGGAGGTTACATGGCAGGACCGGTGTTCCGCAACTTTGCCGAGCAAGTGTATGCCAACAGCATCTATCGAACCGTCAGGGACATCAAACCCGACTCGGCCAATGTAGCCAATCACGGCATGTATCCCAAAGCCAAACGCGGCCCGATGCTGGCCACCGCCGAGGTGACCAACGAGCTGGGGTTGGACAGCGTGCTCTACAATCTGGACATTCGCAATGTGAACCTCAATGACGTGAAGCCGGGGGTAGTGCCCAATGTCGAAGGCATGGGTGCTGCCGATGCGCTCTTCATGCTCGAAAATGCAGGTCTGCGTGTCAACTTCTCGGGACGTGGAAAGGTCATCAGCCAGTCGCTCGTCGCAGGTTCGAAAATTACCAAAGGTCAAACAATAAGTATTACGTTGAAATAACTAGATCATTTTTGCCAAAATGAAACTCAGCCAATTACTGGAACGCCTCACCTACCAGCTTGAAGGTTCCAGAAAAACAGATATCGAGATCAGTTCTGTCGAGACCGACAATCGAAAGATCGTGCGAGGCTCTCTCTTCATTGCCGTGCATGGTACCACCGTCGATGGACATTCGTTCATTCCTCAGGCCATCGAGAATGGCGCCGTTGCCGTAGTCGGCGACAAGGCGTGGTGGGAAGCAGAGGGTTACCAACTGGCTGCTTCGCTCGAAAAGGCTCCCACTTTCATCATCGTCGAGGATTGTAACCTGGCCCGTGCCATCCTTGCAACAGCATGGTATGGTTACCCGTCTGAACAGCTGACCCTTGTCGGTGTGACGGGCACCAATGGCAAGACAACCATCGCCACCCTCCTCTACAAGCTCTTCACCAAGCTGGGATACCCTTGCGGACTGATCTCGACCGTTTGCAACTATGTCATCGACCGCCCCGTCCACGCATCATTCACCACCCCCTATCCGCGGGAGCTCAATAGCCTGATTCGGCAGATGGTCGATGCCGGTTGTGCCTTCGTCTTCATGGAGGTTTCGAGCCACTCTGTCGATCAGCAACGCATCGGCGGTCTGGACTTCGATGGCGGTATCTTCACCAATCTGACACGCGACCACCTGGACTACCACAAGACGTTCGAGAACTATCTGCATGCAAAAAAGACGTTCTTCGACGGGCTGAAGAAGGAGGCCTTTGCGCTCACTAACCTCGACGACCGCAATGGCGAGGTGATGCTTCAGAACTGCAAAGCCCGTCATCGCAGTTACAGTGTGCGAACCATGGCTGACTATACGACCCGGATCATCGAAGAATCGTTCGAAGGCATGTCGCTCCTCATCGAAGGACAGGAAGTGCAGACCCATTTCGTGGGACGTTTCAATGCGTCGAACCTCATCGCCGTCTATGGCGCTGCCTGCGAAATCCTCGAAAACGAGAACGTACGGAAGCTCACGGCAGGCATCACCCATCAGGACCTGCTCGTCAAGATGTCGGAACTCGTCCCCGTCAATGGACGCTTCGAGTCCATCCGTTCCCCCAAGGGCTTCTCGGCCATCATCGACTATGCCCACACCCCCGATGCCTTGGTCAATGTGCTTGGCACTATCCGCGAGATTCTCGATGCCCGCGGCAAAGGCAACGTCATCACCGTGGTGGGCTGTGGTGGAAATCGCGACAAGGGCAAGCGTCCCATCATGGCCCGCGAGTCGGCCCTCCATTCCGATCGCCTCATCCTCACCAGCGACAATCCGCGTGACGAAGAGCCTATGGATATCCTCAACGACATGCAGGCCGGACTCGACAGCGACGAACTGCGCCAGAAGGCCATCACCATCTGCGATCGTCGCGAAGCCATCCGTACGGCAGTCATGATGGCCCAACCCGACGATGTCATCCTCGTAGCCGGCAAGGGACACGAGGACTATCAGATCATCAAGGGCGTAAAACATCACTTCGACGACCATGAAGTGGTGCGCGAAGCCATGGGCTTGTCTCCCAATGGTCTGAAAGCTGTGATAAATGGTATCCGCAACTTCTTGAAACTTTGATAAACATTCTTTCAAATGTTATATTATATCTTCAGATACTTGAACGAAGCCTTCGACCTGCCTGGTGCCGGTATGTGGGCCTACGTCTCGACGCGTGCCATCACTGCCCTCATCCTGGCACTCATCATCTCCATGTCGTTCGGTGAATGGTTTATCCGCTATATGCGTCGCAAGAACAGGACTGAGGCGCAGCGCAATCGTGAGATTGATCCTTATGGCGTCGAAAAGCTTGGTGTCCCCACCATGGGCGGTATCATCATCATTGTGGCCACGGTCGTTCCCTGCCTGTTGATGGGACGTCTGCGCAACATATACATGCTCCTGATGCTGTTCACCACCCTTTGGCTTGGTCTGCTCGGCTTCCTCGACGATTACCTCAAAGGGCACAGCAAGCAGTACGACCGCATGCCGCGTCTGCTCCAGTTCATCAGCGAATTCAGCGGCGCTTCGCCCCAATATCGCGAGAAGAACAAGAATGGCATGCGACCCATCGTCAAACTTCTTGGTCAGGCATTGCTCGGACTGGGTGTCGGACTCACGCTTTGGCTTGCTCCCGATGCCGTGATGCGCGAAGGCGGCCATCTCATCAAATCCACCCTCACCACGCTGCCATTTGTCAAGGATCACAACCTCGACTATGCAGGATTCTTTGGATTCCTCGGCAATTGGCAACAGGCCGCAGGCTGGGTCTTCTTCGTCTGCGTCACCACGTTCATCATCATGGCTGTCAGCAATGGCTCGAACCTTGACGACGGCATGGACGGTCTTTGTGCCGGCAACTCTGCCATCATGAGTGTCGCCCTCGTCATCCTGGCCTACTTCTCCAGCCACGCCGGGTTTGCCGACTACTTCAACATCATGAACATCCCAGGCTGTCAGGAACTGGTAGTCTTCGGCGCTGCGTTTGTCGGTGCATTGATCGGCTTCCTCTGGTACAATGCTTATCCTGCCCAGATTTTCATGGGCGATACGGGGTCGCTGCCCATCGGCGGCATCATCGCCGTGATGGCTGTCATCATCCGCAAGGAGCTGCTCCTGCCCATCATCTGCTTCATATTCCTCATCGAGAGCATTTCGGTGATGGGGCAGAATTTCATCGCACGCCGAGGTAACGCCATCGGCAAGAAATATCGTTTTGTCAATCGTGCACCAATCCACGATGCCTTCCGTCTGAAGACCGAACAGCTGGCACAACTGCGCACCATGGACAAGATCCTCTTGAAGTGGCCCAAGAGCTCATTCCACGAGAATAAGGTCACTGCCCGATTCTGGATTGTCACCATCATCCTGGCCTCGTTTGCCATCATGACTCTCAAGGTTCGATAACTTAAAGCAATGAAAAGAATAGCCATCATAGGCGCCGGAGAAAGCGGCACAGGCGCTGCCGTTCTGGCAAAAGTCAAGGGTTTCGACGTGTTCCTCAGCGACATGTCGCCCATCAAGGACAAATACAAGGCACTGCTGCAGCAGTACCAGATTCCTTACGAGGATGGACACCCTCACACCGAGGAGCTCATCCTCAATGCCGACGAGGTGATCAAGAGCCCTGGCGTGCCCCTCACTGCCCCGCTCATCGTCCAGCTCATGAAGCAAGGCACCCCCATCATCTCAGAGATCGAGTTCGCAGGTAGATACACCGATGCCAAAATGATCTGTATCACTGGCTCCAACGGCAAGACCACCACCACGATGATGACCTACCACATCCTCAAGTCCAGTGGCCTGAATGTCGGACTGGCAGGCAACGTGGGCAAGTCGCTTGCCCTGCAGGTGGCCACCGAGCACTTCGACTATTACGTCATCGAACTCTCGAGCTTCCAACTGGACAACATGTACAAGTTCCGCGCCAACATCGCCGTGATCATGAACATCACCCCCGACCACATGGATCGCTACGATCACGAGATGCAGAACTACATCAACTCGAAGTTCCGTATCGTCCAGAACCTCACCTCCTCCGATCATGTCATCTATTGGAATGGCGACAAGACGGTGATGCGCGAACTCGAACGTCGTCTCCGTGCTCCCAAGTGCGGCGAAGTTTATTTGGGCACCAACAACGAACATCCCGAAATGCGTTACCCCGACGGCTCGCCGATCTATCCCTTCAGCGGTCGCATCGAACCCCTCAAGGCACAGCTCGTTCCCTTCAACGGATTGAGCCTAAAGGAAATGGGCGACAAGCCCCTCATCCCAGGAGCATACATCAAGGACGGCAACCTCGTCATCAACGTCCTCGATGCCGCACTTGCAGCCGACACCACCGAGATTCCGCTCGACGAACTGCCTCTCCCCGGTCCACACAACCTCTACAACACGATGGCAGCCACCCTCTCGGCACGTCTCAGCGGCATTCGCAAGGAAGAGATACGCCGAGCACTCGCCACCTTCAAGGGCGTCGAACATCGCCTCGAGAACCTCGGCTATGTGGATGGTGTGGAGTATATCAACGATTCGAAAGCCACCAATGTGGACTCCTGCTGGTATGCCCTCGAGTCGATGAAGAAACCCACCGTGCTCATCCTGGGAGGCAAGGACAAGGGCAACGACTATACGCAGATCGAGAAGCTCGTCAACGACAAGTGCACTGCCCTCGTCTATATGGGACTGCACAACGAGAAGCTCCACGCCTTCTTCGATGGCATGGGCAAACCCGTGGCCGATGCCCTGTCGATGCAGGAGGCCCTCGACAAGTGCCGCGCTTTCGCCCGTCCTGGCGACGTCGTCCTGCTCTCGCCCTGCTGTGCCTCCTTCGATCTCTTCAAGTCGTACGAGGACCGTGGCGACCAGATGAAGGCCATCGTAAAAGCCTGGCAGCAATAGCTTCTATGGCATCTATCACTTCTATCGCATCTATAATATCAATTTCCATCTCTAATGCAAGAACAAGACACTGCCAACGTCACAACAAATAGCCAATATGACTTCTTGGGCAGCATCATGAGAGGCGATTACTGGATATGGGGTATCTACGTATTCCTGTTTTGCATCTCTGTGGTCGAAATCTTCAGTGCCACCAGCCAGCTCACCTTCCGAGGGGGCTACGCCAGTGACCCTGCGGTTCGTCATGTCACCTTCCTGCTGGCTGGCGCTGTCTTCCTGCTCATTTCGCAGAGCATGAGTCTGCCCGCCATCCGTGCCTGGGACAAGCTCATCTATTTCTTCGGATTCTGCCTCTGCATCACCACCATCTTCGTGGGCACCGAGCAGAAAGGTGCTGCACGTTCCATCGCCGGTCTCCAGCCTGTCGAACTCTGCAAACTAGGTGTCACGATGGTGCTTTGTGCCCTTGTCACCGCCCGCGATGCCACGTTCCATATCATCCCGTTCTACCGTACCCGCACACGGGTTCGCCGATTTTGGACCTATCTGTTCATCATCGGCCTGGTGGCCCTTCCCATCGCCACGCAGAACCTGTCGAGCGCCCTCATCATCTGCATGGCATCGTTCGGCATCATGTTCCTAGGTGGAGTCAATGGCCGCTATCTTTGGTTGACCATCATCGTCGCCGTCATCGCCGCCATCATTGCCCTGGCTGCCCTGCGTGTCGTCTATGAGGCACGTGGTGGCGAACAGAATGCCCGAACGGCCGAAATGGAGCAGGCCGAAAGTGGCATCACCGACAACAAGGTGCTGGGTCGTGTCATCACTTGGGCCAACCGTATCTACGACCATTCCGACAAACCCCTTTGGGAAGAGGACATGAGTGGCAAGAAGAGCCAGGAGATCTACTCCCACATGGCCATTGCCAACAGTTATCCGTTTGGTCGATTCATCGGCAACAGCAAGATGCGCGACTTCCTGCCCGAAGCCTTCTCCGACTACATCTTCGCCATCATCTTCGAAGAGGGTGGTCCCGTGATGGCTTTGCTTGTGCTGCTCCTCTATCTCGTCCTGTTCATCCGATGTTACGTGCTGTCGCGGCGTACCGAGAGCCCCTACATACGGCTCATGATGCTGGGCTTGCCGCTCATCATCGTCATCCAGGCCCTCATCCATATCGGCGTCTGCACCGGGGCGATGTTCGTCACAGGTCAGCCCCTGCCCCTCATCAGTCGTGGTGGTTCGAGCATCATCGGCACGAGCATCTCCTTCGGCATCCTTCTTGCCCTCAGCCGTCTCATCCGATTGGAGCAGCAGGAACGTGCCGAACTGGCTGCCGAAACAGCCACCGTTTCCGAAGAAGAAGCATTATCCGTCAACAATAATACCGAAACCGAATGAAATACCTCATTAGCGGTGGTGGCACAGGTGGCCACATCTTTCCCGCTGTCTCTATAGCCAATGCCATCCGCAAGGCCCAGCCCGATGCCGAGATCCTCTTCATCGGTGCCTTGGGTCGAATGGAGATGGAAAAGGTGCCCGCCGAGGGCTACAAGATTATCGGCCTCCCGGTACGCGGCTTCATCCGTCCGCTCTTCCATCCCGGCAACCTCATGGTGCTGCTCGACCTGTGGAAGAGCATCCGCAAGGCCAAGCAGATCATCCGCGAGTTCAAGCCCGATGCTGCAGTCGGTGTGGGTGGCTATGCCAGTGCAGCGGCCTTGAAGGCAGCCACGGCGCTCCACGTGCCCTATGTCCTGCATGAGCAGAACGGCTTTGCGGGAGTCACCAACCAGAAGTTGGCCAAGGGAGCACGCCGCATCTGCGTGGCCTATCCCGGCATGGAGCGATTCTTCCCCGCCGACAAGATTGTCGTCACGGGCAATCCCGTGCGCCAATCGCTCCTCGAGTGTACATCCACCGTCGAAGAGGCCCGCCGAGCCTTCGGGCTCGACCCCAACCTGCCCACGATCTTCGTCACGGGTGGCAGTCTCGGTGCACGCAGCATCAACAATGCCATCTGCGCCGGGCTCGACCGTTTCCAGCAGGCAGGTGTGCAGGTGCTCTGGCAGACGGGCAAGGCCGATGGCGACAAGTGGGAACGTGCCGTGGCAGCCATGCATCCCGTCGATGCCGAGGGTGCTCCCGTGCCCGTTATCATCCATCCCACCGTCTTCGTCAAGGACATGGCGCAGGCCTATCGTGCTGCCGACATCGTCATCTCGCGTTCCGGTGCAGGTGCGGTCAACGAGGTCAGCCTCATTGGCAAAGCCGCCATCTTCGTCCCGTTGCCAACGGCTGCCGAGGATCATCAGACGGCCAATGCCCGTTCTCTCGCCGACCGCGATGCTGCCATCCTCATCCCCGACAAGGAAGCTCCTGCACGACTCGTCAACGAGGCCATCCAGCTGGTTGCCGACAAGCAGCGCATCGCCACGATCGAGAAGAACGCCCACGCCATGGCACACTTCGGTGCTGCCGATGCAGTGGCAGCGATTGTTATCAACGAAGCCAAGAATTCATGAAGTCCATCTATTTCGTAGGCGCCGGCGGTATAGGCATGTCCGCCCTCGAGCGCTACTTTAATGCCAACGGCTATAAGGTGGGAGGCTACGACAAGACGCCCTCACCCCTCACCGATGCCCTTATCAGCGAAGGCATCGACATCCATTTCGAAGACAATATCGAGGCCGTCGATCCCGCCTTCAAGGACCCTGCATCGTGCATCGTCTGCTATACGCCCGCCATCCCTCGCGAACATGGTGAGCTCTGCTGGTTCCAGCAGAACGGTTTCCAGGTGATGAAGCGCAGCCAGCTGCTCGGCATCGTCACCCGCCAGAAGCGCGGACTCTGCGTGGCAGGCACCCATGGCAAGACCACCACCAGTTCGATGATTGCCCACCTGCTTAAGCAGAGCCATGTCGATTGCAACGCCTTCCTTGGCGGCATCCTCAAGCCCTACGACAGCAACCTCATGCTCAGCGAGACGAGCGACCTTGTAGCCATCGAGGCCGACGAGTTCGACCGTTCGTTCCACACCCTGTCGCCCTACATGGCAGTCATCACCTCGTGCGACCCCGACCACCTCGACATCTACGGCACCGAGGAGGCTTATCGCGAATCGTTTGCCCACTTCACCGAGCTCATCCGCCCCGGTGGATTATTGCTCAAACATCGTGGCATCAAGGTCAACTGCCGTCAGCATCCCGAGGTTCGCTATGCCGAATACGACATCGTGCCCGATGCTTCAAACTTCAGCGAGGACCAACTGCCCGATTTCTATGCCACCAACGTCCGCATCGGCAATGGCACCATCCTCTTCGACTTTGTCATCAAGGACGGCCCAATCACCTTCCGCGACCTCGAGCCGGGTGTCCCCGCCCCCATCAATGTCGATAATGCCGTGGCTGCATTGGCCATCTGTTGGCTCAATGGTTGCACCGAGGACGAACTGCGCCACGGGCTGAAGACCTTCGGCGGGGCCAAGCGGCGCTTCGACTTCTACATCAAGCGACCCGACCTCGTGGTCATGGACGACTATGCCCACCATCCCGACGAGATCCGTGCATCGCTCCATTCCGTGCGCCAGCTTTTTGCAGGGCGTCACCTGACCCTCTGCTTCCAGCCCCACCTCTACAGTCGCACCCACGATCTGGTCGATGGCTTTGCCTCGGCGCTGGCCATCCCCGACCGCACCATCCTCCTGCCCATCTATCCGGCACGCGAACAGCCCATGCCCGGTGTCACCTCGCAGTGGCTCCTCAGCAAGATCGATAGTTCCGACAAGTGCCTGGTCGAGACGTCCGAGCTCGTCCCCCATCTCGTTGCCCTCCGCAAGAGTCATCAGCTCGACGTCCTCGTCATGATGGGAGCCGGTGTCGATATCGAGCGCCAGGTAGCACCCGCCGCCCAGGCCCTCGCTGACTTGTAAGCAGCTTCCGTTAACGCGGCAACCAAGTTTGGTTGCCCAAAAGTCGCCACATAAATAATATATATGGTCAAAACCATCTTCAAGGCTATAGGCGTCCTCCTCCTCTTAGGCTACCTGCTGGGAGCCGGCTATCTCTATGGCTTCTGGCGCAGCGAACCCCGCTATCGTGGCATGCATATCACCATCGACTATCCGAGCGACGATGCCCACTTCGTCACTGAGGCCAGCATCCGTCAGCTCGTCGAAGGCAAGCCGGGATTCCGCTACAAAGGCAAGCCATACACCGAAGTCAACACCCTCGAACTCGCCAAATACATCGAGGAGAAGAACCGCCTGGTGCGTCATGTCTCGTGCTATCACACCCCCGACAGTCTCCTGCGCATCGACATCGAGCAGCGCAATCCCATCATCCGCGTCAAGAGTTCCACACCCGTCAACGCCGGTGACGGGCACTCCATGTCCGACTTCTACATCGATCGCGATGGAGCCATGATGCCTGCCCAATTCGGCACAGCCATCCAGCTGCCCCTCGTCACGGGATTTGTCAAGACACGCCATATCATGCCCCTTCACGACTTCGCCCTCTTCCTCAAGAACGACGACTTCTGGTCGGCCGAAGTGACGCAGATCTATATCCGCGAAAATGGCGATGCCGAACTCGTCCCGCGCATCGGCGACCACACCATCCTCATCGGCTCCTTCGACGACATCCAGCGCAAACTCGACAACGTACGAACATTCTACGACAAGGTCCTCCCCCGCAAGGGCTGGAACTTCTACAAAACCATCAACGTCAAGTTCAATGGCCAAGTCGTAGGCGAAAAATAACCCCTCAAAACCCCTCAAACCCTCAAACTCCCCCATGACCACCCTTACCTGTGCCATCCAGTTGGGTTCCTCACGCATCTTGGCAGTAGCTGCCGAGAAGGACATACCGAAAGGAAGCCTCACCAACATACAGATCGAGAGCGAAGCCTCGACCGACTGCATCAGCCATGGCCGTATCGTCAATGTCGAAAAGACGGCCATGCACATCCGCACACTCATCCAGAAGCTCAGCAATCGTATGCGCGCACCCATCGCCGCAGCCTATGTCGGCGTGGGCGGCATGTCGCTCCATTCGCTCGTCCAGCAGCCATCAGTCAAGATCCCCGACTACGATGTGCTGGCCTCCCTCCCCATCGGGCAGAACCAGCACCAGCTCGTCGTTGGCGAGAAACGTATCCGCGAGAGCATCCGTGCCGCCATGGAACGTGCCGGCGTCCGCCTCGTCGATATCATCGTCCTACCTCTCGCCACTGCCACCATCCTCAAGAACACCGAGCGTCAGAAGGGCTGTGTCCTCGTCGATATGGGAGCAGGCACCACCACCGTCTCCATCTACAAAGGCGGCGAACTCAAGCATCTCGCCGTGATCCCCTTGGGCGGTGAGTGCGTCACCTACGACATCCAGTCGGCAGGCTGCACCTACGAAGATGCCGAGCGCATCAAGCGCGACTGGAGCGATGTCACCAACGAGGTGACGCCCGAGTCGCCCACTGGCAACAACCCCACTGCCATGTTTGCCGAAAAGGCACTCCCTATCCCGCAGAGCAAGCTCAACAACATCGCCCTCTGCCGTTACGAGGAGATTGCCGCAAACATCGAACATCAGATCGAAGCATCCGGCTTCAAGGGTCAGCTCGACGCAGGCTGTATCCTCACCGGTGGCGCCGCCTATCAGAACGGCATCACCGCCCTCTTGCTGCGTCGCCTCTCCACTACGCAGGTCGAGTCGCGTGCCTATCGCGAGTCTGCCCAGCTGGGCAGCGACCGCAAACCCCATCTCACCAGCCTTCTGGCCCTCCTCTCGTTCTGTTCCGAGGACTGCCAGGCACCCAAGGCCACTCCTGCAGTCGAGACGCCGCGGCCAGTACCCGCGCCCCGTCCCGTTGCTCCCCAGCAGCCCGCAGCTGTTGTTCAAAACGAGCCGTCGCTCGACATTCCCGATCGCGAACCCGAGCCGACAGCACCACCCGAGTCCGAGCCAAAGACCGAATCCAACCCCGAGAAGAAACCCGAAAAGAAGCCCGAAGAGGAAGTTCGGTCCTCCACAACCGTCGGCGAGGTTGTCACACGTTTTATCAAGGATCTTTTCACTGGTCAGTAATTTAACAATTAGCATATATGGAAACTCAGAACGATATCAACAACGCAGCTCTCGATTTCGACTTCAAGCCAGCCCAGGAGAACCACTCCATCATCAAGGTCGTGGGTGTAGGTGGCGGCGGCTCCAATGCCGTCGAACACATGTTCGAAACCGGCATCGAAGATGTCTCCTTCCTCATCATCAACACCGACAAGCAGGCCCTCGAAGGCTCCAACATCCCCAACAAGCTGCTCATCGGTGAGAAGGGACTCGGCGCAGGAGCCAAGCCCGAGATTGCACGCAACTTCGCCGAACAGTATGCCGACACCATTCGTCAGGCATTGACCGATGGCACCGAGATGGTCTTCATCACCGCAGGCATGGGCGGCGGAACGGGTACAGGCGCTGCGCCCATCGTGGCACAGATCTCCCACGAACTCGGCATCCTCACCGTCGGCATCGTCACCATCCCGTTCAAGTTCGAAGGCAAGAAGAAGATCCTCATGGCACTCGAAGGCGTCAAGGCCATCGAGAAGTGGTGCGACGCCCTGCTCGTGGTCAACAACAACCGCCTCATCGATATCTATCCCGACCTCAACTTCGGCAATGCCTTCAGCAAGGCCGACGACACGCTCACCACAGCTGCCAAGTCCATCTCCGACATCATCAACAAGCGCGGATACATCAACCTCGACTTCGCCGACGTCTCCACCACCCTCCGCAACGGCGGCGTGGCACTTATCTCCACCGGCCACGCCAAGGGCGAAGGTCGTCTCAGCAAGGCCATCGAGGCAGCCAAGACCTCCCCACTCCTCCAGGACAACAAGATCACCGATGCCAAGCACCTCCTCTTCGAACTCTGCTTCAGCCATCAGAACCCCATCTCCATGGCCGAGATTGCCGAGATGAACCACTTCGTCGATGGTCTCAACAGCGACATCGAGGTCATCTGGGGTGCCATGTACGACGACGAGCTGGGCGAAGACGTTCGTATCATCCTCCTCGCCAGCGGCTTCGCCATGAACCACAATACCGGCGACATCATCGTCGGTGCCCAGCTTGAGGACAAGGTCAAGGAGCTGCAGCAGCAGTTGCGCGCTGCCATTGCCGAACACAAGAACCAGGTGGGCGAGTTCGACGGCTATCAGGAAGCTGCCGACATCCTGCTTAATGCCCTCCGCGATGCAGCCGTCAAGGCCGACAACTTCACCATCGACGACTCGCTCGACGACGAAATCACCCGCCTTGACATGGCATACCAGCAGGCTTGCGACAAGAAGCTCGAGATCATCCGCGCTATCGAAGCCGAGATCGAGCGCAAAAAGCTCGAACAGCAGGAACGCGAGATTCGCGAAAAGATCGCCGCCCTCGAGGAACAGCTTCGTCAGACCACCTTCCGGGTTACACAGCCCGAAACCGTGGTCGTCACTCCCGCACCAGCTGCAGTCGTCACTCCAACGGCCGTCACACCAACATCCATGACTCCGGCTCCTGCAGTCACCACACCCGAGCCCACACTCTTCGACCAGCCCGAACCCGCGGCACCAGTGGCACAACCCGTCACAGTCACGCCACCCACTCCCGTGGTTACCCCTGCTCCCGCAGCGCCCGTCACGCCAGCCGCTCCCACGCCCCGTACAGCCACCGATCCCATCGACGGCATCGAGGCCATCCGTCACTTCTACGGCGAAGAGACCGCCAACCGCATGCTCCTCGACGACATCCGCAAGGCTTACTACACCCTCGACGAGCCCGACCTCACCAACGAGGATCTCATCGAGCGCCTTGAACGTCTGCCCGCTTACAATCGCAAGCTCTCCGACCTCGGCCAGCTCCGCGCCGTCAGCCGCCAACCCGCCAAGACGCGTCCCGCAGGCCAGCCCGGAGGCATCGAGAAGACCCTCGATTTATAAACCCTTCCCCCTATGCCCAAGCAAAAATTAACCACCCGACAGATCGTCGTACGTACCCTCTTCATCCTCTTGTCCATCACCCTCATCACTTGGTGTTTCCCCCGTCAGGAGAACTTCCACTACGAGTACGAGGTGGGCAAGCCCTGGCGTTATGCACGCCTCACCGCGCCCTTCGATTTCCCGATCTATCGCAGTGACTCAGCAGTGATGCAGATCGAGGACAGTATCCGCAATCAGATCGTCCCACGCTACACCTTCGATGCCAAGGTGGCACCTGCCGCCTTGAAGCAGCTCGAACAGTCGGGTGCCAAACTCCCTGCCGAAGCAGCCATGCACCTCCAGCAGACGCTTGAGCAAATCTATCAGCGGGGCATCATCACAGGCGAGGAGCAGGACCGTCTGCTCAAGGTGCATCCCCAGGAGGTCATCCTCATCAATGGCGATGTCGTCACCACTGTGCCCAAGCAGACGCTCCTCAGCGAACTGCAGGCCTACGAACTCCTGCGCAACGACTCGCTCTTTGCCCAGGCCTACGAAGCCTTGCCCCTGCAGCGGCTGCTCAGCAGCAACCTCGTCAGCGACACCGCAGCCATGAACCTCGAGTACAAGCGTCTGCGCCAGCAGGTGAGCTACACCAGCGGCGTGGTGCTCGCCGAAAGCCGCATCATCGACAATGGCGAGATTGTCACCCCGCGCACCTTCGACATCATCAATTCCTATCGACGTGAGCAGCAGCATCGCCGCAGCCTTTCGTCAGGTATTGCCTGGGAATGGGTAGGTCGCATCTCCGTCGTAGCCCTCCTGATCTGCGGCATCCTCGTCTTCCTTGGGCTCTATCGTCGCCACGTCTATATCCGGCAGGTCAACATCTTCGTCATCATCGGCTCCATCACCATCATGGCCATCCTGACGTCCATCGCCAGTCACATGGAGATCACTGCCGTCTATCTGGTGCCCATAGGCATAGTCACCATCATCGTCAGCACCTTCTTCGGCTCGCGCACGGCATTCTTCTGCCACATCGTCATGGTGCTGCTCTGCTCCTTCATTGCGCCCTCCCGCTTCGAATACGTCATCATCCAAAGCATCGTCGGCATGATCATCGTGTTCAGTCTCAAGGATGGTCTGCAGGACCGCAAGCAGCTGATGCACACCTGCGTCTTTGCAGGCATCGGATATCTGGGCACCTATCTCATCTACACCCTCGCCAACCAGGCCACCTTGGCAGGAGTCTCCGCGTCAGTCGCCACCATGATGGTGCTCAACGCCATCCTCCTGCTCCTGTCCTATCTCATCATCTACAGCTTCGAGAATATCTTCGGTTTCACCTCCGGCGTCACGCTCGTCGAACTCTGCAACATGGGCAAAGGCCTGCTGCTCCGTCTGTCGGAAGAGGCCCCGGGAACCTTCAACCACTCCCTCAACGTGGCCAACCTCTCGGCAGCCGCCGCCAAGGAGATTGGTGCCAACATCGCCCTCGTGCGAACAGGTTCGCTCTATCACGACATCGGCAAACTAGCCAGCCCGAACATGTTCACCGAAAACCAGCAGTACAACAACCCGCTCAACGACCTCTCGATCGAAGACGCCGTGCTCACCATTAAGCGGCACGTCACCAATGGCTTGCGCCTCGCCGAGAAGCAAAAGCTCCCCGACGACATCACCGGCTTCATCCGCACCCATCACGGCAGTTCGCAGGTAAGGTACTTCTTCGTCAAATGGTGTAACGAGCATCCCGATCAGGAGCCCGACCGCGACTTCTTCTCCTATCCAGGCCCCGATCCCGTGACCAAGGAACAGGCCATCGTCATGATGGCTGACAAGATCGAAGCCGCCTCCCGCTCCCTCAAGCAGCCCACACGCAAGAGCATCCGCGAGTTGGTCGAAAGGCTCATCGGCGACATCCTCAACGATGGCCGCCTCAACGATGCCGACATCTCCCTCCACGAGATCCAGCAGTGCAAGGAAGTCTTCATCAATCAGCTCATCACCATCAACCACGCCCGCATCGAGTACCCCACCCTCAATGCCAACACCGCCGCCGCCAAAGCTGAAGCCAAGGAGTCTGAAACCAAGTCAGGCCCCGAGCCTCCTGCCTAAACCTCTTGCTACCATGAACCTCAATCGATTCCACATCATATCGCTCCATTCCTATAGAGTAGGACAGGTGTTATTAATTTTGACTCTTTTCCTGCCCATTGCTGTTGTTGGGAATACTTTCAATTTTCCGATAGGTGCGGGATTTCGAAGTATGAAATCGCTGATTTTCTTATTTGAGGGACATCCGGACAGTGGACTGCTCTATATCTTATCACTGACATGTGCCTACATTGCTGCTGATCATTGTATTGAAGGCAATTATCTAAGACAAGAGCATCTGCCCATTCTTCCTCTTTTATCCCTGTTGTCAGCTATCATATTTGGCTTGCTGATGCCACAAGGAGCCTTCAAAATATATGGGGCTTTATTTGACAGTTTATGCTGGATAAACCTTGTTGTGTGGATTGTTGGTGTGCTCTGTATCCTCTTTAGTTGCCAGATACAGCGACATGTATCTGCCGAACAGGAATCAGAGATGAGGGCACTTATTGTTAAAGGACAACCCACCATCTCCAAATTATTTCGTAGATTTGCACAATTTGTCATGGGTTCTGTCATTACCCATTATCAGTGCCTCTATTTCAAGTTTGGAGTCTTCAGCCTGCTGGTTTGGGCACCTATAGCCCTTATGGCCATTCTTTTCCTGATTATAGCTATCGTGGTAGGCAACATCTCCCTCAATGCCCTATTAATTTTCATAGCCCTCTTTATTTTCTTACTGCCCTATCCCCTATATTTGTTCTTTCTGTATAGATGGGGCAGACGATGGACTGAACGCACCCGCATCCAAAGCATCTACTACCTTGTACCGCTCCTACCCATTGTCCTGCTGGTTCTGTTCTCTAGCCTAGGGCAAAGCAAATGGTTTCGCCCGAAACCGCATTGGGCCGATACTGAGACCTTCGAGTGGTTGGATAATGGTTATTCAAAGGATATACACCACGCCTACCATGACAGCACAGTGATTGAGGGAGCCGACCCTGCGACATTCCGAGTCCTCGACTACCATTATGCCGCAGATGCCTACCATGTGTTCTTCAAACTACGCATGATTCCTGAAGCTGACCCCAGCTCCTTTAAAGTTCTGCCCCTAATGAATAAGGGTGAAGAAGACGAAGCAAGAACCATTTATCTGGCTCGAGATGCCCATGATTACTACGTGAGGGATATACCGCTGCATGTGGCAGATTACAGAAGTTTCAGACGCATTAAAAACAAATGGGCAGTAGATAATCAGAAAGTCTATTATTTCGGAAGAGAATCCGAAAAGTTCGATGTCATCTGTAGTCCAGTATTCGACAGTCGCAACTTCCATGTCCTCTCTTATTGCTTTGCAAGTGATGGTCACTATGTATATCATGAGGGAACAATTATCGAGGGAGCCGATCCTGCCACATTCAAGGTCGTCGGAAACGACAATAACATCTCGCAAGACAAGAACCATGTTTATTACGCCACAGAAAAGAGACCATTACGCAATGTCTATGCGCTGAAGCATAAGAGTGAATTCCTATATGAATCCTTTCATACCAACGATACGATAGTCTATAATCCCAAACTTCAACCCATGCCCGAAGGCACAGACTATGCAACCATACACGATATCGGAACTGACTGGTATGCCGACAAGGACCGCGTCTATTACGAAAATCGCATAGTGCCAGAAGCCGACCCTCAGACTTTCGAGTCCTGCCACGCCTACTCGATTCTCAAAGATACTGTAATAAGAATAAAACACGGCCACAGAGTTTATGGGATCTATGCACACGATGCAAAACACATCTATCGCCGCGACACCATACTCGAAGTTGCCGATACAGCCACCTTTGTCTGCGGCCGCAGCTTTGTCGATACGCTCCGTTTCGCTTTCGACAAGTATCGTTTCTACGAAGGCCACCCCACTCCCGCCATCGAGAAACTGCGCAAAAGACTCATAGCTCCTTAAAACAATATGCTCCACATATAGACCATCTCGCCCCTCAAACCCTTCAAACCCCTCAAACCCCTCGACCCCATGATCGACCCCATCTACTCCCCCAACCCCGACCGCTACGACGGACTGATGCAGTACCGTCGCTGCGGACGTTCCGGCATCCTCATGTCCGCCCTCTCCCTCGGTTTCTGGCACAACTTCGGCAGCATCTCCAACTTCGCCAACAGCAAAGCCATGATGCACTATGCCTTCGACCACGGCATTACCTGCTACGACCTCGCCAACAACTACGGCCCCACCTATGGCACCGCCGAAGAGACCTTCGGGCGTCTGATGGACCTCTCTTTCCGTCCCTATCGCGACGAGATGTTCATCACCACCAAGGCAGGCTACGACATGTGGCCAGGGCCCTACGGCAACTGGGGCTCGCGCAAGTATCTCATCTCCTCGCTCGACCAAAGTTTGCGCCGCATGCACCTCGACTATGTCGATCTCTTCTACAGCCATCGCTACGACCCCAACACCCCGCTCGAAGAGACGTTGCAGGCCCTCGTCGATATCGTGCGGCAAGGCAAGGCCCTCTACGTCGGCATCTCGCGTTGGCCCCTCGAAGCCGCCGAGTTCGCCTATCGCTATCTGCGTGAGCGCGACGTTCCCTGCCTCTGCTATCAAGGCAAGTACAACATCCTCTATCAGGACGACGACCAGGGAGGCATCCTTGCCAGTGCCGCCGATGCGGGAGTAGGCTATGTAGCCTTCAGCCCCTTGCAGCAAGGTTTGCTCACCGACCGCTATCTCAACGGCATCCCACAAGGCAGCCGCATGTCGCGTCGCGAAGCACTCACCCCCGACGATCTCACACCCACATTGCTCGAGCAGCTCCGCGACCTCGCCGAACTTGCCGCACAGCGTGGCGAATCGCTTGCCGACATGGCCCTCGCCTGGTGCCTACGTCGTCCCGAAGTCACCTCCGTCATCATCGGTGTCAGCAGCGTAGCCCAACTCGAAGACAACCTCCGCGTGCTCGACTCGCAGTCATTCAGCGCCGAGCAGCTCGACATCATCGAGGACATCATCCATCAGAAGTGACCTATCACCCTCGATAATAAAAAAAATTTTATCTTTTATATTTTTTGACATAATTATTTCTTGACAAAACCTGTCATATTAGAAAAACTGTGTAGTCAAAAAGAGTGACACCCTCCAACGGGATGCCACTCTTTGTTATTGGTATATATTAATGTGTGAATGCAAATTATGTTTCGTTCAACAAAAAAACCATGTAAAGCGGTATAGTCAATACTGGGCCACTTCGACCAACATTATAATCGCCAGCCTTGATGGCATGATATACATGGTAATGTTCGGGATGTTTCAATACCGTCTGAAGCGATTTGGCATTTCCTGTGTGAGCCTTGCACTCCAGCGGGCAACATTCATCCTTGTATCGCATTAAAAAGTCGAGTTCAAGACCGCCTTCTTTTTGAAAATAATATAGTTTCCGTCCCATCTTGCAAAGCATATCCGAAACCAGGTTTTCAAAGATTGCTCCCTTGTATGCGTATAAGTTGCCTTGGAGGACGCTCCACGCTGTGCCATCATCGAGCATGGAAATTAGCAAGCCGATATCAGTCATATAAACCTTGAACATATCGTTAATGGCATTTCCACCTAAAGGCAGTTCGGTGATAGTAGTATTATAACAACGTTGTATTATGCCAGCATCTTCTATCCATTGCAGGCTTCCCAAATACTGGCTCGAACGCCCGCTCTTACGTATCACCGAGTATTGGAACTTCTTGTTCTCTTTAGCCAGTTGTACGGGGATAGAGTCGAAACATTCGCGGATTCGAGATTTGTCCTCCTGACGTGCATATTTCAACATGTCGGACTTATACGTATCAATGATACTGCGTTGAACCTCAAGAACATCATTCATGTTATTTGTTTCCATAAAAGTGGAGACAGCCCGTGGCATACCACCCACGACGATGTAGCGAAGCAATAATTCACGCAACCGTTGGTGGATGCCCTCTTCGACAGGCTCTTCCTTTTCGAGACACTGTCGAAGATAGGTTATGTGCTGTTCCTGAACTCCGTTTGCCCATAACCATTCCTCGAAGTCCATGGGAAACATCATGATATGTTGTTCGAAACCTACTGGTATCGAGGCCGCAGCTTCCTCTTCCATTTCCTCCTTGGTTTTATAACCATTCACACCTAACAGAGACCCAGTGCAAATTACATCGTAGCGACCATCCAACTTGAAGAATTTTAAGGAAGAACGAGCGAACGGACAATCTTGTATTTCATCGAACACCAAGCACGTTTTGCCTGCTACAAACTTGGCACCTTTTATACCAGCAGAGATAGTCATGGTAAGTGTATTCGTGTCAAGAGCGCCATTAAAAAACGCTTTGTATTCTCGATGTTCATGGAAATCAAGATAAACCACATGCTCATAGTTTTTGCGTGCGAAGTCAAGAACGCTGCTTGTCTTTCCGCACTGCCGGCAACCCTTGATAACGAGTGGGTTATGACCCTTATGGTTTTTCCATTCCCTTAGGAATTGCTCAATCTTTCTTTGATACATAATTGTTGAATATGAATAGGTTATTGCTTTAATTACACTTTTCGGGGCGACTTTTTCAGCCCCAGTTACACTTTTCGGGGCGACTTTCGGCCACAAATGTACACTTTTCGGGGCGACTTTGCAAAAATATGATTCAAAAACATGCATATTTATCATTCGTTTCATTGTTTTTCCAGCTGTTTGCAATAATAACTTGTCAAAAACAAACTTGACTTGTCAAATTCCTTCATCGATGACATTTGAAGGCATTACTTATTCAGTCACTTCGATTGGTTATGGATCCCTAATAGTGTTTCTGCCATTGGGCCACATGCATTTTTTTGAAGGCAGTCATATTTGCAGATTTTTGCCTATTTTGCGTCCCTCCACTGTCCCTCGGAGTCACTTTTAACACCCACAAACAGGTGTATTTACACTGATTATCAGCCATTTACATTTGCAGATATTACTTTCTGCATCGGAAAGTAGATTCTGCGTGGGTAAATGCTCGCCCTCGGCTACTACGGCATGGGCGACCGCGAGAAGGCAGAACGCTACCTGAAGGAAGTCGAAGCCCTCGACAACAACCACCAGGGCATCCAGCAGTTCCGCTCGCTCATCAGTGCCGCACTCTGATTCTCCTTCCAACAGGAAATGACCATTTGTTACGAAACTATCTCATCATTACGAATGAGCCTGCTCCCGATAGGCCATGGGAGTGAGGCCGACGTGGCGGCGGAAGTAGTCGCAGAAGAATGAGAGGCTGGAGAAGTTGTACTGCCAGGCGGTCTCGTTCACCGTCTGGTCGGCGGTCTGCAGGGTGAGCTTGAGCTGCATCACCACGTAGTCATCGATAGCTGCCTTGGCGGTCTTGCCTGTCTGTTCAAAGATGATGCCGTTCAGGTATTTCGGCGTGACGTTCATCTTCTCGGCATAGAAGGCCACCTGCCGCGTCTCGCGGTAGTGCCGTGTCAGCAGGTGCATGAATCGGGCGAAGAGCTCGGCGCTGCGCGAGGCATAGCGTCCGCTGACGTGCCCGTGGCGTGCCAGCCAGCATCCGTAGGCGGTCAGGAAACTGCGCATCTGCAGGATGCCGATGTCGCGGGCGTCCTTCGCGTCGCCGAAATGGATGGAGGCGTTGCAGACGGTCAGCAGCGCGTCGGCCAGTGCCGCTATCTCGTGCGATGACACGTGCCGGTTGTCGCGGATGGCATCGGCCTGCGACAGCTCAAGTTGTGCCTCGATCATGATGTCGTCGGTCACCACAAGGTACTCGATGGCGAAGTCGTCGCTCACGTCCTGCACCATCACCACGTCGCCCGGATAGAGGATGACCGTCACGTCCTTCTCCTGCCGCAGTTCGCGGAAGTTCAGCATCATCCGTGCCGATCCCTGCCTACAGAGAATCACGTGGCCGCAATCTACGGCGATACCCTCCCGCGAGTATTCCGGGAACACGCCCGTCAGGATGGCAACGGGCTTCTCGTGCGATACTAATTGGCGTTCCATAACTGTTCAGATTTCTTGTTTGCGGTGCAAAAATACATAAAATTCTTGAATTATTTGCATCTTCTTCCGATTTTCTACATATAATGGCGGTTTTTCGTAACAGAAGAATGCGAAAATCGCCGTACCTTTGCGGCGTGATTCATAAACAAAACAAAAATGAAAAGAATAATAACAATTTTAATTGCAGTAATGACAATGACAACAGTTAACAGTCAGACGCTGACCGAGCGTCAAAAGCATCTGGCAGCATGTGCCTGCCTGATGGCACAGGGAGATATGAATCGTCTGGAGCCTGCCGTGAAGGCGGCGCTCGATGGCGGAGTAACCATCAACGAGCTGAAGGAGGCCTTCTCACAGCTATATGCCTACACGGGATTCCCGCGCTCGCTGAATGCGCTGGGCGTGCTGGGCAAGGTGCTGCAGACCAACACCGACGCCCATTGGCAGGAGGGCAAGCCCTGGACGCGCCCCGCTGAATGGGACGATGCACGCCGAGCCTACGAACTGGGCAAGAAGAACCAGACGCAGCTCTCGGGCCGTGAGTTCAACTTCGAGTTCTGTCCGCAGGACGACTACTACCTGAAGACCCACCTCTTCGGCGACATCTTCGCCAGCGACCAGCTGTCGCCTGCCGACCGCGAACTGGTGACGGTGGCAGCCCTGATGGGAATGGACGGTGTGGCTCCGCAACTGGCTGCCCACAAGGGCGGTGCGGTGAACATGGGCAACACCCCGGAGCAGGTCGATGAGCTCTGCGCCTGGCTCAACAGCGAGGGCTACACGCTGCGCGGTACGTGGCCCAAGGGCATGCTCAACACCCAGTACGCCAAGTTCTTCATCGGCAACAGCTACCTGGCACTCATGGACACCATGAAGGGCGGTCCCGTCAACGTCACCTTCGAGCCCGGCTGCCGCAACAACTGGCACATACACCACAAGCACATCCAGGTGCTCATCTGCGTCAGCGGTCGCGGCTGGTATGTCGAGGAGGGCAAGGAACCCCTGGAGATGACCCCCGGCACCGTAGTCGCCATCCCCGCCGACACCAAGCACTGGCACGGAGCCGCCCGCGACTCATGGTTCCAGCACCTCACCTATAACACCCGCGAGGAAGAAGGCTCTTCCACCGAATGGCTCGGCCCCGTGGAGGATGACGAGTACAACAAACTGAAATAGTTATTTTTTAGGACTTCCAAGACGCTAAAAATATGAAGAAAATACTGATTACGATGCTGACGGCCCTGTTCATGACGGGCTGCACAAGCGAAGAAGCCAAGGCGAATACAAACGAAACAAACAATAGCGATATGCCGAAACTCTACATCACCATCGGCGGCGTCACCAAGTCGGCGACGCTGGTCAGCAACTCATCTACACAGGCCCTGGTGGCACAGCTGCAGCAGGGCGACATCACCTACGAGGCAAGCGACTACGGCAGCTTCGAGAAGGTGGGCGCACTGGGCTACTCGTTCCCGCAGAACAACGAGCAGATCGTCACCGAGCCGGGCGACCTCATCCTCTATCAGGGCAGCGCGCTCTGCATCTACTACGCACAGAACTCATGGGACTTCACCCGCATCGGCAAGCTCGACGGCATGACACAGCAGCAGGTGAAGGACTTTGTCAAGGCCGGTAGCGGCAGCGTCACCGTTACGCTCTCGCTCACTGACAAGACCACGGGCATCAGTGATGTAAGAAGGAAGATGGATGAGGTAAGAAGTGAATGCTACACCCTCGATGGCCGTCTGGCAAAGGCCGGACAAAAGGGTATCGTGATTCGCGACGGTAAAAAGATAATAAGATGAAGAAGGTATTATTAGCCATGCTCGCATTGGGAGTGCTGACGGCATGTAACAACAGTAACAAACAAATTAAAACAGAAGAGAATATGCAGAAATTGGAATTGACACAGGAGTGGGACAAGACGTTCCCGCAGAGCGAGAAGGTGAACCACCAGAAGGTGACGTTCGAGACACAGTATGGCCTGACACTGGCTGCCGACCTCTATACCCCTAAGAATGCTGAGGGCAAGCTGGCGGCCATCGCCGTGAGCGGCCCCTTCGGAGCCGTGAAGGAACAGTGCAGCGGGCTCTATGCCCAGACGATGGCAGAGCGCGGTTTTGTGACGCTGGCCTTCGATCCGTCTTATACTGGTGAGAGTAGCGGTGAGCCCCGTCGCACGGCATCGCCCGACATCAACACCGAGGACTTTATGGCTGCCGTCGATTTCCTGTCGAAACTGGAAAATGTAGATGCCGAGAAGATTGGCATCATCGGTATCTGCGGATGGGGAGGCATCGCCTTGAACGCTGCCGCTGCCGACACTCGTATCAAGGCCACCCTTGCCAGCACGATGTACGACATGAGCCGCGTCAGCGGCAACGGCTACTTCGACAGCGAGGACAAGGAAGAGTCGCGCCACGCGGCTCGTGAGGCACTATCGAAGCAGCGCCTGGCCGACCCCAAGGCAATGGCAGGTGGTGTGATGGACTCTGTGCCCGCCGAGGCCCCTCAGTTCCTGAAGGACTATCACGACTACTATAAAACTGAAAGAGGCTTCCATGCCCGCAGCGGCAACTCTGGCGACGGCTGGCGCGTCATCGGCACTTTAGGCTACGCCAACGCCCGTTTCCTCTACTACATCAACGAGATCCGCTCTGCCGTAATGGTAATGCACGGCGAAAAGGCTCACTCGCGCTACTTTGGCGAGGCTGCCTATAAGTATATGGTGGAAGGCAAGACTGAAGGCTACAATTTCGTAGGCAAACCCAACCCCGTGCCAGAGAACAAGCAGTTGCTCATCATCCCCGGTGCCTCACATTGTGATCTCTACGACGGCGGCAAGGGCAACTACATTCCTTGGGATAAGGTAGAAGCATTCTTCACACAGTATCTCAAATAATCACGCTCTGGAAAGAATAGGCACAAAGGTAGCCGCCAACAGGCTCCCGTGGTGGGGCGTTGGCGGCTTTTGTTTTTGCATGGTGAAATTATCCATATTCTCAGGAAAAGAGCGGCTTCTCCACTTGTGACGAAGTTTGAGAAAGTCAACAATCTAAAGCTGAACTACCAGTCAACTTTATTTAGGGGAGTACATTAAGAAGTCAGATGACGAAATAAAATTTATCTTTTACTCAACTTTCGCAAATGCGAAAGTTGAGGATTCTAAGGGATTCTAAAGGACATTAAGGGATTTTTAGGGACGTTTCTCTCGGACGTGACTTTCTTGGCCCCCAATCTCAACAGGCGAAGGGGACGTCACCTAATATCCCTTAATATCCCCAAAAATCCCTTAATATCCATCAAGTTGAGCATTTGCGAAACATGAGTCTTTTATATTTTATTTTTTTATTTTTCCGACACCTTATCTCTTTCTTGCCCTGAAATACAGCATAGCACCTTCTACGTGGAAGTCGAGAATATCGTAGTGCGGCTCCAGCCTGTGCTTCACATCGTCGGCAGTATCGAAGGATGGCGTAAACCATCCCATGCGGGTCATGACGGTTCGGGCGAGACAATCGGCAAAGGTACAAATAATGCTTTGCAACACGGTTGCAAAAACGATATCTACAAGCAATTTCATCAGTAATTGTCCACGAAAAACAATGCGGAAACGCGTCACATAGTGGACGCGTTTCCGCATTTTGTTAGGGCTTGCCCGACTTTGAATGATAAATTTGAAAATGCTTTTCTGTATTTAGGACCGGTGATTATCCTTCGGCGGAAAGACGGTTGCGATTACAAACTATCGATCTTCTACGTCATAGAGCACTCTGTCGGCCGTCGTAGTGCTCTATCAGATTGCGGAAGCATTATGTCGCCCGTCAGAGTGCTCCATCAGAGTGCGGAAGCATTATGTCGCCCGTCAGAGTGCTCTATCAAATCGCGGAAGCATTATGTCGCCCGTCAGAGTGCTCTATCAGATCGCGGAAGCATTATGTCGCCCGTCAGAGTGCTCTATCAGATCACAGCAAGCATTATGTCGCGCGTCAGAGTTCTCCATCAGATCGCGGAAGCATTATGTCGCGCGTCAGAGTGCTCTATCAGATTGCGGAAGTACTCTGTCGCGCGTCATAATGCTCTATCAAATCGCGCAAGCACTCTGACGGCCGCCAGAGTACTTTATCAAATTGCGGAAGCACTCTGTCGGCCGACAGAGTGCTTCCTCTATTATGAAATTACTTTTCAAAGAATTCAGCCACACGATTCGGGCTAAGAAGCTGCCAAAGTGAGGCGACTGTCCAGCCGGGAGCAAAGATATCGTTGTAGAAACCCTTGCCATTGCGACCGTAATCCCAATGGGTGTGCTGCACCACCTCGGGATAGAAGCCCGCCTTTCCGATGCCGCACATTCGGCCAGGGGCGGGCATGAGCTGCAACATCGATGAACGGATTACGTCGGCCATCGTCGCAAAACGAGGTTCGTTGCACTCGCGGGCCATGGCACGAAGAATGCCTGCAAATTCGAAGACGAAGACGTCGATGTGATTGTTCTCGACCGAGACGTTGCCCCATCCGCGCGAATGGAAGTCCAAGTCACCCAGCATCTGACCTTGTGCAAAGGGTACATCCCACAGATAATACCATGAGAGGCAGAAATAGGTGGCCTTGCGGCAAAGCTCGACGTAGTGTTGACGTTCGGCCTTGGTGGTGACAAGAGTCATGTAGTAGGTCGCTGTGGCTGCTGCTAGGGCTGCCTCCTTGTCCTCGCAGTTGGCATCGAGGGTCGAAGAGAAATAGTCGGCCTTGTCGATGATCTCACGCTCGAGGTAGGCAGCACTGCGACGTGCGCAGTCGAGGTACTTGCGATTGTCCTTCTTGAAGTAACGATAGGCCATGACGAGGGGTGCAGTCACAGAAGGTGTGCTGCCACCCGAGGCATCGACAGTCTTGCCGTCGGCTGTGAACTTGCGTGGAAATGAACCATCGGGCTGCTGCAGGGCAACGAGGTTATCGCATACGCGGCGAATGCGTGCCTCCCATTCGGGGTGACTGCGGCCCTGGCGCTGTTCGTTGCGGAGGTAGTAGAGCATAGCGAAGATACCCTCCGACTGTCGGCGTATCGAAAGCACGGGGTCGAAGAAGCCCTGCTCGAGGTTGCCACTCTCGAGGAAGTAGCCTTCGGGGCCAAAGCCGTGGGTGAGATGGCTTTCGATTACACGGTTCACCACATCGACGATGTCCTTGCGACCACGTGCTTCGCCATATTCCAGGCCATTGACGGCATTGAGCAGCACACGTCCCACGAAGCCGATCTGGTAGTCGCCATGTGGCAGGCAGTCGTCGCAACGCAGCGTCATGCCCGAGAGATACTTCAACTCGTGGCGATCGACGTAACTGTCGATGAAGAAAGGTGAAAGGGCATCCTTCGCCTCGTCGTCGTCGGCATAGGGCGCATCGGCCAAAGGTTGTGGAGCGTATGCCTCGAAACTGTTCTCCCACACCTGTTGTACCAAGGTCGAAAAGTCGGCTGCCTCGCCCTGGCGCAGGGTCCATACCACCACGTCGGTCTGTCCTGCGGCAAGTTTCTGGAAGGTACGGATGGAATCGATCAGCGTGAGCTTGCGGATGTAGCGTTTGGGTGCCTCAACGTAAGGGAAGGAACATACCAAAGCGGCTCGGCCATCGACATTTTCGAAGCCCACGGAACCCACCGATGTGTGGCCCGGAAGGATGACGTCGCCCGAGAGGTTCTGAAGCACGCAGTCATCGGTTCCCGTATTAGTGCGTTCCAGGCTGTAGTATCGACTGCGCTCCATGTCGAGGATGGCAGTGAGAGGTGCCGACAGACGGTCCTCGCGCACCTGCCAGCTGTCGCTGGTGTGGAACGAGGGTGCTTCCTTGGGCGAACGCAGATTCCTGTGGTACCAGAATCCTGGCATATAGAAATCGCATGCATCGTGACTGACACCTTCGGGCAAGAGCTGCTCGCTGTAGTTGTAATAGATGGTCTGTTGGGCAGTGATGCGCAGGGTGATGGTGGTGACGCCATCGGCCACAGATTGCTCCTGTCGCTCGATGGTGACGGGCAGGGGCTGTGCTGCCGTGAGCCTACCCTCGCGTCCCGTCAAGGAATAGCTGCAGGCAGGGTTGCCCGGGGTAATCAACGTGAGCGTAGAGGAGGGTGTGAGCCCGGTGGCCTGCACAAGGGTGGCGCAGCCCATGGCCACGAAGGCGGCCAACATGCATTTTGTATTCATCGTTTCGTTATTTGTGCGTTATTCAATTCATCTTCAAACGTATCGCCATCATTGGTCAAGGGGAACAATCTTTCCTTCGAGGTACATGATCTGGCTATCGACACGCGTCTGTCCGTCGTACTTGGCACGGGTGATGAGGAGCCACAGCGTGTCATCGTCCTTGAGGAAGAAGCTGTTGTAGTAGGCGCCTACCGTTCCCTTCAGCTGGTTGCATTGCATGAGCGGATACTGTCGGCGTGCAAAGTTACGGCACTCGTTGTCGGCCATCACCACACAGGGCCTGTTGGTCTGCCACACTTCACCCGTCTGATGGTTGTGGGCCATGGTGACAAACTCACCCGTAGGGAGCTGGATAGCATAGGGCGCTCCGCTGAAGGATTCGTAGAGGCCGGCGGGCCAACGGTCGGCATCGGCCTTGCCGTCCCAATCGGCGGCATCCCATTCGCCGTCGAGGTCGCGGTGCACGATGTAAGGCGACACGTCGTTGTTGACACTCTCGATAATGAAGCAAAGGCCCTTGTTGCCCTGCATGACGGTGCAGACAGGCATGCCGTCGCGTCGGCGGGGATAGTAGGCGGCACGCTTGTAGGCCGTCCAGGTCTGTCCGTTGTCGGTGCTGCGCGAACAGAGGATTTCCTGATACATGCTGCCACCTTGCTGCCACCATGCCGCCTCGCTGCTGACGAGCAGTTCAAGCTCGCCACCCGGCAGCTGAACGACCTGCGGTTCCCAGGTGCGGCCGCGACCTACGATGATGGGGTCGCTCCACGTCTCGCCTCCGTCCTTGCTGATGCATGCCAGCACCTTGCAATTCTGGTTGGTCTCGGGGTTGGCATTGGCGACGACACTGAGCAGTATCCATCCGTTCTGCAGACGCGTCATTTCGGGGTTGCAGATGCGGTAATAGCCGCTGCCGAGGAAGGACTTGTCGGCATCGTAGATTGTCACGGGGTCGGTCCAAGTCAGTCCGTTGTCGTAGCTGTGGCGTAGGTAGCTGTGCTTCCAGTGATCGACGGCTCCACCATGGTAGCTGAGCAACAGATGGTTGGCATCGATGCGGCAGATGCGAGGATATTCGACGTGCAAGCCATCGGGGCTGAGCTGCGTGAGGGTGCGGTTCTCGTCCCAAACAATCTTGTGGGCGACGGGCTTGACGGTCTGATCGACCTCATAACCGCTGTAGTCGGTGCGGGTACGCACGGTGCGCGTGAGCACCTGCTCCTCGCCATCGACCATGGCCGAGATGCGCATCACATAGTCGGTGCCAGCCTGCAGTCCGGTGAGCAAAGCCGAAGCATACTTCTTGCTGCCTAAATCGTTGACCTCGACTTCCTGCAGTTGTTCGGCCGAAGGGCCAAAGGCACATTTCACATCGGTGACATAAGTGCCCGATGGCGTAATCGAGAAGCGTGCCTGCAGCTCATGCTTTTCGATGATCCAGTCCTCGGTGCTCCATTGAAGGCCTGCCAGCGTGGTGACGAGCTTGCCCGGGCCGAAGATGAGCGAACCGTCGGCTGTCTTGAAATAAACGCGGACATTGTATCGCTCGTTGGGCAAAAGATCATGGCATTCGATGGTGATATCGCCCTCGGGGAGGACGTTGCCCGAAGGGGTGCGCGCCATGAGGCGATAGTTGCGTGCCAAGCCTGACAACGAGGCTGCATAACCATATTCCACCACTTCGGCTCCATTCAACTCCAAATCGGAAACTTCGAGTTGGGCTCCATTGGCCGAAACGGTGTTGACATCGCAGTTGAAGGTGACCAGCCGCAGTTCCCTTTCGGCATCGATGGCGGGGCAGCTGGGGTCGCCCTCGACATGGGCGCGGTAGAGGCCGTTGCGCGAAGCCTTGAAGGTATAGGACGTCGAGGTGGCACCGGTGATGTCCTGCCAGGAGGCTCCATCGTCGAACGACTGCTGCCACTGGATGGTGCCGTAGTTCGAGGGGCCCCACTCCAACTCAAGAGTGACGTTCTGGTCGGCACGGGCATAGCTCACCACACGATCGGCCCGAAGCGTGCCAATGGCAAAGGCGAAAAGTAACAAAGGAAGGTATATATAGAGAGGTTTCATGACTTGCTATCGGAAATGAACGGAAAAAAGGAGTTAGAGTTTCTCGATGGTTTGTACCAGCATTTCGCCATCAGGACGACGACACTGGAGCAGATAGCTGCCTGCGGGCAGCGTAGAGAGGTCGAAACGTGTGAGACTTTGTCCCTCACCGCATGTGGCGACCTTCCGCAGACGGCCATGCATGTCGATGGCTGCAATCTGCCGGATGCCCGACCCTCCGCGAAGCCACACTTCACCATGGGTGGGATTGGGATAGAAGCGAAACGCCTCGGAGTCATAAATTGTGGAAAGCGCCGACGACGTGATGTCGAACACTACCTGGTGCTCGCATTGACATTCGTCGCTGACACGTAAAGTATAGGTTCCTGGCAGGGTGACCAGTAACATGGGCTCCGTGCCCAGGGTACGCCCTGCGGCATCGAGCCAAAGGTAAGAGTAATTGCCACTGCCTCCCGTCACGACAACGTCGGCACCAAGTTCGATGCCTTCGTCGGGCATGGTGATGGTCAAAGTAGGGGCAACGACCGAAAACGGAGGATTCTGCTGTATCTGCATCCTGACAATCGTCTGCGCCAGCAGGCCGCCCGTTCCAATCGGGAGAAATAGTAATATCAGCAGCAGGGGGAACTTGGGCATGGAGTTTGGTTAAGGGTTAATGGTTAATGGTGAAGGGTTAAGGGGTTAAGGGTTCATGGTTGAGGGGTTGGGGTAACCGTTAACCGTGCACCGAAAACCGTGAACCATTAACCCTTAACCGTTAACCGAAAGAAGATCACTTGTGCAGCTCAACGCGGCCATTCACGATGCAGAGGCCCTGGAGCTTCGAAGTCTGGCCCATGACGTTATAGACGCGTGTCGTCTGAGCATCGGCATGGATGGTGCTGATGCCGGCATCGCCCACGGTGAAGGTCTGTGGAGCGGTGAAAACCGAACCCTGCATGTTGGCAGCGATAGTCTGCACACCGAACTCATAGAGGCCGTCGGGCAAGGTAAGCGTAAGTTTCTTGCAGAGGAAGGCGTTGCCCTGGCGGAGGGCCTTGCGCTGGCCATCGCGCTCACCACCTACGAACGACAACGGAGCGGTGTAGTAGAGGCCCGTAGCCTTGTTCTTGAGGTAGTACTCGTAGGTGACGTTCTTCATCGATGTGGTGGCAGCCTTCCACGAGAGGGTTACCTCGCCGTTTTCGCCCACGGTGACCGTGGCATCGGTGGGAGCGTCAGGACGTGCGCCCACTGCGGAAGCGTTCTTGGTGAACACCATGCTGCGGCCGAAGGTGCTCTCGGGATCGAAGTAGCGTGCGTCGCCATGATATCCGGTGAAGCACTCGTTGAGGGCGTTCTCTACACCATAGTCGAGGAAGAAGATGCCCTGCTCCGAAGCGCCGGGGATGTTCTCCTTGGTGGTGAGGCCTGCAGCCGAACCTGCGAGGAACCAGCCAGCCTGAGTACCCTCCTCGGGGCACCAGCCATAGAGGAAGAGGTCGTAGTAGCCGTCGGCGTTGTAGTCGAGGGCACGGGTGCCCGAAGCGTTGGCGTTGAGAGGACGGATGTCCTTGGCACGAGCCACGAACGACTGGTCGTCGGTGTAGCTTACCGAACCATCGCTGGCAACGCGGCCGAGGAGGAGCTGTCCGTAGTAATCCCAACCGCTGACAGCATCGTCGGGCGACTCGCCGGTGACGAAGATGTCGTTCACGCCGTCGTTGTTGAAGTCAGCAACCTCGAAGTTGCCGTTGCCGAAGTTGTGCGAAGGCTCACCCATGTTGAGACCCAGGTCGTAGAAGGCCACAACGTCCTCCTTCTCGGTCTCGACGCCCAGGTTGAGATAGACGCGCATGGTGCGGCCCAGTCCCTCGAAGTTCTGGTCGGCAGGATTATCGACGTTGCCCTGTACCATGAAGTCGGCATAGCCGTCGTTGTTGAGATCGGTAGCGGTGATGATGCAAAGAGCAAATGCATAAACGAAGTCACCATTGCCCATCAGGTCTTCGCAATACTGACGATAGACGCCGTTACCCTCGTTGATCAGCACACCGCAGTTCATGATGCCACCTGCGTTGATGTCGGACGAAAGCCACCAGCCGGCACCCACGATGTCGAGCAGACCGTCGGCATTGAAGTCGGCTACCGAAGCGGTACGGGGCAGCCAGTTGAGTTCGTTGCCCTCACGGTCATATACCTTGAAGGCGTCCCACTTGGTGAAGTTGCCGGCGCCGTCGTTGAGGTAGATGCCATTGTCCGACCATGCATCACCGCCCGAAGCGAGATAGAGGTCGATATTGCCGTCGCCATTGAAGTCAGCGGGGATAACCGATGAGCGCACACCTGTGAGCATCTTGACCTGTGTCTTGACGTACTTGGTGCCGTCCCACTTGAGTTTCCAAGCAGTACGGTTGACGAAGACTTCGTTACCTTCCTCGTCCTCGAACATCGTGCCGAGGTCCTGTCCATCGACAGCCCACTGTGGCAGGCCACCGAAATAAAGTTCCTTCAGACCGTCGTTATCCCAGTCGATCTCTGCACCTGCGGCATAGTCACCTGCGAGGTTCTGGTCGATCTCGATGATGGTCTGTGCGCCGAGTGTCATCACACTAGCGGCCATCAAAAGTGTAAATAACTTTTTCATGTTGTTTTAATGATATTTTGAAGTAAATAATGTGGGGGAATTCGCAGGGCTCCTTCCCCCGATAAAAAAGATCTACAAAAGAATTAGAGTTCGTAGAGTGGTGAAGTCCAGCCCTCGACGGGATAGGTCATTTCGGTGAACCAGCCATCTTCGCCCAGGCGAACAGGGTTGATGAAGAGGGGTTTGCGGGCAAATCCACTGCTGAGGTTGGGCTTGTCGGCTCGTGTGGCGTTGAAGGCCACGTAGAGCAGTCCTTCGGTCGAAGAGGGGAACAGACGTTGCACGTTCTCAGGATGAACGTACTGCTCGGAGGCGGCGATGAAAGGCTCGCCCTGGCTTCCGGTGGCTACGTCGTTGCCGCTCTTGTCGAGATAGGGACCGTTGATGTTGTCGGCACGCGCGTAGCGCACCTCGTCACCCACGTTGCCGAACAGATAAACCTGCGAACCGCTGACGCGGTAGAGGGCGATGTCGGAGAAGGCAGTACCTGCGATGAGTTTAGGCTCGCCGCTCGTGGTCGGAATGCGTCCGCGACGGATGGTGACCTTCTGCAAGTAGGTGCCAACCTCGGTGGTGTAGCAGACATAGAAGTTGGTGCTGGCCACGAGGAAGAAGGGGTCACGCAGCGTGCTCGCACCCAGATCCTGAGCGGTGAGGAATACGCCGAGGTCGGTATAGGGACCCTGTGCATAGCTGGCCGAAGCCGCACCGATGGTGTTGTCGTCATAGCCGTAGAACAACCAGTAGTTGGCATTGGCCACCGTCTTGGCAAAGTCGGCCGAAAGGCTGTTGATGCTTGCCGTCGGATTGCTTTCGAGAGGAGCCGCAAAGGCCTCTTGTGCGAACGACCAGTCGGTGAGGTCGCTGCTCATGATGGCTGGGCAGCGATAGGTCAGATCCTTGGCCCATTGGGTGTCGGCCGAGATAGCCACAAAGCGACTGCTGCCCTTCAGGATGGTGCCTCCAGCAAGTGATGGCTCCCATACTGGGTTGCGATAGGACGAGTTCTCGGGATTGATGCTTCCCGTCCAAAGTATCGAGTCGATGCCGTCGCCATCCATGTCGGCACAGCTGGTCATTGCCGTGGGCAGTGCGACGATCCAGGCTGCCAGAGGCAGCGCCATGATTATGGTTTTCATGAAGTTTTTCATCGAAGTGTAATTTTTGTGATTAATAACCCGGATTCTGTGTCAGACCTTCGAAGAGCGAAAGTTCGTGGTTCGGTATCATCCAGAGGTGACTGATGCCGAGGCGATAGCTCTTGAAGTCCTCGTCACGCATCGAAAGCTGGTTGATTCCCTCCTGGGTGTGGATGTCGCCCCAGCGGTCGAGGTCGAACCAGCGAGTACATTCACCGCACAATTCGACGAGGCGCTCATGACGAAGCTGTTCGAGCAGCGTGTTGTAGGTTGAATAGAGGGCAGGCTGCAGGTCGGACATGTTCACACGGCGGCGCACCTTGTTGATATATTCCACGGCCATCGTGCGGTCACCATCGAGCTCGTTGAGAACTTCAGCGTACATCAGATAGACGTCGGCAAGACGCAGCACGCGCAGGTTGGCACCACTGGAGTAGTCCTCGGCCTTGTTGTCGGTCTCAACGCTGGTGTATTTCTTCCAGTAACATGCGTGGGCGAAGTGTTCGGAAGAATCCCATTCGGGCCAGGTCTTGCCATAATAATTGGCTGTGCCCGTTTCGGGCTCGGCATCACTGTAGTAGAAGAGGGTGTGGAACTTGCGCATATCGATGTTGCCATCCTTGTCGCGCTCCTTGTCGAACTCCGAGAGCAGCCAGTCGCGGCTCGAACCGTCGTTCCAAGCACCTGTACCGTCGGAGAGATAGAGTCCCATGAACTTTGGACGCTGGTTGCCCACCTCCTTGCCGTTGATGAGACCGTCCTTGAAGTTAATCTCGAAGAGCGACTCGGCATTGTTCTCGTTCGACTCGGTGAAGTTGTCCATCCAGTTGTCCATCAGGCGGTAGTGGTTGAGGGCAAACACGCTTTCGATGTTCTTCTTGGCCTCCTGCCAATACTCCTTTGCCTTGGTGGCATCCTGATAGTCGGACCAGGGACGATGGCTGAACATGCCAGCCAGTTGCATCGACATCTTGGCTGCCATGCCGTAGGCACCGCCACGGGTGACGCGACCCACCTCCTGGGGCTCCCAGCTGACGGGGAGCAGTGGGGCAGCGGCCTGGAAGTCGGCGAGAGCCTGCTGATAGAGTTCTATCTGGTTGCCGATGGGGCCGTTCTCGATCGAACTGGTCTGGATGGGACCCTTGCCGTAGATGGCGGCAATCGCCCAGTGAGCCACACCACGGATGAAGTAACCCTGCCCAAGGATCTGATTGGCTTCCTGTTCGTTGAAGAGATCCTTACCCTTGCCGTTCATGTTGTCGATCACCTGATTGACGTAATACAAGCTATTGTAGAAAGCTTCCCAAGGAAGGCAAAGGCCCTCGTTGCCGTCGTAGTTGTAGGAATCCATGATGAAGTTGGCATCGGCCTGGAACTCCTGGTTCGGGCTTTCGCTCCATCCCTCGTCGCTGCGCAGCATGGTGTGTATCTGGAACCAGCGGCTGAAATATCCCGGACGACGCCAAGTGGAATAGGCGGCCGAGAGTCCCTGGTCATATTGTTCGGCGGTGAGCCAGAAGGTCTCTGATGACTCCACATTCGGATTGGTCAGGTCGAGCCAGCTGTCACTGCATGAGGAGCTGCCCAGCGCCACAATGCCCATAAGAAATGCAAGAATATATGGTTTCATTTGTCTTGAATGTTTGTATGGTTAAGTGATTAGAAGTTGACCTGAACACCGAAGTTGACCTGCTTGGCCGAAGGGAACTGTCCGCTGTCGTAGCCTTGCTCAAAAACGTTGGTGCAGATGATGTCGGGGTCATATCCCTTGTACTTGGTGAAAGTGAGCAGGTTGCTGCCACTGACGAAGGCACGGATGCGCTTCACGAAGATGTGGGAGGTCCAAGCCTGTGGCAAGGTGTAACCCAGCTGGATGTTCTTCAGGCGGAAGAACGTGCCATCCTCGAGGAACCGGTCGCAGTAGGCAATGTTATTCGAAGTGGCATTGGCATACATGCGTGGGAACTCGGTGGAAGGATTGTCCCAGGTCCAGGGCACAGCGTCGGAAGGCAGATTATCGACGTTATAATTGAGGGTTGCCTGACGCACACCATTGTAGATCTTATTGCCAAACTGACCAGCCCAGAACATACTGAAGTCAAGGCCTTTCCAGCTCAGGTTAGCCGTCACACCCAGCTCGCACTTGGGAAGCGGGCTGCCGCTGAAGACGCGGTCGTCGGCATCGATGTCACCATCCTGGTCGGCATCGATGTAGCGCACATCACCGGGCTTGGCATTGGGCTGGATCACCTTTACGGTGCCGTCGGCAAGAGTCGTGGTGTGGTCATAGACCTCGTCCATGGATTGGAAGATGCCATCGAACTGAATGAGGTAGAACTCGCCAATCGAACGGTCAACCATTGTGCGGCTGTGCCAGGAATCGTAGAAGTCATCACCTCCCAGTCGATTGACCTTGTTCCTCAAGGCAGTAAAGTTGGCGCTAATGGAGTAGTCAAAATCGCCTTTGTGGTCACGCCATCCGAGAGTAGCCTCGATACCGCTGTTGGTCATTCGTCCGTAATTGGTCCAAAGGGTCGATGTACCGGTGGCCCACGCGGTCTTGATATTGAAGAGCAGGTCGGTCGATTTGGAGTTGAACCATTCCAACGAACCAAAAAGACGGTTGCCTAACATCTCGAAGTCGGCGCCGATATTGGTTGTGGTTTTGCTCTCCCAACCGAGATTGACGTTGACGCGTGCTGACTGAGTGGCGCCATAGTGTACGTTCTCATTGCCGCTGGGACCAAACACGGCGTACAGACCCTCATAGGGACCGCTATGGTCGATACCTGGGATGTAGTCGTAGTTGCCCAGAGCCTGCATGTCGCCAATAGTACCCCAGCTGGCGCGCAACTTGAGGAGATTAACTACTGATTGGAGTGGCTCGAAGAAGGCCTCTTCGTTGATCTTCCATCCAAGAGAGACAGAGGGGAAATAGCCACGACGATTTTCGGGGCCGAACTTCGAGCATCCGTCGGAACGGAAGTTGAACTGGAGCAGATAACGCTCAGCATAGTTGTAGTCGATACGACCCAGATAGGAGATCATGCGGCGTTCGTTCTCGACACCATACATATTGTTTTGGGTGCCGACAAGGGCAATCTGCCACAGGCCGGGCACCTGCTGGTTATAACCCTCGGCGCGCAGATAGTTCCAGCGAACGTCCTCGGTGGTGTAACCCACCAGGGCGCTGACATTATGCTTGCCGAAGCTCTGGGTGTAATTCAGCGTGTTCTCGATGAGGATGGTGACACGGCTGTCGCGATCCTCGGTAAGAACATCCTGATAACGTGTTTCACCCGAAGCCATACGCATGGTATAACAGTTGTTACGGTTCTTGCTGCGACCCCACCAGGCATCGATACCGACGTTCAGCTTGTAGGTAAGATGGTTGAAGAAGGTGAGTTCGGCGAAGAAGTTGCCGATGATGTGGTCGTTCCAGTGCTCCGAGCGGTAACTCTTCTGATTGGCCACGGGGTTAGTTGAATAGGTTGGGAAGTCGGCACTACCATAACCGAAGCCACCTCGCTCAGTGGGTTCAAAGGGGTCATATACCGGGATGACCGTAGGCATCGAGAGCACATTGGCAAACGAGCCACCATTGGTGTTCATCGTGTTGGTGTGCTGGTAGGTCAGGTTCTCGCCAATCTTGAGCCACTTGTAGGTGGCATCGGTGTTCACGCGGGCAGTGAAGCGGCTGTAGTCGGGGCCTTCGATGATACCGGTCTGGTCCATCCAGCCAAGGCCGACAGCCATGTTCACGTTGTCGGAACCCTGGCTATACATTATATTATAGTCCTGCGTGAAACCTGTCTGGAAGTTGGCTTTCTGCCAATCGGTGTTGGGGATATACTGGCCGACGTGGTCATCGCTCCAGCCCTGTGCTGGCCATGCCACACCCGAGTTGAGGTAAGCCAGTTCGTTATACTGCAGGAAGTCGATCGAGTTCATCACATCGATCTTCTTGGGCATGCCTGCGAGGCTCCAGTTGGCGTTGATATCGAGCGTGGGTGCACCCTTCTTGCCCTTCTTGGTCGTGATGAGGATGACACCGTTGGCGCCACGGGCACCGTAGATGGCTGCTGCCGATGCGTCCTTCAGCACCTGCATGTTCTCGATCTCCGAAGGGTTGAGGTGATTGACATCATTTACGATCAGTCCGTCGATGACGTAGAGGGGACCTACGCTCGAGAACGAACCGATACCACGGATGCGCACATTGGCCATCGAACCGGGTTCCGAACTGGTGGCGACGCTCACACCTGGCACCTGACCCTGCAGCATCTCGCCGATGTTGGTGGGCGAATTCTTCTTCGCATCCTTCATGCTCACCACCGCTACTGCTCCTGTGAGGTCGGCTTTCTTCTGCGTACCATAACCGATCACCACGACGTCGTCGAGCGTCTTGCGGTCCTCGGCGAGGGTAATCATCAGTTGCGACTTGCCGCCCACCTCTACAATCTTGGTTACGTAGCCGATGTACGACACCGACAACTTGGCATCGGGAGCCACGTTGAGCGTAAACTTACCATCAAGGTCGGTGGACATACCATTGGTGATGTTATCGACCTCCACGACACTTACTCCAATGAGGGGTTCGTGATCAACATCAACGACAGTACCGCTCACGGTAATCTTCTGTGCCAGTGTGACCGGCACAAAGAGCAACATGAACAAAACTGTCAGAATTGATGTTCTGTGTGTTGTAACGTGTTTCACTTGATTATTTTTTTGAGTATTGAATTATGAGTTTCGAACTTTTTCCGGGGCAAAGATAGGAGTGAAATGGCAGAACAGATATAAAAAAAATCCCAAATAACCGCTCAAATTGGCTAAATAGGCATTTTGGTCAATTTGAGCGGTTATTTGGGACGATTTTTGCATCGTCTGCAAGAATCATTTCATTTTCATGGCGTAATTTCTATTTGGCGTGTGTTTCGGCATACACTTTGGGTAACACTCCGAACTGTTTTTGGAAACATTTGCTGAAATAGGATGGTGTGCCAAAACCGACCTGATAACAGATTTCGGAAACAGACAAATCACCTTCGACAAGCAACTGTGCAGCCTTGCGCAGACGTAACATTCGGATATATTCGTTGGGCGACATGTTGGCCAATCCCTTTATCTTGCGATAGAAGGCCGATCGGCTCAGTCCCATTTCATCAACGATACTATCCATGTTGAAGTCCGGGTTGTGGAAGTTCTCCTGAATTAGGGTATCGAGTTTCATGAGGAACTTCTCATCCATCTTCGAGAGGGCACCTTGACTGGAAGTGGTCGAAACAATGGGATTGTTGGTGAAGCGACTGTAGATCTGCTGACGATTGCGCAGCAACGAGTTGATGGTTGCAAACAGGAAATCCATGTTAAACGGCTTTTCGAGATAGGCATCTGCTCCCATCTCAAGGCCTTTGATCTTATCCTCCACCTCGGTTTTGGCGGTAAGCAGCACCACGGGCAAATGGCAGTAATGCAGGTCGCTCTTGATGCGCTGGCATAGCTCCAGGCCATCCATATTAGGCATCATCAGGTCGGTGATAACGATATCGACGTATTCCGTATCGATGATTTGAAGCGCTTTGACACCATCCTCGGCAGTCAGGACACGATAGCCGGTGTTGGCCGACAGACGTTTGGTCATGAAATTCAAAAGTTCGACATTATCATCGACGAGGAGCAGGACAACTTCGCCCTGCTTGGAGGGAAGCAGGGAAGCGAACTCGGGCGATTGGGTCTTGTCGTCCTGCAGGTAGTCGGGCTCGGACTCCTCGTCCAAACGGCGAGGAATGGTCAGAGAGAAGACGTTCTCGGTATCGGAATCGACCACAGCAAGTGTGCCGCCGTGAAGTTCGGCTAGCTGGCGTGCATAGGATAGGCCAATGCCGGTACCTGGTTGTACGTGTGATGCATTTGCGCGATTAAAGAGATTGAAGATTGTCTCGCGGTCGCTTTTGCTGATGAGCTCGCCGTCGTTGGCCACGTTGATCCAGAACGTCTCCTGATTGCATTCCAATTGGAGTTTGATGTACGACTGACCGTACTTGATGGCATTGGTGAGCAGATTGCTTAGGATTTTGGTGATTGCCTCTTGATCGACACGAGCCATCACGGGCGCTTCCTTGGGCATTTCGACGATGAGGACTCGACCCGCGGCCTCGATGGCGGGGGTAAAGCGACGCTTGAGCTCTTCGACCAACTGACCGATGTTGGTGAGGCGCGGCCGCAGTTCGACCTTACTCTCCTGCATCTTGCGGAAGTCGAGCAACTGATTGACGAGCAGGAGCAGGCGATTCACGTTGAGGCTCATCACGTCGAGGTCGTCGCGCTCGCGGGTTTCGAATTTCTGTTTTTGTGACAGCAATCCGTCGAGCGGTGCCTTGATGAGGGTGAGCGGGGTGCGTATCTCGTGAGCCACGTTGGTGAAGAAGTCAATCTTGGCGCGATTGAGTTCGCGTTCCTTGTTCTGCCGATAGTCGCGCATCTGCAACAGCATTCGCTCACGGCTTCGCGCGCGGAATATATATATGATCGCGAACAATAGGCCTAACAGCAGCAGGAAATAGAGAGCATAGGCCCAGAAGGTCTTATAGAATGGCGGACGTATGACTATCTGGAACTGCGACGGGTTCACCTCCTTCTCGTTCTTGCGATCGAAGGCTGCCAGATGCAGGGTGTATTTGCCTGGAGGGAGCTTGGCGTATGAGATGCGTTCACCACGGGTGAGCAGGTAGCGCCATTCGGTGTCGAAGCCTTCCAAGAGATATTTAAGCTGGTGGGTATCGGCAGTGTTGAAACTTGGAATCACTACACCCAAGGTCAAGGTGTTTTCGTCGGCTGCCAATTCGATGCGGTCGAGGAAGCTGATCGATCGGTCGATGATCTCTGGGTCGTCCTGAGGAGAAAGGCGATGATTGAACACCCACACATTGGCCACCACGGGCTTGGGGAGGCGACGCGCTCCAACGAGCTGATTGGGGTTGAAGCGCACCATGCCTTCGATGGTGCCGGCATAGATGGTGCCGTCGTCGGTGATGAGGCTGGAACTATAGTTGAACTGATTGGACGAAAGTCCGTCGCTGGTGGTGAATCGACTCACTTCGGCCGTGGCGGGATTGATGCGGTAGAGGCCGCCGTTAGTGGTAATCCAATAGGTGCCATGCGCGTCTTCGATGAGCTGATAGACTACGCCTTTGGGCAAGGTTATGCCATAGAGGCTGTCGGCGACGAAGGTTTGAGTGCGTTGGTCGAAGCGACAAAGGCCCTGCTGCGTGTAAATCCAGTGAGTCCCCCTCGAGTCCTGCATGGTGCCATAAACCATATTGCTGGCAATAGACTGCGGCTGGTCTTCGCGATGCAGGTACTGCTTCCAGCCCAGTTCGCCGGCTTTGCGCACAAAGAGTCCCGCCGAATAGGTGGAAGCCCATAGCGTGCCGTCGCGGTCCTCGTAAAGGTTATAGATAAAAGTGCCTTCGAGACCAGGCACGGAAAAGAACCGTCGATGTTGTGCATCCCACTGGGCGATGCCCGACATGGTGCCGAGATAGATTTCGCCCTGCCGAGTGCGGATAATTGAGAAGATGCTGTTGCTGGGTAGACCAGACCCGTCGTAGCAGTCGTAGCTGCGAAGTTGGCGGCCAGTGGCGGTGTCGAGGATGTGTAGCCCGCTGCTGAACGTTCCAACCCAGAGCTCGTCGCCGATACAGCAGAGGCCGTGAACGTTGCGAAAACGGCGGCTGGCTTCGACGAAGGTCACCTTTCCGGTGGAGGGGTCGAGCATATTGAGTCCCTGGTCTTCAGTGCCTATCCAGATGTGGCCATGATGATCCTGCCGTATTTCGCGAACACGTAGGCCCTGCCAATCGCTTCCGCTACGCCCCGCGTAGAACTTTTCGAACACTCGGTCGGCAGTGTCGAGGTAATTGACGCCACCGAAGTAGGAACCTATCCAGATGCCACCTTCGCGATCGGTGAGGATGCAGTAGAGGGCGTTGTCGGAAAGGGAATAGGCATCGTACCCTTCGTGACGATAGTGCTGCACCTGGCCGGTGGTGACATTGAGGACATAGAGGCCGTTTTCGGTGCAGAGCCAGACGTCGTCGTCGCGGAACATCATGTCACGAACGAAGGGCGAGCGGCCTTCTTCATCGTGGGCGAACACGGCTCGATAGTCCATGGTGCGCGGTGTAATGGCACTGAGTCCTTGCTGTTCGGTGGCCACATAGAGCAGGCCATGACGGAAGCCGAGGCGCGACACCGAGCAGTCGGGCATAGGATTACGGCCTTCGGGGGTAGTGTAGGGCTTGAGGCTGCGAAGCTCGTCGTCGCTGTAGTAAAGTCCGCCGCCAAAGGTGCCCACCCAGATGCGACCTTGCCCAAAGGCCATACAGAGGATGCTGTGCCCGAGGGGGTGACTGTCGAAGACGAGTTGGAGCTGCGCGGACTGTTTGTCGTAACGGTAGATGCCTTCCTCATCGACACATATCCATAAGGCACCTGTGGTGTCGCTCTGAATCTGACAAACGGGATGGGTGATGGCCGTCGTTCCGTGCGTGATGCGACTAAGGGGCAGCAACTCTTCGGCTACAGGGTCGTAGCGCCACAGGCCCACTTCGGAACCGATCCAGACAATGCCGTCTTCGTCCTCGAACAGAGCACGAACAAAGCTGCAATGGGCGCCGTCGGCAGTGAGAGGCTGGCGGAACTCGTTGCCGTCGTAGATGTTCACTCCGTCTTTTGTGCCCAACCAGATGTAACCCTGACGGTCCTGCAGCATGCAGCTCACAGTGTTCTGGCTCAACCCATCGAGAATGTCGAGATGCCGGAACGAGAGCTGTTCGGACCGGGTGAAATGCAGAGGTTGTTGGGCGGAGGTTTCGATGGTGAGCATCCCTGCGACAGTGAGCAGGGAAGCTATGATTGCGGATTTCACGGGCGACGGTCGGTATTGAGGGTGAGTGTATCGGCGGGATGAATCTGTAGGCGACCTTCACTGTCGAGCGCGAGAGCACCAATGAAGACTACGCGCTGGTCGGGCTGACGCAGAGTGCGGCCGTGATAAACGGTGAGCCACTGGCCCTGATGACTTCGGAAGGCCATGTTGTGACCTGTGCCCGTGGTTTGTCCACCCTGCGCTGTGTCGGCCTGCAGGATGGGATTTTCGGCTGCTTTGACAAAGGGACCCAGGGGTGACGGACCTGTGGCATAACCTACGGCATAGTTGGAACTGCCGAAGAAGTTGGCGGAATACATGATGTACCAAGTGCTGTCGTGACGGAAGGTATAGGAGCCTTCGTTCCAGCGGCGTCCTGCCTCATGGGCGAGCACTGAACGATTCTCCCACTGGGTGGTTGGATCGGCGAGGCCTGTTGGTGGACGGAGCAACAGTTGGGGCTCACCTACTACACCACTGAAGTCGGGAAGGAGCTCTACGCCGTAGATCCAACTCTCTTCAATGGCGTCGTATATCCCCTCGTGGCGCGCCCATTCGGCTACGTCGCTTTCGACAGGGTGCTTGTAACAGCAACGCGAGAAATAGAGATAGCAGCGACCTGCGTCGTCGTCGAACCACACATTTGCATCGATGATGGGATAAGGTGGTTCGAAAAGCGGACGGTTGTAGAGGTCGGTGAACGGTCCTGTGGGAGAGTCGGACACAGCCACTCCTATCTTGAAGTTCTCGGCTTCGTGTGTGGGATTGTTCCGATCGTTGGCGCTGTAGAACAGATAGTATTTGCCCTGGCGCTCATAGACTTCGGGAGCCCAGAAGCAATCGAGATTCCACTGTTCTTCTCCCCCACCCTGATAGACCTGTCCGCAGGGTGTCCAGTCCCAGAGGTTGTCGGAACTGTATGCCTCGAAGCCATCGGCCAGCGAGGTACCATACATGTAGTAACGGCCATCAGAGGCAGCGAGGATGAAGGGATCGCCAAACCGGATATCAAGCGGATTGACAATTCGGACTTCAGAAGTTACATCGTTGGAGTTGACTCGGTTTCGGATACACCCGCCGAGCAAGGCGACAGTGAGCAGCGGGATGGCAAGGTTTCTGGTGCATTTCATAAAAACGGGTATGTCAATTCTGTAGCCTGATGGCATTGTCGGTGGCGTGCTGACCCAGCAAACGGACACTGACACGCTCGTTGTCGTTGTAGAGGGTCGCCTGTATCAGCCCGAGCTCGTTCAGGTTGTCGAGGGCAGTCTGCAGCGACTCGCTGCGGTCGGCTGCAAAATGCACGCGAAGGTCCCTGCTCTCTTCGGGATTCTCGATGAAGATATCAACGTTGTACCAGCGTCCCATCTCGCGGATGACGTCCTGTAATGGTGCATCGTTGAAGTAGAAGAGGTTCTCCTTCCATTGCACGAACGAATAGGCGTCGAGGTCCTCGATGTGTATCGAGCCGTCGATGCCGATGGTGGCAGTCTGTCCGGGTTTCAGGATCGGATTGTTGTCGCCTGCCTGCAGCGGTGCAGCCACCGAATGCAACGAAACGGAACCAGATACGAGCGAGACGATGGAGGCATCACGATCGTAGGCGCGGATGTTGAATTCGGTGCCCAGGACTGTGACGGTGAAGTTGGGGGCCTTGATGCGGAACGGATGTTCCTTGTCTTTGGTCACCTTGAAATAACCCTCACCTACGAGATTCACCCGTCGTTCCCTTCCGGTAAAGTGGTCGGGGAAGGTTAGTTCGGAATCGCTATTGAGCCACACTTCCGTGCCGTCGGGCAAGGTAAGTTGGTAGGTGGTGCCGCGAGGCACTCGCAACGTCAGCAGTCTAGGTTCGGTTTTGGCAGTGATCCCTTGGTTGGCCTTTTCGGTATCGAATGTGACTTGGGAAGCTTCAACGGGGATTATCTTGCCTGTAGTCTGGTCGGTGAGATGTATTTCACTCGATTCATCGATGTGAACAAAGACCTGCTGTGGCTCACTTGCAGTGTTTATCGGGCGCAGCCACAGCATCGACGCAATGCCCAAGGTAACGATGAGCGCAATGGCTGCTGCCACGGACCACCATCGTCGGGAAGTCTTTGCCGCTTGAGCTGCAGGAATCAGAATATTGTTCTTCTTGACAAAGTCCTCCCAAGCGGCATCGACATCCGGGGTAGGGATATGCTGACGACGGAGCGCCTGTCGGAGGGCCTCCTCTTCGCGCGCGTTGGGCATGTGAGCCTCGTCAGCGGGCATAAAGTTGTCGTTCTGCAACTGATTGTCGTTCATTGTTATCGGTTCTGGGATATGCCGAAGCTTTCGCGGAGCAACCGGAAGGCTTTGACAATGTGTTTCTTGACGCCGTCGGACGTGATACCCATCTCGCATGCCACTTCGCTGTATTTCTTGTCGTGGTAGTAGCATTCCTCAAGGACGTGTCGCGTCTTGTCGGGCAATTGACTTACGAGGCCTTGTAGCTTGTCGAGACGTTCGTTGAGCATGCTGAGGTCCTCTTCGTTGTCGGCCATGAGTGCTGCCATCGCATCGTTGGGCTCGAAACTCTCACGCCCTGCGTTCTTGCGCAGGTAGTTGATGCTTTGGTTTCGGATGCTGGTCATCAGATAGCTAGGCAATGTGCTGAACATCATGCGCTCCCGGGCATTCCATACGGCAGTGAAGACATCGCTCACAATGTCGCGTGCGGCCTCGTCGTCTTGGACGAAGTCGTTGGCATAGTAGTACAATCGCGAGTATTGCTCACGAAAGACTTGCTCAAATTGTGACAGACTGATGCCTTCTCTACTCATTATACGGAAAACGTAAGGTTTCGGGTACTCTGCATGTAAAATTTTCTACCAATTTATTTTTTGGGGCTGACAAAGATAGATAGAATGATTGGTTTTGACAAAAAAATCGAGAAAATTAACGTTTTTTGAAAGTTTTTTTGAAAAAAGTGTACCCGATTGTCAATTTTGCTGTAATAAATGCAGAGAATGTCAACGAGCCAGGGTGTTCCTATATGAGAATTCTTATCCTTAATACAATATTAATAATGAAACAAGGTAAATGCAATGAGAAGCTACTGGGCGGCACACGTCGTTTGGTTGCTTTCGTGATGGCCTTTTTGCTGAGTGGCATGATGGTATTGTCGGCACAGACAGCCAACAAGCGTATCAGCTATAGTGCCCAAAACGAATCTCTGACCAGTCTCCTCACGAAGCTCGAGAAGGAGTCTGATTACTACAAGTTCAATTACAACATGGCCGATGTGGAAGGCGTGCAAGTCTCGGTGAATGCTGCCGGCATGACAGTGCCACAGATAGTCAGCGAAGCCCTTAAGAACAAGGGGCTGAGGGCACAGGTGAGGGGCAAGTTCATCCAGATCACCAAGCTGCCGACTGCCACGCAGGGTACCGTGGTCGATGAAGTCACCGGCGAGCCAGTCTCTGGTGCCACGGTCATCGTGAAGGGTGGACGTGTCGGATCGATCACCGACGAAAAGGGTTATTTCCGCATCCCCAACCTGCCCGCCGGATCAGAACAGCTGATGATCAGCTTCATCGGCTATGTCACCAAGGTCGTTGACATCAAGGACAATCTGAACATCACTTTGCGTGAAAGTACCGAAAGCCTCGAAGAGACCGTCGTGGTGGGTTACGGTAGTACGCTCCGCAAGGACCTGACGGGCTCGGTATCGACTGTCAAGGGCGAGGAGCTCCAGAACCTGCCTTCGGTTACCGTAGATGATGCCCTGATCGGCAAGGTGGCTGGTGTGAACATTACCAAGTCAGATGGTGCTCCAGGCGGTGCCGTACGTTTCCGCATCCGTGGCGGCGCTTCGCTCTCGGGCTCTGCCGACCCGCTTTACGTCATCGATGGTATCCCCACCGAAATCAACAACAACTATATCGCCTCGACGGTCAGCGAACAGGTCAATCCCATCGAGGCTGCCAACTATGGCGAGGATTTCAACAACACCATCTCGGGCAACTATACCCGTGGCTTGAACAACCTTGCCGGGCTCAACATCAACGACATCGAGAGCATCACCATCATGAAGGATGCTTCGGCTACGGCCATCTACGGTTCGAAGGCTGCCAATGGCGTCGTGATCATCACCACCAAGCGCGGCAACATCGACCAGAAGCCTACCATCAACTTCAACTATTCGTACAGTGTGGTCAATCCCGTGAAGGAGAAGCTCCTGAACGGCGAACAGTACATTGCGGCTTTGACACAGTCGTACCAGACATCAATCAACAACATGAACCACCTGATGGAGCTCGACCCCTCGACGGCTTCGGCTGTGGCGAGCCATATCAGTAGCACCCAACGCATGCTCGACCAGTTGCCGGCCTTTGGCAACGCCAATTCCGACTGGTTGGGTGAGGTGCTCCGTACGGGCACAGCCCACAATGCTGACCTCAGCGTGCAGGGTGGCTCGAAGAGTTCGCGCTACTATACCTCGATCTCGATGAGCCAGCAGGACGGTACAATCATCAAGACCGATTTCCGCCGTCTTTCGGGCAAAACCAGCCTCGATGCCGACATCACGAAGCGAATCCACTTCGCGAGCAACGTGATGTACAGCTACACGAAGAACAACATCAACTCGGGTGCCTATTCGCAGGCGATGGCTGCTCCTCCTATCCTCCCCATGTATAACGAGGATGGTTCGTTCTCCGATTATTCGTCGATCGGTGGCGTTGGCTCCAGCTACATGGGCTTCCAGAACCCTTTGGCGGTCTCGCAATCGACCAACCTTGCCCGCACCTACGGCATCAAGGGCAGCATCGGCCTGACCATCGACCTGCTGGATGACCTCAAGTTCAAGACCGTCTATTCGGTCGATTGGAGCAACTACAACCAGGTGAACTACACGCCGTCGTTCGTGATGGTGGGCGGCTACTATGGTGCCTCCGATTCAGAGAACGGACAGGGCTCACAGTCGGAGTCAAACAGCACCAATGTCTTCTGGGAGAACACCCTCTCCTATAATAAGATGTTCAACGAGAACCATCGCCTCGATGCCGTCGTGGGTCAGTCGTGGGAAGAGCAGCGCCTGAGTTATTTCTCGGCTGCCGGCAAGGGTTATCCCGACGATACTTATCTGAACAACCTTAGCTCTGCCGCCTTCGCCACGACGGTGGCAGGTTCCAACCCGTCGAGCACCACCGCCCTGCTGTCGTTCTACGCGCGTTTGAACTACGTCCTCTTCGAGCGTTACCTCTTCACCTTCACTGGTCGTTCGGATACGTCGAGCAAGTTCGCCAAGAGTCATCGCACGGGCTGGTTCCCCTCGGGCGCTGTAGCATGGCGCATCAATCAGGAGAAGTGGCTGCGTGATGCCACCTGGATCGACGAGATCAAGCTTCGCGCTTCGGCTGGTATTACCGGTACGCAGCACATCGCGTCCTACCAGTTCCTTACCCTCTTCACCCCGGGCGACTATGCCGGCAGCAACGCGCTCTATCCTTCGCAGCTCGGCAACGACGATATTCGTTGGGAGGAGACCACACAGTATGACCTCGGCCTTGACTATTCGTTCTTCAAAGGTCGTCTGGGCGGCACCATCGCCTACTATTTCAAGACCACCGATGGCGCATTGCTGAGCATCTCGGCAGCACCTTCGACCGGCTATTCGACCTATACCAGCAACATCGCCAAGATACGCAACCGCGGCTTCGAGTTCGAGGTCTATGGTGACATCATCCGCACGAAAGACTGGAAGTGGAGCGGAGCGTTCAACCTCGCCTTCAACCGCAGCAAGGTGCTTAACATCGGAGGCGACTACTCGGATGCCACCGACCGCAATGCCCTCAATCTGGGCACTTCGCTGGTCAAGGAGGGTGAGTCGCTCGGCATCCTCTGCGGCCGTCCCACCGACGGTCTGATCGAGAACGACGAGCAGCTGCTCGACTACATGCAGCGCTTCTCGATGTGGCAATATATGGAGTCGGACCTGGGCATCGGCTCGGTGATGTACCGTCTGGACGAAACCGGCTATTATTATGAGGATGAGATCGGCAACTGTACGCCCGACTTCTTCGGCGGTTTCAATACTACGCTCTCCTGGAAGAACTGGTCGCTGCTTGCCGGCTTCACGTTCAGCTATGGCAACGACCTAATTTATCAGAAGGACGTCAACGACTGCTCGTTCAGCAGCACTGCCAACCGTTCGACGCGTGTGCTCGAAGCATCGAGCTATGGCAACTACACCGGTCGTCCTGCCAGCACCTACAACACCACCTATATGCTCACCGACCAGAATGTCTATGACGCATCCTATCTGAAGCTGCAGAGCCTCTCGCTCAGCTACGCGTTGGCACCCAAGGTCTGCAAGAGACTGGGCCTGCAGAACGCTTCGGTCTATTGCACAGGCACCAACCTGTTCACCATCACGAGCTATCCGGGACCGGATCCTGCCGTGAGCGACGACCCATACAGCATTATCGGTGGCGGTCGTGACGTCTCGGCTTACCCGACCACCAAGAGTTTCACCGTAGGCGTGCGCGTTGCGTTCTAAAGATTGTCAACATAAATAATTGGAAGAAATGAAAAAGTATTCATTATATATTGGCTTGGCCGGACTGATGCTGGCTGCGGCTTCCTGCTCCGATCCACTCAACGAATTGCCGACACAAAGCAAGGTGGACGGTAACCTTATCGTCGATCAGAAGACGGCTCAGATAGCCCTCAATGGCGTGTATTATCAGTTTGCCATGTGCAAGGTGGACAATTATGATGTCGAATCGACAGGCGTTGCCACCTATTATGAGGCATTGCCCGCCGACTTTGCAGGCGTGCTGGGCTATTACCAGGGCGACTATATGCTCGAGACGCATCCTGGTTATTACAGCTCGGTGTATAACCTGTATATCTGGCAGCCGCTCTACAAGACTGTCGTTGCCGCCAATGCTGTCATCGACCAGCTTGAGGGGGCCAACGATGCATGGTTCACCACCGTGAGCAAGAGTTCGATTGTGGCCGAAGCCCGCCTGATGCGTGCCATTGCCTACACCAAGCTCTTCGAATGGTTCGGATACTACTGGGACCAGAGCAGCCCCTATGGACTCATCATCCGCGACGAGGCCGTTACGGCATCCAACATGCCCTGTGGACGCTCGACGGTCAGCGAGTCGTACGACTTCATCCTTGCCGACCTCGATTATGCCATCCAGAATGCTCCCGATGTCAATCCGAATCATTACACCAACAAGTGGGTGGCCAAGGGGCAGAAGGCACGCGTCCTGATGATGAAGGGCGACTATCAGGGGGCCGCCGACCTCTGTGCCGACATCATCAGCAACAGTCCCTATACCCTCGAGGAACGGCAGACCGACATCTTCCACGTCAAGGGCCTGGCCAGCAAAGAGGTGATGTTCGGCATCCAGCCGAAGGAGAGGCAGACCGCCAACTACGAGGAGTATTATTATCGTGGCTCGGCACAGTGGCTGCCCACCAAGAACTTCGCCACCCTCTATCAGGACGACCCGCGCATGGATACCAATTTCCTGCACACTGTCGATTCGACCCTGTATTTGCTGTATCTGGCCTATCTGGGCCTCGATATGCCTGAGCTGATTGTCGATAGCTACATCGTCTGCAAGCATTTGGATCCTACGGTATTGGATGCCGATGATATAGAGGAGACCAATGTCGAGATGCGACTCACCGAGTTCTATCTGATGCGTGCCGAGGCCTTGGCGCAAATGGGTTACAACACCGAGTCGATCGCATTGCTCAAGACGGTGCTCGAGCATGCCGGCTATACCGACTTCAGTACCACGGCCGACCTCGCCGTCGATCAGCATTCCCTGCTTGAGCAGATCTTCAACGAATACCTGCGCAACCTGTTCTGCGAGAACGGACGCGAACTCAGCCTCATGATGCGCATGCCCGCCGATATCGTCCTCGCCTTCAACTACAATTATGCCGACGAAAGCGGCACGGCCATCAACAAGCAGTACAGCGTACTTGGCATCCCTGCCGATGAGTTCTCCTACAACACGGCACTATCCACTTCCGACCAGAATCCGGGTTATGCCACAAGCAATTAATCATAAAAACGAAAGATAATGAAGAAACTTATTTCATTGGCAGCCGTTGCGCTGCTCTTCGCCGCCTGCTCACAGAAGCCGGTCGATCCCAATGCATTTACCCTCAATGGCACCATCAATGCCTACGAGGGTGAGGAAGTCTGCCTCTATTATGGCACTCCAGGTAACGAAACAAACGACACTGCTGTCGTCAAGGATGGCAAATTCCAGTTCAAGGGCTCTATCGAAAAACCCACATATATTATTGTTTACAAAGGGGATTTGAAGGATTACCAGAACGTCAAATATACCCGTTTCTGGATCAATCCCGGCCAACTTACCGTAGCCATCGATACTGCCAACTGGGAACAGGTCGTGGTGACCGGTTCTCCTTCGAATGACGAGCAGAACGAGATGGATGCCATCCACAAGGAATTTGCCGAGCAGCTCAACACCCTCTATGAGCAGAAAAAGGCAGCGCAGGAGGCTGACGACCAACAGGGATATATGGCCATCGATGAGCAGATCGAGTCGATCAACAAGAATATCGAGGATTGCATTGTCGAGTTTATGAAGTCGCACCCCAATTCATATCCTGCTGCCCAGTACATGACTTTCATCGTCGGCAACAAGGGTTATGAAGAGAACAAGGCGCTCTACGATGGTTTCTCGGACGAGATCAAGCAGAGTGGCATCCTCGATGAGGTGAAGGCCGAAATCACCGCGCTTGAGAACGTCCAGCCCGGTCACGAGGCTCCCGAGCTTGAAGGTCCGAACCTCTTCGGCAAGGACAGCATCCGCCTCTCCGACTATCGTGGCAAGGTGGTCCTCGTCGATTTCTGGGCATCGTGGTGTGTGCCCTGCCGCGCCTCCATGCCGCATGTGCTGGCTCTCTACAAGAAGTATCACACGAAGGGCTTCGAGGTGTTCTGCGTAGCCGACAACGACAGCAACCCCGAGGAGGCTGTCAAGGCCGCCAAGAAGGACGGCACCACAGCCTTCCTTCACACCTTGCGTGGTCTGCAGGTCTTTACCGATGCCGATGGCAAGTTCCAGGGCTACGACAAGAGCAAGGACATCAGCGAACGCTACTGCGTGCATTATCTTCCCACCAAGTACCTCATCGATCGTGAGGGCAGGATTGTCGCCAAGATCGAAACCGACGAGCAGCTCGATGCCGAGCTTGCCAAACTGTTCAAGTAAAACTCCAACCACCTAATGAAAAAAATGTTTTTTGCTGCCAGTGCAGCCGTTCTTCTTGCCTCATGTGGGCAGAAGGCACCCGAGCATCAGCTTACAGGTCATCTCGACGGACTCGATGCCGATTCGCTCATCGTCTATGTAATCAACGAAAGTTTCAGTCGTCAGGACTATATGGACACCATCGCTGTCACCAATGGCGACTTTGTTTATGACCTCAAGGACCCCTCCCAGCTGCGTCTGATTGCCCTCATGCCAAAGGGACAGAACAGCAACCTCTCCGTCTTGCTTGTGCCTGGCGAATATGTTCGCATCGATGGCACGATGGACGAGTATTTCTTCTCGGGCAGCAAGTTCTACGAGGATTACAACACCTACGATCGTTCCATCACCGACTATCAGCGTGAAATCAGCGGGATTATGGATCGTGCCCGCGAAATGCATGAAAATGGCACCGCCACCGATTCGGCCATGCAGATAATGCAGGGTGAATATGAGGCCTTGATGGGCAAGATGAGCGAGGCCGCCAAGGATTGGGCAGCATCGCATCCCGATCAGGATGTGTCGGCATATATCATCAGTGCGCTCGATGGTTCCGATTACAAGGCTGCTGTCGAGAAGCTCGCTCCCGCGGTTCGCAACGGCAAGTTGTCGCCTTACATCCAGTCACGCCTCGACCGCATTGCAGCCGAAGAGGCACGCGAGGCAGCCCAGCAGCGTTGCGTGGAGGGCGCCGAGGCTCCCGACTTCACGGTTCTCGACCCCAATGGCAAGCCGATCACCCTCAGCAGCCTGCGTGGCAAGGCCCTTGTGCTCGACTTCTGGGGCTCGTGGTGCGTATGGTGCATCAAGGGTATTCCCGACATGAAGACAGCCTACAAGAAGTACAGCAAGAAGGTAGAGTTCCTTTCGATTGCCTGCAACGACACCGACGAGAAGTGGCGTGCAGCCCTCGAGGAACAGCAGATGCCATGGCTCCAGGCATTCAACGGCACCGATAAGAACGATGTGTCGGTACTGTATGGCATCCAGGGCTATCCCACCAAGATCCTCATCGATGCCGATGGCAAGATCGTGAAGACCATCATTGGCGAAGATCCAGCCTTCTATGAGCTCCTTGACAAGTATTGCAAGAAATAGATAGAAGACCAATTTCTCATAATAGAACACAGACATCCACTTATTTTCAAAAAACCGGACCTCGTGATGAAGTCCGGTTTTCTTTTATGATGTTTTTGCTGCATAAAAAGGGCAAATGTTTTGGAATGTCAGAAAATATCCGTATATTTGCGCCCACAAAACGAAAATACTGACATCATTGATTATGGAGAAAAACCTTACCATCCAACTGATGAAGATTGTTTCAGACACTACGGTCGATGGACCGGGTTGGCGCACGAGTGTATATTGCGCAGGCTGTCGTCATGCCTGCCCCGGCTGCCACAACCCCGAGACGTGGTCATTCACTGCTGGTCATACAGTGAGTATCGACGAGATTATGGAAGAACTGAAATATGCGGAGGGCGACATCACCTTCAGCGGCGGCGATCCGATGTATCAGCCCGAGGCTTTTACGGAGCTGGCACGTCGTATCCGCGAGGAACTGCACAAGGGCATCTGGTGTTATACGGGCTTCCTCTTCGAACAGGTGGTGGCCGATCCTGCCATGAGCCGTATGCTCCCCTACCTCGATGTCCTCGTGGATGGTCCTTTCATCGAGGCTAAGAAGAGCCTGGACTTGCTGTTCCGTGGCTCAAGCAACCAGCGCCTTGTCGATGTACAGAAGTCGCTCAAGGCTGGCAAGGTAGTCGAGTTTGACTATAATCCTTATCCCTCATTCGACTAAATCCCGAATTATTGAATTTTTTTTTATCACGAATTAGATATTTCATTTATCACGAATTAGAGAATTTTAGAATTATTGTATTTGCTATTCCACCGATGTATTATATAATTCTTTAATTCTATAATTCGTGATAAGAGAAAAGAAATGGAGAGAAACAAGGAGATATATAAGGTCACGCTGGTGGGAGGTGCCGTGAACGTGGTACTCCTCGTGTTCAAGTTCGTGGCTGGCATCGTGGGCCATAGTGCGGCGATGGTGGCTGATGCTGTGCACTCGCTGAGCGACTTTGTGACCGATGTTATCGTGCTCGTGTTTGTGCACATCAGCGGCAAGCCGAGGGACAAGGGACACGACTACGGACACGGCAAGTACGAGACTCTGGCCTTGACCATCATCGGCGTGTCGTTGCTGGCGGTGGCTCTGGGCATCCTCTATGGCGGCGTGATGAAGATTGTCGCGTGGATAAATGGTGCCGAGCTCCTACCTCCCGGCAAACTGGCGCTTTGGGCTGCCCTGCTTTCGGTGGTACTCAAAGAGGCAACTTATCGCTATTCGATCAGGAAGGCGCGTGAACTCGAATCGCAGGCTGTGGAGGCGAATGCCTGGCATCATCGCAGCGATGCGCTGTCGTCGATTGGCACGGCTGTGGGTATCGGTGGCGCCATCTTCCTGGGTCAGAGTTGGACGGTGCTCGATCCTGTGGCATCGATCATCGTGGGCCTGTTCATCGTGAAGGTGTCGTACAACCTGTTGCGCGATGGCATCGGCGACCTGATGGAGCAGTCGCTGCCCGAAGATGTGGAGGCTGAGATCCTGCGACTGGCTGCTTCAGTGCCCGGCGTGATGGAGCCTCACGACCTGCGCACCCGTCGCATAGGCAATCATTATGCTATCGAGCTCCATCTTCTTGTCGATGGCGACCTCCCCTTGCGCGATGCACACGACAAGGCTTCGCAGGTAGAGAATCTGCTGCGAAGCCGTTTTGGGCCGGAGACACATGTCGCCGTGCATGTGGAACCGGAGGAGATAAGGAGGAATAGAAAGGGAGTGAAAGGGGTTTGAGGAGTTTGAGGGGTTTGAGGGGTTTGAGGGGTGGACCACAGGACGGATGACGGTGGGGGACCGTTATACTAATATTGGGAGACGGTTACGTCGCTGATGGTGATGCTGCCTCCATAGTTGTTGACACTCCAACAATTCTTCTGGATACCATAGATGCGGTTGGTGTAGGCACAAACGTCGTTGATATACATCACCATGACTGAGTTGTCGGTATAGATGTCGATGTGATAGACATTGTCGGCTGGACGCTGGAAGTTATAGCCGTCGATGCCCTCGATGAATCCCTTTCCTTCGTCGCCCTCTTGCTCGAAGTTCACCTTGCGTCCATCTTCCCATTCAGGATTTACGACCATGGTATAGTACTTCCTTGAGTCACTGCCACGAACGAGGGAGATACCGAACTTGTCCCAATTGTTCGAGGTCTTGACGGTGAGCGAGATGTGGTTGTGATCGCCCAAGCGGCTGTAAAGGACATAGGCATTGTCGCCCGAGAGGGTGCCGCCATTGTAGCCATTCGACATCACGACATCGGCTGCTTCGGCCTGCGAGTACTTGCCTGCCATGGCTGGAACCTCGCCCAAAGTGAGCGTGCCATCGCTGTGCTGGATGATCTTGTGGCAGACGAGCGCGCCTGACCAGTTGGGTTCACCACCTGCACCTACATTGATATTCTTGTCGTCGATGGTGGCACCTGTACGATAGGGACACCAACCCCAGATGTATCGGTCGGTACCATTGGATGCCGTCTTTCCAGCATAGAAGGCACGGCTGTCGAGCACACCTTCGTGTCCGTCCTTCGGCCAATTGGCACCTGGATCGTAGAAGCAGGACTTCAGGCCTTCGAATGTCTCGGCCATCATATACTTCACCTTGCGGCTCCAGCTTGCCCTGTACCCTTCGCTATATATCAGATACCAATAGTTGCCCATCTTGAAGATGTCGGGACACTCACACATGCGGTCCCAGATCATCGGGAACTGTCCGACGTGTTCCCAAGTCTTGAGGTCGCCCGACTTGAATTCGGCAAACTTCAGATTCGAGGCTATTACCATGTGGTAAAGACCGTCCTCGGCCATGAATATCTGCGGATCGCGGAAATCGACTGTTGAATAACCATAGTCATCGCCCTTGAGCATCCATGCGTTGTCCTTCGTCCAGGTCCTGAAGTCGGTCGAGGTGGCGCGCATGACGGCTTCCACATTGTTGCAGTTGGGGTTGTGGCCGGTGTAATAGATGTAGTAGAGACCATCCTTGTCGTTATAGATGCAACAGCCTGTACCCAACGCTGCGTCCTGTTCGAGCGGGGAAGTGCCGGTGGATAGCACTTCGCCCAACGATTCGTAGTTGGCACCATCCTGGGTGGATACACACCAGATAGGATGATAGTTGTAGGTGGCGTTGTTCTCGTACTCCTGCAGGTAAAGCACCTTGAACTCCCCGGTCTTCTGGTCGAAGAATGGCATGGGATCGCCACAGCGTCCGATGGCGGGGTTGTAGTAGGTCTGGAACCCAGCCTCGTCGGTAGAGTTGAAGAATGTGGAAGTGCCAGCCCAGTCTTTCGGTTCATCAGGGGCAAAGGTTTCTTCGTCGCATGCTGTCAGCACGGAGGCTGACAACATGATTGCAAATACGGAATATATCATAGACTTTTTCATAACGTTTACTTCATTAAGTGGTTGAAAGCATTTTGTGTCATAATCGCGATGTTCTTGTGGAAGTTCTCGACATAACCGGCCTCATAGGTGTAAGAGTACCAGTCGTAGCAGCCTGATCCGATGCAGATGATGCCACCCTTGCCTGCATTGGCAGGATATTCCCAGACCACGACAGCTCCGTCACCGCCTACACCGAGAATCTTGCCGCCCGTACGGGCCTCCCATGCGGCATGGTCGTCATAGCCGCCCCAGTCGGTGCCGATGTGGTATTGGGCAGTAGAGTTGGTGATGTGATAACCTGCATCGGTACAATATACCTCGTTGGCATTGTCGCCGGCTATCAGGTTCTGATAGATCGGATGGTCGTTCTGGCCTTCGAAGATGCGGAAGCTCCAGGGACCGCCACAGAGCTCGGCAGCATCCTCGTTCTGACCCCAGCAGTTGTTGGGGGTTGTCCACTCGTCGTCGCCTGTCACGCCAATGAATGAAGGCAGATTGGTGGCATAGCGCGTCAGGAACAGAGCACCACCATTCTCGTAGAAGGAGCGCAGTTCGTTACGAGTCTCGAGGGCATCGGTAGCCTTGGCTGCGAAAACATCGTGCCCATCGACACCGCCATCCACATGGTAGTGCCACCAGATGGCCTTGCACTCGGAGAGATCGATGGTGCCTGCACGCAGGTCGGCAAACGAAGCGTAAAGTGAATTGGCAATGTTGCCAAGCATCCACTGGCAAGCCTCCTTGGCTTCGGGGTCGAGGTCGTTCATCACCGAAGCTGAGCCGACGAACAGTGCGGAAGGCTTTTCGATGGCGATAACAGTTACGACGTAGGTGCTTTCGGCCGAGTTGTTGGTCACCTTGTAGGTTACAGGTTGTGAGAAGTCCTGTGCCACGCCCGATGCGGGTGTAATCGTTGCATTGGCGCTGTAGGTGATGGTGGGCACGAGGCTGGTGATATCGACAGACCCTGGTACATACACGGTGATGGTCTTGGCATTCTGGTCGATGGTGCCCTGATAGATGTCATTTATAATAAACTGCGTGATGCGGGCTTCGTCGTGGAGTACGCTGAGCGTCCAGTTTAGATAGACGTCGCCATTGGTCACTTGCAGCACCTTGGCTGCATCCATGTTCATGGTTTCGCCCTGTCGGATATTGCAGGTGGCACCTTCGGAGATGGTCAGTGTCGTGACTTGCATGGAAGATGTTTCATACACTTCCGGCAGACGAACCACAATGCTACGGGAAGCCAGGTCGATAATGCCGTCGTAGTTGTCGAGAGCGATATGCTCTACCATGCAGTCACCACTCAATTGCAGGTCGCTGACATGATCGTCGGTGCAGGACCAGAAACTGCAGAGGATGCAGATTGTGCTGATGATTTGATATTTTGTCTTCATAGTTTCAATTACCTTTAATGTTATTACCAGTTGCCGATGTTTTGAGTGTATTGTCCGTTGGATGCTGAGATCTGACTGAATGGTATGGGCAGATACTCATCCTTGTCGGCCGTGAAGTGGGCATCCCTGTAGATGCCGCAGTTGTCGATTTCCTCGGCATAATACTTGTTGATTACGGTGGCGGCATCGCCCCAACGTACGAGGTCGAAGAATCGTTCACATTCCATGCCGAGCTCCAGACGACGCTCCATCTTTACGATACGGATGACCTCGTCCTTCGAATAGCTTCCCTTGTAGTTGGTGATGTACATCTTGACACCATAGGTGTTGGGATAGTTGCCGATCATCTGTGTGCTGGCTGCTGCGCGGCTGCGTATCTGGTTCACCAGGGTGATAGCCTGTTCGGCCTGTCCGAGCTGTGCGTATGCTTCGGCACGCTCGAGAAGCACATCGGCATAACGGAAGACGATGCGGTTCATCGAACTGGCCAAGTAGCTTCCCTTGATCAGGTAGTTGTCGATGAGGGCGGGGTCAACGTTCTGCTTCAGCGATACATGGTAGCCGTAAAGCCCATTGGAACGGCTCCAGATGCTGGTCTCCTCCATCATATAGTTGCGGTTGAACATATAGGGCAGTCCAGGGATGCCTATGGTGAGGAAAAGTCGTGGGTCGGCATTGTCGGTGGCCTTGTTATAGTCCTTGTCATTGAACGAGTCGAGCAGTGGCAGTCCGTCGGCACCTGTGCGGTAGGCATTCACCAGGTTCTGCGAGGGCTTGTAGAAATCGCAGCCGCCATCGGTTGCACCGGGGATGTTGGGTGGTATCAGTCCGTAGCTCCAATTGAGATTGCCATAGGTGCTGCCGTCATTGCGTGAGTACTGGATGGCCCAAATGCTTTCCTTGCCGTTCTCGTACTGCTCTTCGGGACGGAAGTTGTTGTGGATGTCGTCCTCGAGTCCATAGTTGCTGTAGAGTGAAGGATTGGTGAATTCGATGACTTTCTCCAGATCGGCCTGATTGATGGATGTCACCTGGTTGCTGCGGGCATCGTCCTGACGGTAAGCCTTATAGAGATAGACCTTGGCGAGGAATGCTGCGGCCGAAGCCTTTGTGGGGCGACCCTTCTCCTCCTGGGTCTGGGGCAAGGTGTTGTAAGCCTCCATCAGGTCGTCGATGATCAGTTGCCAACCTTCGTCGTTGGTATAGGTGGTATTTGAGAGTTCTTTGTATTCATCGTAGGTAAGATTCTCGTTGTTCACAAACGGGATATTCTTATAGAGACGCTTCAGCAGGAAGTGTCCGTAAGCGCGCAGGAACTTCATCTCGGCCAGGCGCTGCGGCTTCATGGCGTAGCTATCGTCGGTCTCGTTGAGCAGGGCGATGGCGCTGTTGACACGCGAAAGGCTGTTGTAGAGACGCACCCACATGTCGTTGATGTTCCAGTTGGTGGTCAGCACGCCCTGCTGCACCTCGAGCTGATGGAATACGTCGCCGTCGCTGGTTCCGCTACCGCCCTTGTAGGCATCGTCGCTACGCACGTCGAAGTTCCACATGGAGAAGGAAGAGTTGATGTCTTCGGCCGATGTAAAGATGGCATAGGCAGAAACAACCATAGCTTCGGCATTTTCGGGATCCTTCACCTGTTCGTCGCTAAGTGTCCCTTGTGGAATGTGCTCGTCGAGGAAGTCGGAGCAAGCGCAAAGACTGCCGATTGCGAAGAGAGTACAGATTGATTTGAGTATAGTTTTCATAACGTTGTTGTCTTTTTAGAATGATACATTGAGGCCGAAAGTGATGTTCAGAGGGATTGGATAGCCATAGTTGGCATTTTCGGGGTCAACACCAGTAAAACTCTTGCTCTTGATAGTCAGCAGGTTCTGGGCGGAGAAATACATGCGAAGCCGTTCGATGAAGATTTTCTCACAGATGCCCTTGGGGAAGTTGAAGCCCAACTGGATGGTGCGCAACTTGGCATAAGAGCCGTCCTCGACGAAGTAACTGCTGACGCGCTTCTCGTTGTTGTTATCCATTGTGCTGATGGCCGGGATATTGGAGTCGTTGTTGGTCGGGCTCCAGGCATCGAGCAGGCGGCGTCCCTTGTTCAGGTTCGAGATGTTCAGACCGCTCCAAAGGTCGGTCTCCTTCTTCAGGTCGCTGATGACATCGACACCCTCCACACCCTGCCAGAACATTGTCAGGTCGAAATTCTTATATTGAAGGTAGATGTTCAGTCCCCATGTGAAATCGGGCGTGGGGTCGTAGATCCACTGTTGGTCGGCTTCGTTGATCGTTCCATCGTTGTTCAAGTCCTTCCAGCGTATGCGACCGAGGCCAGCGCCATTCTGTGCTGCATGGTTGTCGATCTCGTCCTGGCTCTTGAAGATGCCGTCGTAAACATAGCCCACTTGTGAATAGATGGGGTGTCCGATGACGCTTTCAACGCCGTTGCCGCCGAATGTGCCGTTGGCAGCGATGGTCTCGGGCAGCTTTGTCACCTTGTTGCGATAGGTTCCGATATTGCCTGATAGGTCGTACTGGAAATCACCGATGTGGCTGCGATATCCGAGGTTCAACTCGATACCTTTGTTCTCTACCTCACCGGCATTAATCCATTGGCTTGCACCTTCGCCCATCACGCCGATGCCCGGCATATAGACCAGAATGTCGCTGGTCTTCTTGAAGTACCACTCAAACGAACCGTAGAGATCACTGCGGAACAGTCCAAAATCGAGACCGATATTGGTTTGTGTGGTGGTCTCCCACTTCAGGTCGTCGTTGCCCAACTGATTGCGCTTGAAGCCGCTGGGGAGAGTCTGTCCGCCGTTCGTTCCTGCGATATCATAGCTGGTACCATAGCTTTGTCCGCCGAAGTTGGCTTCACCATAGTTGCTCTCATAGAGTGTATAGCGTGCGATGTTCGAAATCTCCTGGTTACCTGTCTGACCCCATGAGGCACGTAGCTTCAGGTTGTCGAGCCAGTCGAGGCCCTTCAGGAATTTTTCCTCGTTGATTCGCCAACCGGCACTGATGGAGGGGAATGTACCGTAACGGTTGTTGCGTCCAAAGCGGGAACTGCCGTCGTAGCGCATTGTCAGGCTAAGCAGATAACGGTCGGCAAAATTGTAGTTGAGTTTGCCAAAGTAGGATAACAAGGTGTAACCTTCGCCTGAACCGTATGCCTCGGCCTCGCCCACACCGGCATTGGGCCACATGTAATCGGTAGTCAGCACGGCATAGTCGTATTTCTTGCCACTGAACCATATATCATCCTCACGGTTCAGCTCAATGCCTGCCATGGCATCGGCACGATGATTGCCCTTGACGAGATTGTAGGTGGCGATGGCGTTCCACACCCACTTGGTCCAATGTTCCTGCTTGGCTTCGACACCATTGATGGCATTGGCCACTGTACCCTCGGTAATGGGGTAGGTGAAGATGCGCTGCTGCTTCTGTGCATAGTCGATGCCGAAGGTTGATTTGATATTGAAGTCCTTTATAGGGTTGATGTTGATATAGGCATCGCCGAACATGCGCCAGTAGATGTAGCGGTTATCCTTGTTACGATCGAGACGTGCCACTGGGTTTTCGCGGTCGGGGTAACCTCCTACAGGTCCTGCAAAGTCGCCGTTGGTGGTATAGACCGGCAGGGAAGGATTGAACTGAAGCACATTCTGGAGGAATCCGCCAGGAGCCTGCACTTCGCTGGTGCGGTTCAGTGTAAAGTGTTCGCCTGCCGTTACAATGTTTCTGCCGCGAATCATCAGGAGCTTGTAGTCGGAGTTCATACGGGCAGAGTAACGATCGAAGTCGCTGTTTTCGATGATACCTTTATTCTTGTAATAACCGAGCGAGAAGAACGAGGTGCCGCGTTCGGAGCCGTTGCTCAGGGAGACATTATATTGCTGGATAAGACCCTGACGAGTGGTTTGGTCGAACCAATCGGTATCGGCGGCAGGTGTGGTGCCTGCTGCATCGAGGTACTTGCTCATAGAGATGTTGTTCAGCACAGGCTGCCCCTGCTGGTTATAAGTCCAATCATACTTATATCCCAGGCCATTGGAGTTGGGGTCGAGACCATCGTTGACATAACCCTGCCACATTACTTGTCCGAACTCCTTGGCATTGAGTACTTCCATCTTGTGAGCGTAGGTCTGAAGCGCGATACTTCCGTCGAAGTCGATTCTCACCTTACCCTCCTTGCCCTTCTTGGTGGTGATGATGATGACACCATTGGCAGCTCGGCTACCATAAATAGAGGCTGAAGCTGCATCCTTCAACACTTGAATCGACTCGATGTCGTTGCCGTTCAATTCGTGCATGCCTGCCTTGGTGGGCACACCGTCGATGATATAGAGGGGGTCGTTGTTGTTCAGTGTTCCGATACCACGAATACGTACTGTGGCGTTACCAGAGGGTGAACCATCGGCGGTAATGTTCATGCCAGGGACATGACCTTGCATCGCCTTGATGGGGTTGTTCTCGTTTCGCTTGGCCAGGTCGCTGGGTGTCACCGAAGAAATAGCTCCTGTCAGGTCGGCCTTGCGCTGGGTGGTGTAACCGGTGACGACGACCTCTTCGAGCAGCTCGTTGTCCTCGGCGAGGGTGATGTTCATGTTGGGAGCAGCGGCGAGTGTCTGGGTGATGTAACCCACGAAACTGAACTGGAGCTGGGCACCTGTGTTGACCTGCAGCGAGAAGTTGCCGTCGAGATCGGTAATCGTACCATTGGTGGTACCTACTTCAACTACTGAGGCACCGATGATCGGTTCGCCTAGTGTCTGGTCGGTCACTGTACCCTTGACCTGCAACTGCGCCCAAGCGCTCATTGTGCAGAGAAGTGTCAGGACAAGACCTGAAATCAGAACTTTGAAATACTTCATTGTGATTTTATTATTTAAAGATGTATAATGAATGTTTCCATTGCTGTTGGAAGAAGTGTGTTTCTTCCGTTTTTGCACTGCAAAGATAGGACAAACATTATACATAAAATAAAAGAGAGGTTGCAACAGATAAAACTTTTGTTTCAACCCCTCGATTTGCAACATAAGTCCTATAAATGTTACAACTTATGTCCTATTTTCAATATTTTTGCTTGTTTATTTCGTGTGGTGTTGTGCCAAAATATGCCTTGTAGCAGCGTGTAAAGTACGATGCATCGGCAAATCCCACACTGTAAGCCACCTCGGCAACGCTGCCCTTTCCTTCGGCGAGAAGCTGCTGTGCGGCTTGCAGACGCGTGTTGCGGAGCAGTTCGACGGGACTCGTTCCAGTGAGCGCCTTGCATTTGCGGAAGAGCTGTGTGCGGCTCAGGCAGATATCGGAGGACAGGAGCTCGATGGAGTAACCTTCGTCGCTGAGATGCTGTTGGATGAGCTGGTGCAGCTTTTCGAGGAACTCCTCGTCGTATTTGGATAGGCGTGGTGATGCGGGTTCTTCGTCGGTGGTCGATGCAACAGTGATGTTGGTTGGTACAGACTTCTCGACAGCGGGTGTCGTGCTACGCTTTGTAGTTTTGCTGGCAACTGTCGGGACAGCCGACTCGATGACTCGAGCACGGTTTCGGATGAGCGAATCCATCTGGGCCAATAGCACAGCGTTACTGAACGGCTTGGCGATGTAGGCGTCGGCACCTTCTTCGAGGCCGCGCACACGTTGCTCGTCCATCGAACAAGCGGTGAGCATCAGTACGGGGATGTGGCTTGTAGCGGGCATGGTCTTGAGCCGACGACAGCACTCCAGTCCATCCATCACGGGCATCATCACATCGCAGATGATGACGTCGGGCACCGCAGCCTGTGCCTTGCGCAGACCTTCTTCACCATTTGCGGCACTGAGGGTGCGATACTTTTCGGCGAGCAGCGTGCGCAGGTAGAGCCGGATGTCGGCGTTGTCGTCGATGATGAGGGCGATGGGCTTGGGCTCGTCGTCGGAAGTGGTGAGGTCTTCCTGGGTTTCGAGGGTTTCGAGATCGGAGGAAGGGATCGGAGTACTCGGAATACTCGGAGTATTCAGAGAACTCTGAGAATTCTCGATGGCCCTTGCGGGAAGGGAGATGGTGAAGATGCAGCCTGTGCCGGTTGGCTGGTTTTGAGCCTGGATGGTGCCACCATGCAGGGTCACGAAGTTCTTGGCAAGGGCCAACCCCAGACCGGTGCCTTCGTAATGGAGGGTGTCGGCCTGATAATAGCTGTCGAAAATCTTCTGGAGATCTTCCTCGGCGATGCCGGGACCGGAGTCGCCGATACGTATTATATAATTATCGCCCGTGTGTGCGAGAGAGACGCTGATGTCGCCCCCGTCGGGAGTGAACTTGAACGCATTGCCCATGATGTTGTAGAAGATGCGTTCGAGTTTGGCTTCGTCGGCCATGGTCTTGAATCCGCGTCCGCTGGTCAGGTAGAAAAGATTTATCTTGCGTTTGTCGGCCAGTGTCTGGAACGAGTCGGTCCAGGTCGATAGGGAGGCATTGAGGTCGATGGGTTGCAGGTCGAGCGTCATCTTGCCGCTCTCGGTCTTGCGGAAGTCGAGAATCTGGTTGACGAGTCGGCGCAGTACGCCGATGTTCTTCTGCGCCAGTTGCAGGAGCTGCCTTGTGCCTGCGTCCTGCAAATTGGTGTCCTGGCTCAGTTTCTCGATGGGTGCGGAAATGAGCGTCAGGGGTGTGCGGAAGTCATGGCTCACGTTGGTGAAAAAGTTCATCTTGGCATTGTTGGCTTCCTCGAGTTCGCGCGTCAGGGTGAGCAGTTGGTCGCGTTGCTCCTTGAGTGTGGCACGCTGACGGGCGAGGCTACGGCTAGTGCGTCGGCTGTTGCGGTAGAAGAGATAAAGCGTCAGCATGAGGCCAAGAGCGAGCAGCAACAGTATGCCCAAAGTATTGCGCAAAGCCTTCTCAAGACTGTGCTGTCGCCAATATTCATCCAGACGGTTGCGCAGTTGGCGGATGTCGGCTGCTTCGTGGTCGATGGCGCGCTGCATGCTGCTGGTGAGCAATGCCTCCTCACGACTTGCTATCAGGTGGCTTTCGAGCAACGTTTCCTTTTCGTATATCTGGCCGGTGAGGATTTGTATGGCTGTACGCATGATGATGTCGCCCCCTGTGGGATAGGTAGCTGTAGCGTCGAGACGTCCCTGTTCGATGGCTTCGATGCCTTGGCCCTTGCCTACAATACCATCGATACCCACAAAATGGATGTTATTCTCGGGACGAAGCTCCCGGGTCTTGTCTTTTGCCGCCCATGCCATCCAGTCGCTGTGTGCGGCAACGACATCGACGTTGGGATATCGCGTGAGCAAAGAATCGATCATGGCAGCGGCCTCTTCGCCCGACCAATGTGCATCGACCGTGGCAAGCAGTTTCCATTCGGGATGTCCTTCGAGTTCCTTGATGAAGCCTTGATGACGCAACTGAGCAGGCGTAGTGTTCATGTCGCCCGCGAGTTCAAGAATCTGGCCTCCTTGTTTTGACAGGCTCAGAGCATATCGGGCGATGAGACGACCTGCACCCTCGTTGTCGCCACCCACAAAAGCGGTATATTTGTCGCCCTCGACACGACGGTCGAAGACCACGACGGGGATGCCCGCATCGTAAACTTCCGAGACGATCGGGGTGATGGTTTCGGCTTCGTAGGGCGAAACGATGAGCAAATCGACCTTCTGATTGACAAAGTATCGAATGTCATCGATCTGGCGCCGGCTGTCATCGTCGGCTGAGCGCAGTTCCATGGCAATGCCGTCGTGCAGCAGCAGTTCGCGCTCCATCTCGGCATTCTGCTTCTCGCGCCATGCTCCCTCGGAACATTGTGAAACACCGATACGGTATTGCGGTTCCTGCGGGGTTGAGCAGGAACAGAGGACTATAGTGGCTATAGTGACTATAGGAACTATAGACGGTTTGAAGGGTTTGAGGAGTTTGAAAGGTTCGAGGAGACCCCCTCGGTCCCCCTGCTTAGGGGGAGGAATTGCTTGTCGTTGTTTCATGAACTATTATTTTCCTTTGGCATATTCGAGGATGGCGTCGAGCTGCTGGCGACTGATCTGGACAATAGTGCCGTGCTTGTGGTTGGCGGGGATGCTGACGCGGTCGGGGATGGGGGTGAAAGTCAGGAAGTCGCGTGTCGAGACGGCAGTGTACTCCTGCGGATGATACTGGTCGAAGTAGATGATCCACTCGTCACCCAAAGGGATGGCGCAAGGGCCTTCGGAGAAGGTTCGTCCGAAAGTTGTTGTGGGTGTGGTACCTGAGGGCGTGTTGTCGAAGGTGTGGAACGGCCCGTAAGGTGAATCGCTGAAGACGCAGAAGAGATTGCTGAAGCCCGGCTTGCGATTGTCCTTGACGATGAGCACATAGTCCTTGGTGCCGCGTTTGAGCAGATAGCCATCGATGCTGTTGAAACCCGGGTCGTAATAACGTTGGGCGGGTGCGAAGGTCTGGAAGTCGCGCGTCGTGGTGTACCACAGGCGATGGCAGAAATTGGTGCCCAGCGTGTCGGCAGCAGTGTAATCCTTGGGGTTGATTTGCGAAGACCAGATGATCAGGAACTGTTGCTGCACGTCGTCGTAGAAGAGCTCGGGAGCCCAGACGTTGTTGGTGGGGATGTCGGCCATCACATCGATGACGCGTTGCTCCGACCAATGAATCAGGTCGGGCGACGAGGCATAGCCGAACCCGCGGCTGCCCATCCATTGGGTGGTCCAGACAAGGTGGAAAGTGCCATCGGGACCCTTGACGATGCTGGGGTCGCGCAGCACACGTTCGTCGGGAGAATATTTGGGCACACAGACTTCCCCCGTCCAGGCATCGACATAAGTAGTGTCGTTGCCCACTTCGGGTGCCAGCCAGATATCGGGGAGGGTGTCCCAATGGAGTCCATCGAGGCTATAAAGATACTGCATGCCACGCGTCGAAGGTTCGCGGAAGGAGGTGAAGATGTAGGCTACGTCGTCGGAAGCAGGCCGTTGGCAACTGTCGAGCGAAAACAGAAGGCCGCTCATGGCCAAAACGAGGAGAAAGGTGTTCTTCATTTGCAAAATATCATTTAGCAATTAACAAATAACTTTTGCAAAGATAGCTGATTTGGACGAAATATCCAAAAAACTGATGAAAAAAATGACTATTTCGTCTTTCTTCATACCAATATCAAAAAAAATGATTATATTTGCGGCGACTCTAAGACAGCTACATTAAAAAACATACATCATGAAACATTATCTTTCACTTGCCTTGGGCATCCTGGTTACTGCCGCCAGCGCCCAGACCTTCAAGGAGTGGCAGGATCCCGAAATCAATGCCGTGAACCGCCTGCCGATGCACACCACTTTCTTTGGCTACGAGTCGGTCGAGGCTTCGATGCGTGCGCCCGAGGCTTCGGAGCGTTACCTCAGCATCAACGGTGACTGGAAGTTCAGCTGGCAGCGCGATGCTGTCGATTACCGCAGCGACTTCTTCAAGCCCACGTTCCACGATGCCAACTGGAAGACCATCCCTGTGCCCGGCTGCTGGGAACTCTATGGCTACGGCGATCCACAATATACCAACATTGCCTACGCATGGGCACGTCAGCACGAGAACACCCCGCCCATCGTCCCCACCGACAACAACCACGTGGGTTACTATCGCCATGAGGTGGAAATTCCTGCCGACTGGAAAGGCCAGCAGGTGATCCTCCACATCGGCTCGGCTTCGAGCTGCATGTACCTGTGGGTCAACGGACGCTATGTGGGCTACAGTGAGGATTCGAAGCTTGCAGCCGAATTCGACCTGACCCGTTATGCCGTCCCGGGCAAGAAGGCGCTCATCGCCATCCAGATGTTCCGCTGGTGCGATGGTACGTACCTCGAGGACCAGGACTTCTTCCGCTATGCGGGCATTTGCCGCGACTGCTGGCTCTTCGCCCGACCCTATCAGCACATCAACGACATTCGCGTCACCCCCGACCTTGACAACACCTACACCGACGGTACCCTCACCGTCGATGTCAACACCACGGGCGGCAAGGTGCAGCTCGAATTGCTTGACAATGACGGCAAGGTCGTGGCCGAAAGCGAGAGCATGGGCAAACCCGTCACCCTCAGCGTGGCCAACCCGCTGAAGTGGACGGCCGAGACGCCCAACCTCTACACGCTGCGCGCCACCCTCCTCGGATCGGGCGGTAAGGTGCTGCAGGTGGTGCCCGTCCGTGTGGGCTTCCGCAAGATTGAGGTGAAGAATGCACAGGTGCTCATCAACGGACAGTCCATCCTCATCAAGGGTGCCGACCGCCATGAGCTCGACCCCGACGGAGGCTTTGTGGTGAGCCGCGAACGTATGCTGCAGGATGTGCAGATCATGAAGCAGTTTAACCTCAATGCCGTACGTACCTGCCACTATCCCGACGACCCCTACTTCTACGACCTTTGCGACAAGTATGGCCTCTACATGGTGGCCGAAGCCAATATCGAGAGCCACGGCATGGGCTTTGGCGAAAAGACCTTGGCCGCCGACCCGCGTTATCACCTCGCACACCTCGAGCGCAACCAGCGCAATGTGCAGTCGCAGTATAATCATCCTGCCATCATCTTCTGGAGCCTCGGCAACGAAGCCGGATATGGCCAGAACTTTGCCGATGCCTACGACTGGATCAAGGCCGACGACCCCTCGCGCCTGGTGCAGTATGAAGGTGCCGTGCGCGGTATGCGCGACGGTGTGGTATCGCAGCAGGCTGCCAAGACCGACATCTTCTGCCCCATGTACGATGACTATGCCCAGACCGAAGCCTACGGCAAGAACACGGCCAACATCAAACCCTTCATCCAGTGCGAATATGCACATGCTATGGGCAACTCGGAGGGCGGCTTCAAGGAATATTGGGACCTCTACCGCAAGTACCCCAATCTGCAGGGTGGCTTCATCTGGGACTTTGTAGATCAAAGTCTTCGCTGGACCAACAGCAAGGGACGTCAGATCTGGGCCTATGGTGGCGACTTCAACAGCACCGACCAGCATGACGGTAACTTCTGCGACAACGGCCTCATCTCGCCCGACCGCAAACCCAATCCGCACATGTATGAGGTGGGATACTACTATCAGAACATCTGGACCAGCCTCGCAGGCAAGATTGACGATGGTAGCCATACCCTTGAGATATACAACGAATACCGGTTCCGCGACCTCTCGAACTACCGCTTGGAGTGGGAACTGCTTTGCAATGGTGAGGCTGTCAGCACAGGCACCGTCGATCAGTTCAACGTGCCCGCTCAGAAGAAAGCCTACGTCACACTGCCCCTCAGCGAAGTGAACGACAACGGCGAATGGTTGCTCAATGTGAAGTATGTGCTCAAACGCAGCGAACCCCTGCTCAAGGCAGGTACTGTGATGGCACATCAGCAGATTGAGTTGAGTTCGAAGGGTTCGAAAGGTTTGAAGGGTTTGAGTGGTTTGAAGGGTTTGAAGGGTGAGTGCCCGTTGGCAAAAACTGCGGTGGAGCCGAAGGTCACCAATGCCTTCGATGTGTTCACCGTCGAGGGACCGAACTTCGTCATCAGCTTTGACAAGCGTTCGGGACTCATCAGCCGCTACGAGGCCAATGGTGTAAGCCTGCTCGTCGATGGTGCCAAGCTGAAGCCCAACTTCTGGCGTGCACCCACCGACAACGACTACGGTGCCAACCTACAACGCAAATATGCCGCATGGAGCAACCCCACACTCAAACTCACCTCGTTCAAGTCCAACAGCGACGAAGGTGCAGTTGTGGTACAGACCGAGTTCGAGATAGCATCGGTAGCTGCAAAGCTTGCCTTGACCTATACCATCACAGGTGATGGTGCTGTGCGTGTGAACGAGAAGATGACCGTCGATCCTGCACAGCAGAAGCGCGTCGATCGCGTTCGTTTCCAGCGTATCTCGCCACGCGATGCGCCCATTGCCGAAGGTGAGCGAAGCACTGAAGCTTCCGACATGTTCCGCTTCGGTATGCAGCTGCCTATGCCCGAATCGATGGAACAAATCAAATACTACGGCCGTGGTCCTGTCGAGACCTATTGCGACCGCAAGGATTCGGAGCACCTGGGCATCTACGAGAGCACCGTTACCCGCGAGTTCTATCCCTACATCCGTCCGCAGGAGAATGGCAATCACGTCGATCTGCGCTGGTGGCGCCTCACCGATGCCTCGGGCCGTGGACTGATGGTGGTGGCCGACGAGCCGTTCTCGGCCTCGGCACTCCACTACACCATCGAAAGCCTCGACGAAGGTTTCGAGAAGCGCAACCTCCATTCGCCCGACGTTGACCCCAGTCCGCTCACCAACCTCTGCATCGACCAGAAACAGATGGGTCTGGGCTGCGTCAACAGCTGGGGTGCCCTGCCGCGCGAAGAGTACTTCGTCAAGTATGCCGACCACGACTTCACCTTCACCCTCATCCCCGTGAAGAACTGGTAAACCATGGGCCTACTGTCTCGATCGAAGACTACACCCCTCTCAAAAATGAAGAATTTGACCATATTGCTTTATATGCTGTTGCTGCTGATGATGCCCCGTGCATCGTCGGCGGCAGCAATTTGTTATGAGAAACGCTATCTCAACACGCAGGACCAGTTGCCTGTCAGTGCCATCCATTCGGTCTTTCGCGACACAGAGGGATACTTGTGGTACGGCACCGTGAACGGCCTGTGCCGTGACGATGGATACCAGTTGCAGGTATTTCGTCCCGGATTCCTGCAGGCCCAGGACAGGGTGATAGCATGTATGGCCGAAGACCCGAGTGGACACATCTGGCTCGGCTCGGACAACGGACTCAGCTGGCTCGACAAGGCCGACTACACGATCCATGCCCTGTGCCCGGAACGCTGGGAGGGCGAACGCATCAGCCGTATCCTGCCTGCGGATATCGGCCCGGATTTCCTCATACAAAGCCGCAGCCGCATCATCTGGGTTGACAACGTGGGTCATCCGATCAGAGAGTTCTGTTGGAAGGATAAGGACGGCAACGAAAGAGGTATTGCCTGGTCGGTCCCCTTTCAAAAAAAGACCTACATTGCGTTCAATGACTTCAGTTTCTGCTATGTCGATAGCGGGCAGTCCGAATTGCATCCCATTGCCTTGCCGAAACCTTTCGACAGGATCGTGTGCTTCGACATCGACCTGCAGAAGGAAGGATTGTGGCTGCTGGACGAGTCGGGAAAGGTTTGTCACCTGAAGGTCTTGGGCGACGGCTTCAAGATCGAACCGTATGAGTGCGATGTGCCGATGGGAGGTTTTGCCTATCGCCTGCAGCAGAGTCCCTACGACGATACCCTCTGGCTGATGAACCTGACGGGAGTGAATGCTTATCGGAAAGGGGAAGACAACCGACTCACGTTGGTCTATAGCACAAAGAATGACACACCCCCCAACCACATGCTGGCCAGCGTGTGGTGTGACAGTCTGTTCACCTTTGTCTCGGCCTTCGACTGCAAGAACTTCATGCTGCGCCCCAAGACCGACATCTTCCAGTATATCCCACTCCAAACGTTGACGGACCGCGTGATGTTCAATGCCGCCGTGATGGACATGGCCGAAGCAGGTGACGACTGGTGGTGGGTCTTCCAAGAGCGTACGGGACTGTGCCTGGTGCATCGTCCATCGGGCAAGGTGGTGCTCTACAGTGACTGCCGGCAAGCCGCGACCTACGAGCTGGATCGTGGACGAATCATCGCACCTTCGGCGCAGGGCATCTGGGTGAACCATGATGCGAAGATGCACGTCTATCGCGTAACGCGTCAAGAGGCGTCGATGAGCGTGGCGGCAGACATTGACCTGAGCGCACAGGCTCGTCCCGGGGAGATTGTAACACAGCTCCTTGAGGACGCTTCGCGCCGCCTATGGGTGGGCACCAACTGTGGGCTCCATATTTTCGATGCCGCCAGCCTTCAACCGTTGGCCGACTTTCCCACACTGGGATATGCCTCGACCATCAGGACCGATGAGCGAGGCCATGTTTGGGTGACCACGATTGAGGGACGGCTCTATGACTTCAGCAACGCTACGGAAAACGTTTGTCATGAGATAGGAGAACCACTTTCGGCACTCTGCATCATGCCCGATGGTGACCTCTGGCTGGGCACCCAGCTGGGACGTGTGTTCCGCTATGAGCCCCGACAGCGGGAACTCGAGGACTACAGCGTACAGATTGGACTGAACGGCGACCGAGTGAACCAACTGCAGGACGACAGCTACGGACACCTCTGGGTGGAGACCAACCAGCGCATTCTGGAATTCAATCCCCGCAACAATGCCAGCCGGATATTCAAGACCAATGACATCGGCATCCCCTTGACGCGTTTCCTGCCCACTTCGACCATGAAGGACAGCACGGGGCGCATCTACTTCGGAGGCATCCCGGGTGTGATGCGGTTTACGCCCAGCAACAGCCTCGACAAGAAGAGCTCCGTCGTGATCCCTCGCATCACCGATGTGGTGCTGATGAAACATTCGCTGCGCTTCGATACGCTGGTCGCACGTCAGAACACCAGTTGCATCACCTTGCAGCCCGATGACAGGGACCTAGAGATCTTCTTCTCGTCGCTCGACCATTATGATGTGTCGCTGGTGCGCTATGCCTACAGGCTCAATGGCGTGGATGAAAACTGGAACTACACCGTGGCTGGCGAGAATTCGGCCTTCTACAACCAGCTGAAGAAGGGACATTACACCTTCGAGGTCAAGGCCACCGACAGCAATGGACTTTGGAGCACACCAGTCACTTTGCTCGAGATCGAGCAGCTGCCCGCCTTCTACGAGAGTACTATTGCCTACGTCCTCTATTGCCTGTTGGTGCTGTTGGGTCTGGCCGCCCTGATCTATTGGGTGCATCGCAGCGACGAGAAGAAAAATGAACAGATGTGGAGTGACAGCCGCGAGATGCTGAGCATGCGCAACTACATCAAGGACGACACACCAACAGGCGAACGCCTGCCCGAGAGTGAGTTCCTAGCTCTTGACCGCGCTTTCCTTGCCAAGGTGAAACAGGCGGTAATGGACCATCTGGACGAGTCGGACTTTGGTGTGGAAGAACTGGCGACGGCTGTCAATGTCTCGAAATCGACCTTGAACCGCAAGCTGAGGAGCGTGGCCAGCATGTCGCCTCTCGACTTCATCCGGATACAGAAGATGCGTCAAGCCAAGCTATGGTTGCAGGACAAGGACCGCAACATCAACGAGATTGCCATTTCGCTGGGGTACAGCGACCGCAAATATTTCACTTCCTGTTTCAAAAAAGAGTTCGGAATGACGCCAACCGACTATCGAAAGGAGGTCTTGGAATCTAAACCCGACGAATAATAGGGATAATTTTGAACCATTATGGGGCGAAAATCGTGCAAAAACGGTTTTCGCCCCATTTTTATGCCCAATTAAGCGCAATTTTGGCCAATTACGTTATAAGATCCCTCTATCTTTGCACCGTCAAACGACACTTAGTACCTCATAACCGAACTTCCACATACAATAATAATAATAACCCACCAAATCACAAGAATGAAACATCTAATCTCTTTGCTTATTCTATTAAGCGTTTCATTTTCGGCATTTGCCCAGTACAAGGTTACGGGCGAAGTAGAGGATCAGACTGGTGAGACCGTCCCCGGTGCTACCATCATTCTGAAAGACAATCCGATCATTGGTACCATCACGGATATCGATGGCAAATTCGAACTCGAATCTCCTCAAGCCAACCCTGTCATTGTTGTTTCCTTCATCGGCTATGCCACACAGGAAATCGCCACCGAAGGACAGCCAGTCAAAGTTGTTCTGCATGAAGACAACCAGTTGCTCGACGAAGTGGTGCTCATCGGTTACGGCACCCAGCGCAAGGGCGATGTCACCAGCTCGGTGGCCAGCGTGAAGGCTGACAACTTCGTCAAGGGTTCGGTTAAAGACGTCGGCCAGCTCATCCAGGGCAAGGTGGCAGGTCTCGCCATCACCAATCCAAGTGGTGACCCCTCAGGCTCGACCCAGCTCCGTCTGCGTGGTACCAACACCATCGGTGGTGCCAACACCAACCCACTCATCCTCATCGATGGTATCCCTGGTGATTTCAGCACCGTGGCCCCCGAAGATGTCGAGAGTATCGACGTGCTGAAGGACGGTTCGGCAGCTGCCATCTACGGTACGCGCGGCACCAACGGCGTCATCCTGATCACCACCAAGGCAGCTAAAGGCGCTGACATCAATTCGGTGGAATACAACGGCTACATCAGCACTTCGACCATCGCCAAGAAGCTTGAAATGCTGAGCGCCAGCGAGTATGCAGCACTTTATCCCGACCAGAACAAGGGCTACGACACCGACTGGCAGGATGAGATCACCCGTGTGCCGGTTTCTCATGTTCATAATATCACCGCCATGGGTGGCAACTCGAAGACCAATTACATTGCTAACATCAACATCTCGCAGCGTCAGGGTATCCTGAAGCGCTCGAACTTCGACACATTCCAAGGTCGTGCCGAGATCAACCATCGTCTCTTCGACGACAAGGTGAAGTTCAAGTTCGGCATCCTCGGCAAGAAGACCGAAGCCAACAACACCGGCAGCGGAGGCTACGATGGCTACATCTTCAGCCAGGCCACCCGTCGCAACCCCACCGAGCCCGTCAAGAACGAGGATGGCAGCTGGTATGAGAACACCTCGAAGTTCGAGTACGAGAACCCCGTATCGAAGATCTACGAGGTGGATGGCAACCGCAAGCGTACCACTCTCCGCATGAACGGCAGCATCACCTACAACCCTATCCGTGACCTCACTCTGCAAGCCGTGGGCTCGTACGAGCGACAGAACTACAATAATGGTTACAGCGAGTCCCTTGAGCACATCTCGAGTCTGCGCGACGGCTTGGCAGGATGGACCACCATCACGGCAAGCACCAGCATGGAGAAGCTTCTTGAACTCACCGCACGCTATGAGAAGGAAATCAAGGGTCACAAGTTCTCGGTACTCGGCGGCTATAGCTACAACGAGACCGACTACGAGGAAGTCTATGTGAACAACTACGGTTTCCAGGATGACTACTTCGGAGGCTGGCACAACATCGGCATCGGTTCGGCTTTGAAGGACGGACTTGCCGGCATGAGCTCATCGAAGGCCACCACCAACCTCATCGGTTTCTTTGGTCGTGCCACTTACGCATGGCGCAACCGCTATCTCCTGATGGGTTCGCTCCGCTATGAGGGCGCCAGCCAACTGTGGGGCACCGACAATGCCTGGGGTCTATTCCCATCCGTTTCGCTCGGTTGGCGTCTGACCGAAGAGAAGTTCATGAAGAATGTCACCTGGCTCAACGACTTCAAACTCCGTGCAGGTTACGGTGTGACCGGTTCGCAGCCCAGCCGTTCGTTCCTCGGCGTAGCTATGCTGAAATATGGTTCTTACGCATATTCCAATGGTTCCTGGATCCAGACCATCGTTCCAGCTTCGAATGCCAACCCCGACCTCAAGTGGGAGGAAAAGAAAGAAACCAATATCGGTATCGACTGGGCAGTGCTCGACAGCCGCCTATCGGGTACCATCGACTTCTATAACCGCGACGTGGACGGCCTGATCTACGAATATGCCGTGCCTACTCCACCCAATCTCTACAACACTACCGTGGCCAATGGAGGTACGATGCGTAACCGTGGTATCGAGATCATGGTCAGCGCCATCCCTTATCGCACCAAGTCGTTCGAATGGAACACTACTGTCACCTTCTCGTACAACAGCAATGAACTCGTGAGCCTCAACGGTTCGGTATTCAAGACCGAGTACGACTATTTCAACACCGGCCAGGTAGAGTATTCTGGACAGGTGACCGACTCACACCGCGTACAGGTGGGCGAAAGCATCGGCAACTTCTGGGGCTTCAAGGTTGTTGACGTCGATGACGAAGGCCGTTGGATCTACGAGGATCGCAATGGAAACCTCATCAACTATACTGATTTCACCCACGCTGCCGACGACAAGAAGGTGATTGGCAATGGCCTGCCCAACTACTATGCTGGTTGGAACAACACCTTCAGCTATAAGGGATGGGATCTCGGCATCACCATGCGTGGCGCCTTCGACTTCCAGCTCATCAACAGTGCCCGCATGAACTACGAGAACGCCAAGAACAGCCGTTACGAAAACCGTTTGACTTCGGTCAACGACCTCATCTTCGGCAAGCACACCTTGAGCAAGGAAGTGGAACCCGAGTTCAACAGCTACTATGTAGAAGATGGCGACTACTGGAAGATTGACAACATCTCGTTGGGTTACAGCTTCGGTGCCATCGGCAAGTACATCAAGAGCCTTCGTCTCTATGGCTCCGTCCTCAATGCATTCACGTTCACGGGCTATAAGGGCATCGATCCCGAGGTCAACACCGATGGCCTGACTCCAGGCTACGACACCCGCTTCCGTTACCCCAGCACCCGTTCATTCACATTAGGTCTTAACGTCAAATTCTAAACACTAATCACAACAATGAAAACGAATATAAAGATTTGGTCGCTTGGCGTTTTGGCAGCTACGACCTTGATGGGAAACACGGCATGTACCGAACTGCTCGACGAGAGCTATTCGCAGGTGGTGTCGGAGAAATATAGTCCAAAGAATGATGCAGACATCAGCTATCTGGTGAATGCCGCCTATACTCCCTGGCGTCAGACCATGCTGCTCTGGAATGGCGTAGTTCGTTCGCAGGAACTCTGTGCCGACCAGGATGTCATTCCTGCCCGTCTGGGCATCGGCTGGGTCGATGGTTATATCTACAAGCGCTGGCATCAGCACGTATGGACCACCGAGGACGATGGTATCCTGCAGGGTTGGGAGCGCACGTTCGAAGGCATTAACACTTGTAACCGTCTGCTCTCTCAGATCGAGGATGGCGTGATCGGTGTAACAGGCGATGCCAAGACTGAACTGGAGTCGGAGCTCAAGGTGCTTCGTGCGAGCTACTACTACATCCTTTGCGACCTCTATGGCAATGTGCCCATCGTGACCGACTTCAAGGACACCAACCTGCCGCAGCAATCCACCCGCAAGGAGGTCTATGATTTCATCATCAACGAAATCACCCAGAACATTAACAATCTGAGCGAGACAGCCCGCGGCTACTACTATGGTCGTTTCAACAAGTGGGCTGCCTATACCCTGCTGGCCAAGATGTACCAGAATGCCGAAGTCTATACAGGCACGGCTCATTGGGACGAGTGCGCAGCTGCTTGCGACCAGGTGATCAGCTTTGCCCAGCGTTCGGGCGAATATGGACTTGAAAATGATGTCAATGCGCCCTTCCTCACCGAGAACGAGAACTCCAAGGAGATCATCTTCGGTCTGCCTTTCGACGAGGTTTATGTTACTGACTGGAATGCCTTCGACTTCCACATGTATACTCTGGCTCCTGAGAACCAGGATACCTATCAGCTCAAGGCTCGTCCTTGGGGCGGTGTCTGCGCCATCCCGCAGTTCATCGACTCGTTCGATCCTGATGATCAGCGTCTGCACGACTGGTACATCACCGGTCAGCAGTATAGCTACTCGGGAGACTCGCTCTTCGAGAGCACCACGGGTGTAGCCCTCGACTATCCGAACGTCGTTCCTTCCATCGACGAGTCCTATCCTTATCAGGGCTATCGTTGGGGCAAGTTCGAATATGCCATCGGCATCACCAACCGTCTGAGTAACGACTGGCCACAGTTCCGCTATGCCGATGTACTACTGATGAAGGCTGAGGCCTTGATGCGTACGGGCAAATCAGGTGCAGGTGCTTTGGTCACTGAGGTTCGCAAGCGCGCTTTCGGCAGCAATCCTGCCAAGGCTGTGGTTACCGATGCCGACCTCACAGCAGGCAGCTGCTACGACTATGGTCGTCGCGACACCTACGCCACCTCGCATGATGGTGGCCAGGATATAAAGTATGGACGTATGCTCGACGAGCTGGGTTGGGAATTCTGCCAGGAAGGCCGTCGTCGTCAGGACCTGATCCGCTTCGGCGTATTCACCACCAAGGCGTGGTTCTCGCATGATGCAAGTGACGCTACCAAGAACCTCTATCCCATCCCTAACAAGATCATGCTGACCAACAGCAATCTGAAGCAGAATCCAGGATACTAATCTCTCTTACCTTATTATATATGTGTGGGGCGTGTCAAGAGGAAAGAGCGAACTGACAGGGGTCGCGACGTCCTTTTGGCACGCATTTTTCTCATTGTAAGCTGCTGAATCAGGGTAAAAATGTGCTTTCGAATACTTTTTTTATGAGTGGCATGACCTTGGTATCGAAAAAAACATTATCTTTGCAGCGAACATCATGATTAAGAACAAGACACAATACTATGAAGCAATTCCTAACAGCAATTATCCTTCTGGCAGCCACCACTATGCAGGCCCAGAAGTCGGCACCAGTGCAGGTGCCCGGTTATCCCATCTCTCCCGTGCCATTCACCCAAGTCAAGGTGGGTGACGGCTTCTGGGGACAGCGTCTCAAGGCAAGTCGTGAGGTAACCATCCCTCTCGCCTTCTCGAAGTGCGAGGAGTCGGGTCGCTACCGTAATTTCGAAATCGCAGCCCGTCAACTTGCCGGCGAGAATACCGAAGACGTCAAGGTCGAAGGCTTCTCGTTCGACGACACCGATGTCTATAAGACCATCGAAGGTGCCAGCTATTCGCTGCAGACCTATCCCGACCAGCGCCTTGTAGCTTACATCGACTCGGTGCTAGAGATTGTCAAGAGCGGACAGGAGCCCGATGGCTACTTGAACACCGCATGGACCATGAATCCCAACCATCCACATCAGTGGCATGGTACACGTCGCTGGGAGAAGGTCGAGGTGCTGAGCCATGAGTTCTACAACCTCGGACACATGCTCGAAGGTGCTGTAGCTCACTATCAGGCCACAGGCAAGCGCAACTTCCTCGACATAGCCATCCGCTATGCCGACTGCGTCTGCCGTGAGATCGGGTTGGGCGAAGGTCAAGTCGATCGCGTGCCTGGCCATCAGATTGCCGAGATGGGACTAGTGAAGCTCTACCTCGTGACGGGCGACAAGAAATACCTCGACCAAGCCAAGTATTTCCTCGATCGTCGCGGCAAGACCACGCGCATTGATGCCTATAGTCAGGCCCATAAGCCCGTGGTCGAACAGGACGAAGCCGTAGGTCATGCCGTACGTGCCACCTACATGTATGCAGGAATGGCCGATGTGGCAGCCATTACTGGAGACAGTGCCTATCTCAAGGCAATCGACAAGATCTGGGATAATATCGTCTCGAAGAAGTATTACATCACAGGTGGTATTGGTGCACGTCACAATGGTGAAGCCTTCGGTGACAACTACGAACTGCCCAATGCTGAAGCTTATTGCGAGACTTGTGCCGCCATCGGCAATGTCTATGTCAACCATCGACTCTTCCTGCTCCATGGTGAGTCGAAATACTACGATGTGGTGGAGCGCACGCTTTACAATGCACTCATCTCGGGTGTTTCGCTCGAAGGCAACAGTTTCTTCTATCCCAATCCATTGGCCGTGGCTTCCGACATGAACTATGCACGCAAGGCATGGTTCGGCTGTGCCTGCTGCCCATCGAACATCTCACGCTTCATCCCCTCTCTGCCAGGTTACGTTTATGCAGTTCGTAACGACGATGTTTTTGTAAACCTCTTCATGGGCAATACCGCTTCGCTTGACGTGCGTGGCAAGAAAGTGGAACTCGAGCAACAGACCGACTATCCTTACAGCGACGAGGTCAATATCCGCATCAACAAGAATGCGGCAGGACTGTTTACCCTCAAGATACGCGTGCCAGGTTGGGTGAAGGGCGATGTGGTGCCCAGCGACCTCTATCGTTTCGTCGATCAGCAGCAGACCTCGTTCAACGTTACCGTTACCGATGCCAAGGGCCGTTCGCTCTATCCCGATGGACGAGTCACAGCCGATGGCTACTATACCATTGCCCGTCCTTGGAAGAAGGGCGATGTGGTAACACTTCATTTCGACATGGTTCCCCGCATCGTTGCAGCCAACGATCAGGTAGTTGCCGATCGCGGCATGGTGGCTGTGGAGCGCGGCCCGTTGGTATATTGTGCCGAATGGCCCGACAATGCAGCCGACGTACGCACCTATTTGCTCCATCCGCGTGCTAAGTTCAGTGTCGCCAACACTGAACTGAAGACCGAGGCGGGCAATTCCTATCCCATCTGCACCCTCACAACCAGTGATGTCCAGACACTGAGCTACGATTCAGCTGGCAAACTTGTTGTCAACGACGGCAAACTGACGTTGATACCCTACTATGCTTGGGATCATCGCGGACAAAAGGGTGGCATGGAGGTATGGCTGCCTGTCACTGTAGGGGCAGCATCTGCTACACCACGTCTTTTCAAAGAGCAGGGTTCAAACGGTTTCTTCGATCGTTAATGCACTAAAAAACGTTCGTAATTGCGTCATTTTTTGAATGAAGGAAGACTTTTTTCAAGTTTTCCTTCATTTTTTTCTTGTTTTTTTGCACAACATATTTTTTTTCTCTGTATATTTGCACCGCTTCCTAAATAATTAATAATACAAAATTTTGAGTCAAAAACAGTTTTTCCCATGAAAACTAAAGGTTCTTTTCGCACAATTCTTCCCTTGATGTCAGCTCTTGCACTGACCAGTTGCTTTTCTCCTGCCGATGACAATGCCGATATTATCGACAACTCTACGGCAACCACTCGACTGAAGGTCACCACGCGTGCCGCTACGGGTGAAGTATCTTATCCTATTCTTGTAATTGCCTACGATGAGTCGGGCACGCTCAAAGGCGAGCAGACCATCCGTTCTGAAAGCGAAGAAATCAGCCTCAAGCTCAGCGAAGGGGCTTACCACATCACGGCTCTCGCTGGACAAGGAAGCTACACAGAGCCATCGAACTATGACCAGCAGTCGGCCCTCATCAACATCCCTTCCGCAGGCTATGCTACGTCTCCTTTGATGATGGGTGGTGCCGATGTACTTCTGACCAGTGCTTCTGCCAAGGTCAGCGTCGTCATGACCTACCGTGTGGCCAGTCTTGCCCTTACGCTGGAATCTGTCCCTGATGACGTAAGTGCCGTCAGCGTAGGTGTCTCGCAGCAATACAAGGCCATCGACATGTCGGGCACATTCAGCGGGTCGAGCACGGCCAACGTGAAATGCTCCAAAAAGGGCGACCTATGGACCTCCGAGCAGGTCTATCTGTTCCCCGGTGCGGGCTCTTCCACCACACTCACCCTTTCGCTCACCAATGCCGAGGGTCAAACCAGCTACAGCTACGAACTCAGCGAACCGTTGGAGGCTGCTGTGCCCTATACCATCCGAGGAACTTACGTCGAATCTACAGCCCCTTACATCACGGGTGTCATCACTATCGAAGGTTGGCAGGAGGAACGTTCCTACGACTTTGAGTTCGGCAATGGCAGCAGTGGCGGCGGCAGTTCCACCACTATCCAGAAGGTCGAGGTATCGGCCATCCCCGAACCTTGTTCCGAATGGAATGGCCATGTCGTTGCATTGGTCGAAAATGCCACGACTACCGAGGCTGATGTGTTGTTGCTTAGTCTGAAAGAAGAGAAAAACATCCATGCACCTATCGCAGAAGGTTTCGAAACCGAGATGTCAGACTATGCCAATGCCTACAGCGAAGGTAACCTCAAAAACTGGATCGTGCCAACCGAAGATGAGGCACGTTCGTTGAAGAAAGAGTATGGAGGCAACTACGAGGAGTTGAATCTTATTTTCGGATCTGAGTCTTTAAATGGTGATACAATATCCGTTTCGACCTCCAGCAACAACGCCCGCTATCTCTGTGCCGAAGGTACCAAGACGTTCAATTTTGCCGCCAATGGCTCTATCACCTCAGCAGGTAAATCGACCAAGTATCGTCTTCGCCTCGTCAAAAAGATTCACGTCGTTGTGAAATAAACTATCAAAAAATGGCTGACAACTATCTGGAGCGCCAACAGGAAGCCCTTGAGCAACGAAAGGCGCAAAAAAAGACAGGCAAGAAGCAGCGCCCAATCAACCGTAAGCGCTTCTATACTCGTCCCGTCATCACCAAGACGCACGAAGAACTGCAAGCCGAGATTGCTCAGCTTCAACAAAACGAGAAATCAAAATAGATTATGAAACGTATTGCCATCTACACACTCACCTCCGAGCTGCACGACGAACAAGCAGTCTCGGCCGTGACGAACGAGTTTCTCAGCAGCCTCCCAATCGAATATGATTTCCGAGGCAGTGACTTCTCCGACTACGGCAGTCATCCACTCAGCCTGATCTTTGTCCGCACAGGGGGCACTGAAGGCATCTTCCTTCGTCTCCTATCCTCCATCAGCTCAAAACTTACCACACAATCAAAACAATCTAGTCCTTTCTACCTCCTCGCGTCGGGAAAGAGCAACTCGTTGGCCGCCTCGATGGAGATATTATCCTACCTTCAGCAGAATGGTTTACAGGGCGAGATTCTCCATGGTGCCCCCGAATATATCACGCGCAGGATCCGTTTGCTGGCACAAGTCGAAGAGGCAAGGATGAAAATGCGTGGTAGTCGTCTAGGCATTGTCGGTGCACCATCTGATTGGCTGATTTCCAGTCAAGCCAACAAAGAAGTTGTCAAGGAAAGACTTGGTATCGAGCTGATCGACATCTCCATGCAGGAACTGCTTGACACAATTGCCGACACGCCTCTCGACTCCACTCTATGTCCAATGCCCGAATGTTGTGATCCAGACATGTGTGCTTCTTTACCCAATGGTATTCGCAAGTCATTATCAGGGGCACATCAAATCTATAAGGCGCTAAAGACTCTTGTATCAAATCATCAACTGCAAGGCTTAACACTACGTTGCTTCGACCTGCTCACCGCCGTCCGCAACACGGGTTGTCTGGCCTTGGCTCGACTCAATGCTGAAGGAATCGTCGCAGGGTGCGAAGGCGACGTGCCTGCCATGCTTTCTATGGCGATATCACAGGCTCTGACAGGAGTAAGCGGATTCCAGGCCAATCCTGCACGCATCAATCCCGAAACGGGAGAGATGCTTTTCGCTCACTGCACAATTCCTCTCAACATGGTGGAACGTTACGAACTCGATACTCACTTCGAGTCGGGTATTGGTGTAGGCATACGTGGTTATATGAAAGAGGGACCAATCACTATCTTCAAAGTGTCGGGCGATCTTACCCGCTGCTTTATCGCCGAAGGTGAACTCGTCATGAATCAGGCTCAGCCCGATCTATGTCGTACGCAACAGATAATTCAACTGTCAGATCCATCTCAAACCCAATATTTCCTTACCCATCCCATCGGAAATCACCACATCATTCTGCAAGGCCATCACAAAGCGCTGCTT
>JAFYZW010000134.1 GCA_017548545.1 Bacteroidales bacterium | reverse complement strand
GCTTTCAGTTCGACGCCCAAGATGTTGGCAATGATCTCATGAATCTGGTTCCAAGTGAGGTTCTCGTCGCCTGTGATCTGGAACGTTTCGCCGATGGCGTGCTTGTTGCCCATCAGCCCCACGAATGCCTTGGCGAAATCGGAGTTGTGGGTCACAGTCCAAAGCGTAGTGCCATCACCTGGGATGATGACGGGTTTGCCTTCGAGCATACGTTTCAGAACCTGCCAACTACCCTTGTTGCCGTGAACGGCCGTCGGTACGCCACGTTCGCAATAGGTGTGGCTGGGACGGATGATGGTGATGGGGAATCCCTCTTCTCGATAATGTCGCATGAGCCGTTCCTCGCAGGCAATCTTGTCGCGCGAATACTGCCAATAGGGATTGGCCAGCGGAGTGCCTTCAGTAATGTAGGGAGAGGAGAGCGGTTTCTGGTAAGCTGAGGCCGAACTGATATACATGTATTGTTTCGTGCGACCTGCGAAGAGTCGGTAGTCGCGTTCCACCTGTGCGGGCATGAAACCAATGAAATCACAAACCACATCGAACGACATACCTGCAAGTGCCGTTTCGGCAGCGGCCTCGTCATTGATGTCGGCGATAATGGTCTTTACGCCTTGAGGAACCTCATTCTTGCGGGTGCCTCGGTTCAAGAGATAAAGTTCCCAGCCTGGTGTCTGTGCCACCAGCCTTGTGATTGCCGAACTGATTGTGCCAGTTCCTCCGATAAATAGTGCTTTCATTGAACTTGAAGAGATTTAATGGAGATTTATTAATTGAACATTGATAAACGATTATTCCGTGGGCAAAGATAATGATTTCTGTCCTTTTATCCAAAGTCTTTGAGGAAAATTTTTAGATAATAATCGAAAAATGTAATCTCTGTTTGCATTTTGCTATCAATGCCCTCAGAAAAGAGACGAAAACTGAGCCGATATTTGGCAAAGTGATTGTTAATCCTTACCTTTGCACCCCAAATCACTTATCAAAATTAACGATTTCATTTGTTTATGAGTAATCCTAAGATTTCGATGAGTCCGAATCCACTGGTTCGCTTTTTGAGAAAGGAACCCAAGGATTTTACCCGTGAGGACCTCATCATTTATTGTCGAGAGAATGACATTCGCTTTATTAATTTCCATTATTGCGGTTGGGGCGGACGCCTGAAGACCCTTAATTTTGTTATCCAAAGTGAAGAGCATCTGCGCAGCATCCTCGAGGATGGAGAGCGTGTCGATGGCTCCAGTTTATTCCCCTTTGTGGAGCCAGGACGCTCTGACCTCTACGTGATGCCTCGTTACAAGACGGCTTTCGTCAGCCCCTTCGCTGTGGCTACGCTTGACATATTGTGTGCTTTCCTAGATCGTGATGGCGAGTTTTTCGAGTCGTCACCGCAATATATTCTCCATAAGGCCAATGAGGCCTTCGTAAGAAAGACAGGTATGCACATGGAGGCGATGGGCGAGCTTGAGTACTACGTTATTGCCGAACAGAAACCCCTCTATCAGGTCGAAGACCAGCGTGGATATCATGAGAGCTCGCCGTTCAACAAGTTCGCCGATTTGCGCACCGAAGCCATGCAGTTGATTGCCGAGTGTGGAGGCCTGATCAAGTACGGACACTCGGAAGTGGGCAACTTCACCGAGGATGGAAAGATCTATGAACAGAACGAGATTGAATTCCTTCCCACTGACATAGAGGATGCTGCCGATCAGCTTGTCATTGCCAAATGGATCATGCGTCAGTTGGCCTACAGGGATAGAGTTGAGATCACCTTTGCTCCAAAGATCACAATCGGCAAGGCTGGTTCGGGTATGCATGTGCATTGCCGCTTTACAAAGAATGGCAAGAGCATGATGCTCGATCATGGAAAGCTCAGCGACCATGCGCGTCGTGCCATTGCAGGTTATATGGATGCTGGCACGTCGCTGCCAGCCTTTGGCAATCCGCATCCCCTGTCGTTCATGCGTCTCGTGCCTCATCAGGAGGCTCCCACATCGTTGTGCTGGTCGTTCAGCAACCGTTCGGCATTGGTGCGCGTTCCCCTCGGATGGCAAACCAAGATGGATATGGCCAGCAAGGTCAATCCTTGCGAGAAGCCGTTGAACAAGGATTTATCTATCAAGCAGACTTTCGAATGGCGTGCTTCTGACGGCATGGCCGACACCTATCTGCTGATGGCTGCCCTGTGTTGTGCCGCTCGGCATGGCTTCGAGATGCCCGATGCACTGCAGGTGGCCGATCGCACTTACGTCGATCTGGGTGTCAACATCCACGACAAGAGCAACCGCCAAGTGCAGGAGGCACTCGAACAATTGCCGGGCTCGTGCGAAGAGGCTGCCGACGAATTGAACAAGGATCGCGCTATCTACACCTCAGAAGATGTATTCAGCGACTCGATTGTCGATTATACCATTCGTTATCTGAAGGCTTTTGATGACAAGCACACACGCCAGGAGCTCATGGCTTCTCCCGAGAAGCTCCTCGATTATGTGATGCGCAACATTGATAACGGATAAACTCGATAAGGCGCTGCTTGAAGGCAGCGCTTTTTTCATCAAATTCCTGCCGGCTCACTCCCTCGAGGAACGGGGCATCTTTCCATTGTTCCCACGTGCCGAAGATGAGGGGTAATTCGAGGCAGTGAATCGCACCGAAGTATGACTCCCCATGTCGCCAATCCAGTAGCCATACATCTGTCTTGACGCCTTTCTTCTCGAGATGCTTCGCGTATCTCTCCGTAGGCCAACGAAAGACAATCCTTGTCACTATGCCATTCAGAAAACGGAACGGTACAAAGGGTAGGGCATCGTCTTTTTGTGTCCAAAGAAGGACGGATTGCAGTCCTGGGATGATGTGTTCGGGAGCCTTGATATTAGTGCAGACGGGAGCGAAGGGCATACCGCTGAGTGTTCCATGCGAAGCGTTGTACTGTGCTTCGAGCATCTTGGTAATGGAAGCAGTCTTGGGATCTTCTTTAAGGAAAGCGAGGAATTTGTGTGTGCGTTTCGTCTGTGCCTTGGCCGTGGCGGGGATGAATGGTGCGCTGGCGATAATAGCTTTTTGGAAGAGTACTTGCCGCTGTTGGGCAATATGGCACAACAAGGAATGTGCGCCTGCCGATTGTCCAAAGATGGTCACTTGCTCTGGATCTCCACTGAAGAGTCGGATGTTTCTCTGAATCCATTGCAGGGCGCAGATCTGATCCTGCAAGCCGAGGTTCACGATGTCATGTTCCTTGTCATAAAAGAACCCCAACGCTCCCATGCGGTAGGAAATGTTGACCACGACGATATTCCCGCGCTCCGCTAGTTCACTAGCGTCGTAACGCTGGTACATCCCGCTGCCCGTGAGGTAGGCACCTCCATGCACCCACACTAGTATAGGATGTAGACCTTCAGCTGAGGGTGTGAAAATGGAGAGTCGCAGGCAGTCTTCACTTTGCTCTTCACCACTCGACATAAGTCCGAGCAGGGTGTCGAGCTTCGAAGGGTTTTGCGGGCAAATGGTCACATGGCATGCGACATCTTCCACCGACTTGAGGTCGGGGGTGGGGATGGGTTTGCCGAACCGTTCGGCGGTGGCGTATCTGATGCCGATGTACTTCTTCATGTGGTTTGTTCGATGATTGCCTTGAGTTCACGCGCATATTGAGTGGCATCATGGAAGACGATACCTGCCATGCCTAGTTTCTTTGCAGCTTCAACATTTATGGCCTTGTCGTCGGTGAAGACACATTCCTCGGCTTTGAGTCCAAACTTTTCGAGCAGTCGCACGTAAATCTCGGGTTCGGGCTTGATGAGGTGTTCTTCCGACGAGATGATCTGGCCGTCGAGCAGACTGAAGATGTCGTAGTTCTTCATCACCTGGTGGACCTTGCTGCTCCAGTTGGTGAGGCCGTAGAGCTTGAAGCCTTGAGCCTTCAGTTCCTTGAGCAGATCCTTCATGCCTGGTACTTCACCCGTCACGAAATCCACATATCGGTCGAAGAAGGTTTGGAGCTGCATGGTATATTTGGGATACTCTTGTTGCTTGCGCCGGATGATGTCGATGAATGGGGTTGACTCGCGATCAAGCTCGTTGATGAAGTCGAGTGAAGTGAAGAAAGTATTGAACTCCTTTCTGTCGGCCTCGCTATTGAAGAGCGGGTCGATGATGTGCGAGAAGTCGTAATCGACGAGTACTTTGCCGAAGTCGAATATCAGGCCTTTGATCATATTAAGAGGTCTTGGTTTTATGTAGTTTATTGTGCCGCAAAGATAGTGAAAAATGGAATAGGATGGTATTCTTGTGGTCCCTTTTATGCAAAAAATCGTCAGACTTCATAGTTTTACGGTTGAAAGCTTGGTTATTATGGAAATTATATGTATTTTTGCAGCGTTTTAATTAATCCCCTCTAACCTCATGAAAAAGCAATTATCCTTTTGTTTTTTTCCCCTGCTAGTCTGCAGTCTTGTTTCATGGTCCGTTGTTGCCCAGCCACGCAATCCGATGCGTGCTACCGATGATGCATTCTTCCAAACCGATGAGGCACGGCGCATCGGTGATCAGATTCTGCTCTATCAGCGCGTCACGGGTGGTTGGCCCAAGAATATCGACATGGCACGCGAACTTGCCCCCAGGGAACGCGCCATGGTGGCGCGTGACAAACAGCGCCTCGATGATTCAACCATCGACAATGGTGCCACCACGATGCAGATGAAGTATCTAGCACGTCTATATAAGCAGACGGGCGAACAACGATACAAGGAAGGGTTCCAGCGTGGTGTGGAATACCTGCTTAGCGGACAATATGAGAATGGCGGTTGGCCGCAGTTCTGGCCCAACAACCGAGGTTATCAGGTGCATATCACCTATAACGATGATGCGATGGTAAACACGCTCACCCTCTTCCGCGACCTTTTCGAGGGACGCGACATCTATGGCGACGACTTAATTGACGATGATATGAAGGCAAGGCTCAGGACTTCGTTCGACAAGGGTATCGATTGCATTCTCAAGACACAGATCCGTGTGAAGGGCAAGCCCACCATCTGGTGCCAGCAACACGATCACGAGACGTTCGAGCCTGCTGCAGCACGTGCCTACGAACTGCCTTCCTACGGGCCATCGGAGAGTGCGAGCATCCTGCGTCTGCTCATGGAATTACCCAATCCAGACAAGCGCGTGAAGGAGGCTGTGCATGGAGGCATGAAGTGGTTCGACACCTACAAGCTCACCGGCTTGCGTTATGTGCGTGCCCATCGGGGACGAAACGATACCGATTCGGATACTCGTCTGGAAAAAGACCCCACGGCTCCTGCACTTTGGGGGCGTTTCTATGACCTCGAACATACCGAACCATACGTCTGCGACCGTGACGGATTGCCGCTCAAGCACTTGGATCAGATCGGACCTGAGCGACGCAATGGTTACAGCTGGTATGTCACTCGTCCTGCTGAGCTCTATCCGCTTTATGAGGCTTGGGCCGACAAGTACGACAAGCGTCATAAGGTGAAGATCAGTCTTTCGACCAAGGGCGCCAACGAAACGGGGCTCATCGACATGGACCGCGAGCCCGTCGTCAATCCCAAGAACTTCGACATCGTCGTTCGTCCAGGTGAGAGCATACAGAAGGCCATCGAACAGGCTCCTGACAATGGGACAGAACCCTTCAAGATTCTTATCCTCAATGGCATCTATCGTCAGAAGGTCATCATCGACAAACCCAACATCGTGCTGGTGGGAGAGGACCGCGACAGCACGCGCCTCATCCTTGCCGAAACGGGAAAAACCGTCACGGTACCCGAATACAAGGGCAGGAAAGTCAATATGGGTGTCATCGTGCTCACCGAAGAGGCCGACAACTGCGTCATCAGCGGTCTGACAGTCTATAACAACTATGGCACGACGGTCGAGGAGACCACCGTCCACCAAATGGCTATCTTTGGACGAGCCAACCATACCATCATCGTTAACTGCAACGTCTGGGCAGATGGCAACGATGCACTCTCACTTTGGGCTCCTGGTGGCGAAGGTATGTACTATCATGCCGACCTCGATCTGCGCTGCCCGGGTGTCGATTTTCTCTGTCCGCGCGGCTGGTGCTTTGCCACACGCTGCAAGTTCTACGGCGATGGCCGAGCCATCCTTTGGCACGATGGACGTGGTAATATGCTGAAAAAGCTTGTGGTCAAGGATTCCTATTTCGATGCCAAATCACCAACGTTGTTGGGTCGATACCATCACGACCATCAGATCTATCTGCTCAATTGTCACCTCTCGGAACAAATACTTGATGCCAACATCCAGTATGCATATTCCGACAAGGTGCTCGATCCCTGTCCGTGGGGCAATCGCGTCTATTACTATCATTGCATTCGCGAGGGAGGTCAGGGCCATTGGCTCGATGACAACCTTTTCCAAGCTGTTGGCTCTCCCTACAATTATGAGGTGACGGCACAATGGACCTTCAACTACGAATGGGATCCCGAGCAGCGCCTGCGCGACCTCTGGTATCTTTTGGCTTATTGATTTTATTTCCGATTACTCGGATTACTCGGAATACTCAGATTACTCAGAATACTCCGAGCACTCCGAAAACCCTCAAGAATATGGAACAAGACCCCTACCTTGGACGCTATTACGTAGGGCGGCGCTACCTGCGAGAGTGTCGCCTCTATCGCGTGCTTGACATCTATATGCCTCCGGGATATGGTGTACACTATCGCTGTGATACGCTCGAATACTCTGGAGATAACGTCGTGGGCATAGAACATCACCTTATTGACAGCAAAGAGGCCGGTGACATCTTTAAGCAGGAGATATCAGATGTTCAGTACCAGCGCGGCATCGATTTGTTCTATAAGTCGCTCTTACATATCCGACAACATATCATTTCGCTGAAAGGCATCCCTTGCGACCATATTCAGGCTGGAAAGGCCTATCGCCTTTTCGATCAGCTTTATTTCAACGTGAATCAGAACCCCAAGGATGGCCACACCGAGAGCCAATACCTGGAGGTTTTCCCTTCGGAGGTCGCCGTTCGTAGAGCTTCGATTCCCTCCAGTCTGGTAGAAACCAACCTCATCGGCTATGAGGAAATCGACCCCACCGATGCCCAGAAAGCCGTCAAGCAATTCGAGCTCCTCTACGCCACCGTCCGCAACTATATCAATTCGCTGGTTCAAGAAGAACCAGCTATACCTGACTTTCGCCCTAATCAGTGATAGAACGCGTAGCTGAAGCCCTGCACCTTGTTCCAGTTGCCACGGGTGAAGTCGGGCACTTCGACGGG
>JAFYZW010000133.1 GCA_017548545.1 Bacteroidales bacterium | reverse complement strand
TGGGGATTTTGGAATTTATATGTATTTTTGCGTCAGAATTGCTTCGGACTTGAAATAGCGAACAATATCAAAATATACAACACACTTAAAAACAAATACGATTATGAAAGTCCTGATTTTACAAGGCTCACCACGAGCCAATGGCAACACCGCTTGGATGGCGGAAGAGTTTAAGAACGCTGCCGAGGCAGCAGGTCATAATGTGACACTGGTGAACGTATCGAAGAAAAAGATCGCAGGCTGTCTGGCTTGTGAGTTCTGTCACACCAAGGGCAATGGTGCCTGCATCCAGAAGGATGACATGCAAGAGCTTTATCCGCTGATGAAAGAGGCCGAGGTACTGGTGCTGGCCGCTCCCATCTACTACTTCACCCTTTGTGCCCAGATTCAGGCTCCCATTCAGCGCATGTACTGCGTAAATGCACCAGCCAAGGTGAAGAAGATGGCCTTGCTGATGTCATCCTATTCACCAAACGTCTATGACGGTGCTACGGCTGAATTCCGCGACATCTGCAACTTCTGGGGCGTAGAGAACATGGGGACAGTCACAGCAAAGATTAACGAACAGAAGACGGAAGAAACAAAGCAGAAGGTTCTCGAAATGGTGAAACGCCTATGAGCGACCGATGCCGACAAATGTACAAGGGTGATCCCATCCTGGAGGATTACCACGACAATGAGTGGTGCCGCGTTAGCCACGACGACCGCTTCCAGTTCGAGATGCTCTGTCTGGAAGGTGCCAGCGTGGGCCTGTCGTGGGCAACCATTATGCACAAGCGGGAAGCCTACAAAAAAGCGTTCCATAACTTCGACATCGACCGTTGTGCGATGATGACCGACGAGGAACTGGAGGGCGTGCTTCAAAATGCCAACATCATACGCAACCGCAGCAAGGTATTCAGCGTGAGGAAGAATGCCCAGGCGGTGAAACGGATTCAGGAGGAGTTCGACTCGCTAGACTCCTACCTGTGGTCATTCTCCAAAGGACAGCGGATTGACGGCCATTGGCAGGAGCCCAAGGACATCCCCACCGTTTCCGACCTGTCGCGCCGGATGAGTGCCGACATGAAAAAGCGTGGCATCGCCTTCTGTGGCCCCGTCATCACCTACTCTTTCCTGCAAGCCATCGGCATCGTGAACGACCACCTTTGCGATTGCGACAAGAGATAAAAAACTTATAGCAACCACACGTTTCGACATAAAAACAAATCACATCCATTTTTGTCATCCATTGACATGAAGCAAGCCTTAATAACCAATTAGTTTTCGGGGCTTGCTTTGCATTTCTGACACGTATTTGAGAATTAACGAAACATTAGGCAGCAAATCGATAAGGCTTTTTCTAATTCGATTGTTCGTGATAAGAAAAGTCGAAAACCTTTTTAAAATCGTGGCATGTCCCCCAACGATCGCTGAAGGATATGGTTCAATAGAATGATGTCCGCTTACGTTCGTTGGGGGACATGCAGGGTAATGGCCACACAGACCTGCACAAACAATGAGGATTTATTTGAAAAAAGCGAGGCCAAAATTTGGAAGTATTAAAATAATTGTGTATATTTGCCCCCGAATAGCTACCTATTTTTCAAATCTTATAAAATTAAACACAATGAAAGACCTTAAGATGTACATCAATGGCCAGTTCTGTGAATCACATTCGCAGAAGTGGATTGACGTGTTGAACCCCTCGACCGAAGAGGTCATCTCGCGTCAGCCGGAAGGCGACGCTGTGGATATCGAGGCTGCCCTCGATGCTGCGAATGCTGCACAGAAGAAATGGGCTGCCCTGCCAGTGATTGAGCGTGCAGCCTACCTGCAGAAGATTGCTTGCGGTCTGCGTGCGCGTCATGCCGACTTTGTGGAGATCCTGATGCGCGAACAAGGCAAGACCAAGACTTGGGCCGAGATTGAGGCTGGTGCCACCGAAGGTTACTTTGACTACATGGCCAGCTTTGCACGCCACATCGAAGGCGAGGTGATCCCGAGTGACCGTCCGAATGAGACTATCATCCTGACGAAGCGCCCCATCGGCGTTGTCGCCGGCATCCTTCCCTGGAACTTCCCCTACTTCCTCATCGCACGCAAGGCTGGTGCTTCGCTTATCGCGGGCTGTACAATCGTGATGAAGCCTTCGCAGCTCACTCCTGAAATCTGCACCACGTTCTGCGAGGTTGTCGATGCCGTGGGTCTGCCTGCCGGTGTGATCAACGTCGTGACGGGACGCGGCACAGTGATTGGCGACCAGCTGGCACGCAGTCCGAAGATCGGCATCGTGAGCGTGACGGGTTCGGTAGGCGCTGGACAGAGCATCATGGCTGCTGCCTCGGGCAACATCACCAAGGTGAGCCTCGAGTTGGGCGGCAAGGCTCCTGCCATCGTATTCCCAGACGCTGACCTTGAGGCTACGGCCGACTGGGTACTGGGCAGCCGTATCGGCAACAACGGACAGATCTGCAACAATGCAGAGCGCGTCTATGTGCACAAGGACATCAAGGAGAAGTTCACCGAGATCCTGCTCAAGAAGTTCCTGGCCGTTCGTGTAGGCGACCCGATGAAGGACGAGACCGTGGATATGGGACCGCTGGTGGAGGAGCGTGCGCTGAAGAGCGTAGAGGCCAAGGTGGCCAATGCCATCAAGCAGGGAGCCAAGGTGCTTTGCGGCGGCAAGCGCGTAGGCGACAAGGGATACTTCTATCCCGCCACCCTACTCGACAACTGCACACAGGACATGGACATCATCCACGACGAGACCTTTGGCCCCGTGCTGCCTATTGTGGAGTTTGAGGACATCGACCAGGTGATCAAGTGGGCTAACGATGTTGAGTACGGCCTGGCTTCTTCGGTATTCACCAAGAGCCTAGACATCGCTGTGAAGGTTTGCCGCGAACTTGAGTTCGGCGAAACCTACGTGAACCGCGAGCACTTCGAGGCTATGCAGGGCTTCCATGCAGGCGTGAAGAAGAGTGGCATCGGCGGTGCTGACGGTAGGCATGGCATCGATGAGTATCTCGTCACCCATGTCACCTATCTTGACACCCACTATGATTGATTGAACAAATCCATCAAAAACAAATCCGTGCAGCTCATCGAGTTGCACGGATTTGCTGTTTTCTGCCTAATGCTCATCGACAGAATATCTATCTATGAACGATGATATCACGAATTTGCGAACTTATTCTTATCTTTGCAACACCTATGAGCGACCTTGCGAGATGCCTGCTCCTACATATGGTTGCCTAATATAGGTTCATCTTCATTTATATTAAATGATTTCATAGGCATAGCAAAAGATAACAATTATTATCTTATCTTCAGTCAAATACACATTTCTCTCATTTCTATCCAGTTTATATTTCTCCTAATTACACTTGCCCAAGACTCAAAAAATGCATATCTTTGCAGTGCGATTGTTAACCATTTAATATTATTCTCAATGCATAAGATCCGTACTATTGTCTTTCTTTCATTATTGAGTGCCTACCCACTGACGGGCATGGCACAAGTGGACCAGGAGCGCAATGTGATGCTCAATGCACAGGATGCCACGAAGCCGCGCGAGATACAGATTGGCCTCCCAAGTGAAGATGTCGATGTTTACGAGAACGGTCTGCCTGCCGTCTATTCGGGCAACGTACACCGACTGAATGCGCATTGGCGAAACGGCTTGAACCAAAGCGGCATGACGCTACTGGACCCCAGCGAATCGGCTATCAGCACAGGCAACATTGCCTATTCGGTGAGCAGTGAAAGCCGATGGGGAGGTGACCAGACGGTAGGCATGATTGATTATCACGCCAATCACTTCGGGCTGCATAACATAGACCTGAATCTGTCTGGCCGTTTGGGCAAAGGCTGTAATTATTCGGCAAGCATGTACCAGATGTTCGACCCTGGCACCTTCGATTTGAAGTATGACGCACTGCAAGACCGAACACAGATCTATCAGCTGGGGCTAAGCAGACAGTGGGCAGAAGGACGAGGATCGTTGAAAGTTCAGTATAAATATGCCGCCTCGCGTCAGTCGGGCAAGGACCTCGGAGTGGCACCCTTTATTTATAATGGTGATGGCTCTGTGAGCGAGGTCAACGAATTCGCTATTGGCACGACCTCGTATGGTCCACGCACGGGCAGGTTCGAATACATGGACATGCTGACAGGCGAGAGGTGCACCACCGACCTGCAAGACGAGAGCGACAACCGTTCGCATGAACTGACACTCCTACTCGACTACCGGGCGCACAATGACTGGCAATGGTCAGTCAAGGCCAAGTACATGAATGCACCCGTGGCCAACTATGTGGACTTCGGAGGCTGTACCATCACACAAGCCAGCAAGGATGACGGTCTGACCGACGAGGTGGGCCGCAGCTACGAAGGTCTGGTGGATTGCCGACGCACCTGGCTACATTTCGGCAAGGTACAAAACCTGCTCTCTGCTATCGACGTGACACGAGCCTGGGCCAACAACCGACTGCATATTGGTGTGAGCGAGTGGTATTATGACCTGGATTATCATTCCTCCAATCTGTCATGGATGGGTTCGGTAGAGGCCAATCCGCAAATACTGACCCAGAGCGATGGGACACGCTTCTTCGGATGGAATGCATTGGGGGCAGAATATGCTGTGGGATCGGAGAACAAATTGGCTATCTATACCACCGACCAGTGGCAAATCTCACCTCGCATAAACCTAATGTTGGGTGGACGTGCCGAATGGTTCCGCATGGCGGTGAACCAGATGTCGCAAGAGCGCTTCGATGGCTTTTATATCGGAGCAAGGGATACTGACGGCACCCTCATCGCACCAAGCCACATTGTGAAGGACAAGCTGAACTTCGCCGCCACCGCTCAGATCAAGGTGCGAATGGCAGGTGCTCTCCATGCCATGGCCGACGTCACCACGGCTACACGCCACCCTCGCATCATCGAATATGCCTGCACCGGGCCTACTGATGAGCAATACCAACGGGCATTGACCCTACTGTCGAGAGCGGGTGTCTATTATCAAAATCCATGGATCGATATTACTTCGATGGTGACGTTGATCAGTCGCAGCAACAACATTGAACAGCAGCAGCTCACCCGACCAGGCACCGTAGAGAGCAAGACCGTATTGCTGATCTATGACATCCGCACCTTGGGCTGGACCACCTCGGCCGAAATCGAACCCTATCACGGTGTGAAGCTACATACACTGCTGACACTGCAGAGACCCGAGTACAAGCACTATGATGCCAGCGTAACCTTCAGCGATGGCTCGGTGGGCAGCGTGAATGCCAATGGCAATACCGTGGCTGGCATACCCCAGGTGCTGGTGGAGCTCGACCCCTCGTACACCTTCGACAAGCCCAATCTGAGGCTATGGATGAGCTTCCGTTACTTTGGGAAGACCTATGCAAACATCCAGGAGGCACTCTTCTTCAAGGGGCATTGGGAAACCTTCGCCGGCATGGAATGGAAAGTCAGTAACAAGCTGACCTTCGGCTGCGATGTAGTGAACCTGCTCAACCAGACGGGAGCACAGGGCACTATCGAAGGCACACAGTTGGTTACTCCAAGTGAGGCATCGCAATACGCCGGCACCTGCATGAGTGGTCCCTGCCTGCGCCCCTTCACAGTAGAGTTCAGTGCAGGGATAAGGTTCTAGTCTGAATTGTTCATCAAACAAGACCCACGCCGAGCAGAAGATAAATCCATCAAAACAAAACCGTGCAGCCCATCGGGTTGCACGGTTTTTTGTTTTTGGTAGGCCAATCGCTTACAAACAGAACGATGTCCAATCGGTCGCCCTTACTGCGCCATGACCTTTTGGCCGCCTTTGATGATAACGCCACGGGAGGAGTCCGTTGCTGGAGTGCCGTCCAGGCGATAGGCGCGGGTGGCAGGGTGCTCGATGATGGGAGCTTGGTGCACACCGACAGTCTGGTCGGTCTTGGCCTTGAACTCAGCACGTGCACGCTCAAGCTGCTGGATGAAGCGCTCATTGTTGCGAATGAGCTGATAGAGCACGCTGCCCGCCATACGGCCTGCATCGACGTCGCTCTGCCAATGATAGCCGGCAATGACGCGGCTCTGTCCGAACTCATAGCCTCGGGCCAAAAGCAGCTCCATAGCCTCGGTCGACTGGTTGATGTCGGCCAGCAGAAGTGCCGATGCCCAGCCGAAGACGGTATGTCCCGAGGGGTAAGAGCCTTCATTGCGGTGCTTTTCCTCCTTCTCGGGGATCAGCGTACCCTCGTTGTAATAGGCGTAGGGGCGCTGTCGGTTGAAATTGGCCTTGGCATCTGAATAGATGCTGTCGCACGATGCACACACATCTTGCAGAATGCTGTATATCTCGGGCGTTTCCTCCTTGGAGATCTCCAATCCGAAGAGCGGACCGAACTCGTCGATGATGGTCTGCATGCTATATACGGCGTCGCGCTGTGCCTGCGCGGCACGTTCCTCGTCCAGACGCATCAGCTTGCCCCAAAGGTGCTGCGACTGGTCGGCCACGAAGCGAGCCGACTCGAATGCCGGGAAGGGAGGCAGTATCTTTGTCATGTCGGGGAGTTCTGCCTTGGTGAAATACGCATGTCCGTTCTTCTCATCGCCTGCTGCAAAGACGCAATTGGCAGCAGCTAATACCATTGTTAAGGATAATACAAGAAATCGTTTCATTTTATTATAAGGATATATTAAAGACGCTGCAAAGTTCGTTAAAAAAAAGGACATAAACAAGAAATATGCAGGGAATAAAAAAATCGTCGTGAAAATACCTCTGAAAACGAGTGTGGAAACGGCATTTTTGCATAAAACAATTGCGAGAACTCACATTTTTAATATATAATGACACCAATTAGTTTGAATTTCCGTTTTTATATATATCTTTGCCACGTCTTGACAAAGAACAAGAGAAAACAACACAACCACGTCATGACCCGCATCCTGCTTCTCATCAGCTGCCTCTTCTATGGCATTCATGCATTTAGCCAGTCCTATCCCTTCCAGCAGCAGAGCCGGTCAACTGTGGAGATGAAGGACAAGAACTCGCGCCCTGCCATCACGGACAAGTTGGCAAACATGCAGGACTACGAAGTCATCTATGTCGGTTTCCCCATCTGGTGGTACACCGCTCCGACCATCATCAACACCTTTATGGAGGCATACGACTTCAAGGGCAAGACCGTCATTCCCTTCGCCACATCCGGAGGCAGCAGCATCAAGAAAGCCTGCGAAGACCTCAAAGCCGCTTATCCCAACGTGACCTGGAAAGAAGGCAAACTGCTGAACCGCGTCAGCAAACAGGAATTAGAGACCTGGGTAAAAGGATTGTAACCTATCTTGACACCCACTATGATTGATTGAACAAATCATTCAAAAACAAATCCGTGTAGCTCGACGAGCTACACGGATTTGTCATTTTCTGGAGGCAGTAATTACATTTCGCTTTTGCCCGTTAATGACAAGACTTTACATTGAAAGTCTTGACGTATGGATTGGCAAGGGTGAATGGTGCCCAACACTCTGAGCCTGGCGTATTGGGATTGCCGTATTTGACGAAATTCGTCCAACAGTCCATCACCTCATCTGCCAATTTGTAGTCGGCCTCGGTCATGGGTCGCCAGCTACGATCCAAAGTGTGGAACATAAACCACAGTTCGGCAGAATGGAAGGCTCCATCGTGTGTGCCCGGCAGCTTGCGGGCAAAAAGATACTGATAGGCGGGACGATGGTCGAGTGAATCGCGCAGGAAGCAGAACTCATCGATCTGCTTGCCCATGGGGCGGATGTCGTCCAATGTGCAGCCTATCATGTAGCTGGCATCGGCCAGATGCTGGTTGCGGGCTGCATCGTCGAAGCTCTCAGTCAACAGGACACCGTCGAGATGGGGACGGAAGAGTTGCATGCCCTCGGCCTTGAATATCTCGAGCAGTTTCCCGGCAGGCACGGCACGCATGGCCTTCAGGCTGTTGTAGCCGAACTTGTCCATAAATGCCTTGCCCGTAGCCTCGGCCTGCTTCTGTCCGTTTTCGGAATTGCCGAAAGCACCGATGCCGCCACCACTCTGAATGATGGCATTCCTGATCATGCCTTTCGACAGGGGTGAGGAAACAAGGTTCTTGATGCTGGCAGCGCCTGCACTCTGTCCGAGGACGGTGATGTTGTCGGGATCGCCTCCGAACTGTGCGATATTATCGTGTACCCACTTCAAGGCAGCCACCTGGTCGTAGGTGCCGTAATTGCCCGATGTCCCGTCAGCAGTCTCGGCCGACAGTTCGGGATGGGCGAGGAATCCGAAGATGCCGAGGCGATAGTTGATGGTGACAAGTATCACGCCCCGCTTTGCCCATGCATCGCCATCCATCGTAATCTCATGGCCATAGCCGTTGAAATAGGCCCCGCCATGTACCCAGAAAGCCACAGGCAATTTGCAATTCGGATCACCTACGGCATGAGCAGGTGTCCAGACGTTGAGATACAGGCAGTCCTCGCTTTGCACGGTATTCTCCTTCCAATAGAACTCATTGCCATAGAAGGTGCCGACAGCATTGCCTGGCTGCCAGCAGATATTGCTGAAGGTGTCGGCTACCTTCACACCTTTCCACTTCACAACGGGCTGCGGACGTTTCCATCGGAGGTCGCCGACAGGAGGTGCTGCATACGGGATACCACGGAAAACGGTCACATCACTTGCTGCAGAAGGCACACCTTGCAACATGCCTCCTTCAACTTCAACTGTGGGACTTTGTCCCCAGGCGAGAGCCGTCATCAGGCTCACTGCCAAGAATACGAAGAGTGTTTTTTTCATACGTCATTATTTAGATTTATAAAACCAGCCTATGCAAGACTTCGCTGCAAAGTACGCAAAAAAACTTGATATTTGCAAGAAATTCTCCCTAAATTTGGAAGTTTCTTCGAATTTCCTTATCTTTGCACAACAAATAAATAAAAAACGACAATGCATAAATCTGTTTCAACTATCATTCTGATGTGCGTGTGTGCCACTCTCGGCGCAAAGGCTGCCAACAACGACGAGAGGGAACTGGAGGCACAGAACATCATCACCGGTATCATCAACGACCTGTATGCCGCTGCTGCCGGACATGGGGACTACTATGACGCGCGTTTCGCCTGCCAGACATGGGTCAAGACTGTCCGTGCAGTTGAGGAAAAGGATGCTGAACTGGAAGAAATCGGCTTCTTTAACGAGGACTACTGGACTGAGATGCAAGACACTAACCCTGACGACTTAGAGGCTCGTGACATCAAGTTTGAACACTTGGACCTGGAGCAAGGAACGGCGACAGTCAGTTTCACGCTCTACAGCAGCGTACAGGTCGTCAAGCGCAAGTTCTCGTTCTGTTGCGAGGAGGGAGAATGGCGCATACACGACATCTTCAAGTTCTGGACAGATTCCGACGGCAAGGAGGATACCTACGACCTTCTGGAAGGGATGCGAAACTATCTGAACGAACCCAAGGAGATGGCTCTGCAGCTCTATAGCATTCGTGACGTGATAGGCGATGCTGAGTCGTATGCCAAGAACCATGCATCGGTGTTCAAGCAGTTGAGCGAGATGGGATACACGGGTATCGAGGCGGCTGACTACAAGGACGGGAAGTTCTATGGTGTCTCGCCCGAGCAATACAGGCAGGATTGCGAGGAGGCAGGACTGATGCCCCTCTCGTCGCACGTCAATCGCAACCTGAATGCCGAGGAACTTGCCAACCACGATTTCACCAAGGCGCTGGAATGGTGGGACCAGGCTATCGAGGCGCATAAGGCAGCGGGAATGTATTATGTGGTCACCTCGTGGGGCGAAACGCCCAAATCACTGAAGGACGGACAGACCATCTGCGACTACTACAATGAGATAGGACGACGTTGCCGTGAGGCTGGTCTCAGCTATGGCTATCACACTCATTCGCATGAGTTTCAGAAAGTCGAGGGACAGGTATGGATTGACTATATGATGCAGCACACCGATGCCGAGAACGTGTTCTGGCAGATGGACACCTACTGGGCGGTAATGGCGAAGCAGGGTCCGGTGTATTACTTCAAGAAATATCCCGGACGCTTCAAGATGCTCCACATCAAGGACATCTATGAACTGGGAGCAAGCGGATTTGTCGGATTCGATGCCATCTTCCGCAATGCTGGTGTGGCAGGACTGGAGAACTACGTGGTGGAGATGGAGGGCAATGACGGCACGATCGACTCGATGGAAGGTGTGCGGAGATGTGCCGAATATCTGAAGGCACAGGATTTCGTGCTTCCCTCCTATTCCAAGTGATGAAACATGATTGTCAATGCTTACTGGCATTGACGAGCACAAGCTAAAAAACTACAACAATTAATCCCGTGCAACCCAAAAGACTGCACGGGATTATTAATTCAACGATGCCTTGCGTTTCTTCTCCTCCTTAACATAATAAAGCAAGCAAATCAGTTCCGGGAGAATAGGATTGAGCAAGAAATAAGTTATAAACACCAGGTCTCCTTCCGATTGTACAATCCAAGTGTAGCGCATGAGGAAATAAAAACCAATGATGCACGAGCTCATCACGATGCGATTTGTATTGCGGCGCAGCCACAGTGTAAGGAGAAATACCACAAATGTCGCCAATAACACCGGAACAGTATCAATGATTAACCAGAGGGGAGCGCTCGGCCCATCTCCTGCGGATTCCATCCACAAAAATGTAGCAATCACAGAAATAAAGAACTGTGTGTTAAAAACCAAAAACCTCTCCATAATATATAAGCTTATGTACTGATTATCGCTTCTATATAACAACAAACAATCATTGATATTTGGTGAAAATGGCCTCGTCTCTCGCTCCAATAGCGGAGACTTGGCCGGAAAATGAGCTGCCTCAATGGCAGCAGAAAATTGCACTTCGTGCAGAAAATCCTTCGGGTCGATGTGTGACACAGTGAGGACCCAGTTTATTTTTTTCAAAAGATGCCCCTCAAAGCAGTATTGAGGGGCATTCTTAGTATCTATTGCCGATTACAGTTCTCTATCGGGTTTGCAGACGTCGTGGCCAGCGAAGCTCTGGGCCTTGGCCTGGGTGTAGATGGCTGTGGCACGGATGTCCTCGACGCTGGCACCGAACTTCACAGTGTAGCGGCCAGCAGCGGTCTCCCATGCCTGGGTGGCTTCGTTGTAGGACGAGAGGCCATAGGCAGTGACGGTCATGGTGAGCGTCTGGCTCTCGCCGGGCTGGAGTTCACGCGTCTTGGCAAATGCCTTGAGCTCGTTGGCGGGCTTCTCAAGGCCGCCGTCAGGCGCACTCACGTAGAGCTGCACAGCCTCCTTGCCAGCCACCTTGCCGGTGTTGGCGATGGTGATGGTGGCGGTGAAACCATCCTTGCCTGGCTTGACAACAGGCTTGCTGTAGGCGAAGGTGGTGTAGCTCAGACCGAAACCGAAGGGATAGGAAACAGCAACATCGTTGGTGTTGAAGTATCGATAGCCCACATAGATTCCTTCCTGATGGAGGGTGTAGTCGGTGTTCTTGATGGGTCCACGGCTACGCCAGCCACGCTGCTCGGGGATGCCTACGTTCGGATAGTTGGCAAGCGCGGGGATGTCGCTTGCTGCGATGGGGAAGGTCATGGTGAGCTTGCCCGAAGGATTGGCCTTGCCTGTGAGCACATCGACCACCGAGTTGCCGCCTTCCTGACCAGGTTGCCATGCCATGAGGATGGCATCGGGCATTCCCTTCCACGAGGCTGTCTCGATGACATTGCCCATGTTGAGAATGACGATGACCTTCTTGCCTGCCTGGTGGAAGTAGAGGCAGACATCGTTGAGGAGGTTACGCTCGACCTCGGTGAGGTTGAAGTCGTTTTCGATATGACGGTCGGCACCTTCGCCAGCCTGACGACCCAGGCAAACCAACGCGATGTCGGCTTTCTTGGCCTGATTGGAGATGGTGCGAGAAGAAACCTCGAGTTCGGGAAGCACGGGCTTGCCCCAACGGAATGTATTGGCAAACTCGGCTGCATCCTTGCTCTCCTGGAACTTCTTGTAGTCGTAGTAGAGGTTCTTCAGGTCGTCGGTGACAGCAAGACCGGCATTGGTGATGCCCTGCATCAGATCGACGGTGTAAGCCTTGTTGACATCGCCTGAACCTGTGCCACCTGCGATGAAGTCGTAGGCGGTGATGCCGAAGACGGCCACGTTCTTCACGTCCTTCATAGGCAGGGCGTTGCCATCGTTCTTGAGCAATACCATGCCCTCGGTAGCCGTCTGACGGGTAACTTCGGCATGAGCCTTGAGGTCGGGCTTGTTGCTATACTTGTAGCCCTTGAAACGAGGTGTGCGGACGATGTACTGGAGGATACGACGGGCGTTGCGATCGAGGTCGGCCATGGGGATGGTGCCATTGTTCACACCTTCGATGATGCGGTTGATCTCGGTCTGGTTGCCCGGCTCCATGAGGTCATTGCCAGCGATGACGGCTTTCACCGTGCCTTCCTTGGCACCCCAGTCGGTCATCACGATGCCCTTGAAGCCCCACTCGTCGCGCAGGATGGTGGTGAGCAGGCCGTGGCTCTGCTGGGCGAATTCGCCATTGACCTGGTTGTAGGACGACATCACGGTCCAGGGATCCGACTCCTTGACGGCAATCTCGAAGCCCTTAAGGTAGATTTCGCGCAGGGCACGCTGGCTGACCACTTCGTCCACGAAGGTGCGGTTGGTCTCCTGCGAGTTGACGGCGAAATGCTTGATGCTGGTACCGACGCCCTGGCTCTGGATGCCACGCACGTAGGCAGCTGCAATCTTGCCTGCTACCAGCGGATCCTCGGAATAATACTCGAAATTGCGTCCGCAAAGTGGCGAACGATGGATGTTCATGCCTGGAGCGAGAAGAACATCGCAACCATATTCGAGCACCTCGTTGCCGATGCTATGACCTACGCTCTCAACAAGTTCCTGGTTCCAAGTGCATGCCAATGCGGTACCGACGGGGAAACCTGTGGCATAATAGGTGTTGGGATCGCCTTCGCGTGTCGGACGGATACGCACACCGGCAGGACCGTCGGCAAGAACGGTCGAGGGAATACCGAGGCGAGGGATGGCACGGGTGGCACCGGCGGCACCCGGGACAAGGTCGGCATGGGCGCCCAGCACTCCATTCAGTTGCTCGGTAGCCTGTGCGATGCTGTAACCTACGCAAAGAGTGGCTTTCTCCTCAAGCGTCATCGCCTTGAGTACTTCATCTACATTGTCGGCATTCAGCACAAGTTGCTGAGCCATCACGGGTTGTGTAAGCAGGAGCAGCATCGAAGCTGCAAGATTCTTAATCTTCATGGTGGTAT
>JAFYZW010000132.1 GCA_017548545.1 Bacteroidales bacterium | reverse complement strand
CTTAAGATGATCGGTGGCGGTGTGTTGAAGGAGAAGCTGATGGGTGGAGATGCCAGCTTGGAATCTGCCAAATCGGTTTCGGTGATCCCGAAGGAGCCGGCTTTCGGGGTGGCATCGAGTTTCATTCGTGCTGACGTTTGCTGGTTCGACCTCGACTATCCCTTGGCTGCTGACTATGCATTGCAATACCAGCTCTATTATAAGTCGGGCCCCAATTGCATAGCCGTTGTCGATGTACCGGTGATTGTCACGCAGGAAGAAGAACGAGATGCACGCCTTTTGAGCCAACGGATCATCAAAGGCGAGCATCTAGGAGTGCAGTCACAGCATATCTCCTGGCGATGGGTCAAAGAATACTTCAAGTGGCGATTTCTGGGTTAAACAATTCGACCTATGTACCCGAAACAGATGATAGGACACGTTACCTTGGGTAACAAGATGCGCCGCGCAGTATGGAACGTGGTGCGTCTCGTTCTGTTTCGTCCTTTCGGCACCAAGGTGTTCCGTCCTTGGCGTATCGTTGTGTTGAAGCTTTTCGGAGCAGATGTGGCTTGGAGTGCCGAAGTATATGCATCGGCCAAGGTTTGGGCTCCGTGGTTGTTGACGCTGGGCAAGCACAGTTGCATCGGTCCGCATGTCATCGTATATAATCAGGCCAGAGTGACGCTCGATGACGATGCGTGCCTCTCTCAATATGCTTACGTTTGCACGGCAGGACACGAGACGGGCATGACCAACAATGCCCGAAAGGGACTGCAGATTGCACCCGTGACTGTCGCGAAAGGTGCTTGGGTGGGTACTCGGGCATTCGTCAATATGGGAGTGATGATTGGCGAAGGCGCAGTGGTCGGTGCATGTGCCTGTGTGGTCAAGGATGTAGCTCCTCGAACCGTGGTGGGCGGCAATCCCGCTTCGGTGATCAGGGCATTGGACAATTGAATTCTTGTCGGCTTATGTTGGACATAGCATGTATCATACTCACCAAAGATGAGGAGCTCCATGTAGAGCGTTGCATCCTTTCGGCCCGAAAGGTGTGCAAAGACGTCTGGGTGGTTGATTCATATAGCACCGACAAGACATGCGAGATAGCCGAAAGGCTCGGGGCCCATGTCGTCCGGCATCCTTTCAACTATCAAGCCGAACAGTTCAATTGGGCCATCGATCACCTTCCCATCGACAACCGGTGGATCTGGCGATTGGATGCCGACGAAATCATCACCGACAACCTGGCTGCATTGGCCGAGCAGAAGTTGCCGACGCTTGCCGACGATGTGAACGGCATCTATGTCAACAAACAAATCGTCTTCATGGGCCGGCCACTCAAACATGGGGGCTGGTATCCAGCACCACAGATCAAGATTGTGCGTCGAGGATTCGGACGCTGCGAAGACAAGCTGATGGATGAACACCTTATCGTATTGGGTGGTGAAACGGTCTATTGGAATGGCGACCAGACCGACTGGAATCTTCGCGACCTCGATTGGTGGTGGGCCAAACACCAGGGTTATGCCAAGCGCGAGGCACGCAATATGCTTCAGATGGAACGACAGAAAGCTGGTTCAGACGAAGTGCGAGGTAGGTTGTTCGGCACAAGCGCTGAGCGCAAACGGTGGGTCAAGCGGCTCTATGCCCATTGTCCTCTCTTCGTTCGTCCCGTCATTTATTTCATCAGCCGGTACATCTTCATGGGCGGTTTCCTTGATGGTTATCCCGGATGGTACTGGCATACACGCCAGGGTTTGCGTTATCGGATGCTGGTAGATTATGAACTTTACAAACTTCGTAAGGAGTCAAGGCAATAAAATGCGACTTTTCGCGTTATTACAGTACAACATTGTTATTCTTGTCAATTAAACAAATCAAACCATGCGACTCAGTTTCATTATACCTATATATAATATATCTAAGTGGCTAGGCAGATGTCTGGCATCGGTTCGCAATCAGGGTCTTGACCCCGACGACTATGAAATCATCTGTGTGAATGATGGATCAACCGACGACTCACGTCAGGTACTGGACGACTTTCTTGCACGTGAAGCCCAGTCGGGCGAAAAGACGGCTCCTGTCGTAATAATCGACCAAGAGAACCAGGGCCTCAGTGCTGCACGCAATGCTGGCTTCAAGAAGGCGCGTGGCAACTATGTTTGGTGGGTGGATGGCGACGATAGTTTAGAGTCATGTTTCGCACCACGTCTGCTCGAGAGGGCTGAAAAGGAGCGCCTCGATGTGCTCTGTTTCGGACTCAACATGGTAGATGAGGACAAGGGAACGTCGGAACCGTATAAGATCATCGACAAGACGAACGGACGAACGGTGAAGGGTGAGGAGTTCCTGCTCAAGTGCGGAATGCCTGCTGCTGCCTGGGCGGCCATCTATCGACGTGGCTTCGTTGAGCGCTATGGTCTTCAGTTCCTTGAAGGCGCTTACCACGAAGACCAGGAGTTCACACCAAGGGCTTATTTCTTTGCCCGACGTATCGCATTTGAGAACATCAACGTTTATAACTTCTATCAGCGTCAGGTCTCAATCACCTTCAGCAAGAATCCCAAGAAGACAGACGACCTGCTTAACATCTGCCAGATCTTGTGGAATTTTGCCATGGAGCATACTCAGATCGAGTCGGCTATCCGCTACACCTTCATCAATCGAGTGTCCTATCTCTTCTCGCAAGCATTGTCGAATCTTTGTCGCTGCGGTTTGTATGTATTCCCAGGTGACTACAAGTCACTGCCGTACTATCCGCTTTCGGTCAACAAATACCTGAACAAGACCGAACGCTACAAGTTCACGCTCATCAATCGAAGCGTGCCGCTTTACCTGAAGCTGTATCGCAAGTTCGTGAAGCCTACACGACAAGTGAACAAGCTGCGTACACATGCATAAAATGCGGATTTTTACGTGCGTGAGGTGACAAAACATGCACAAAATGGGAATTATGAGCAATTTTTTACTTTTTTCGCATTTTAAATTTCGTGCGATGAAATAAATTTCCTATATTTGCAGTGTCACAAAACCTTGGCTCTTGTTGCCAGTAACCCCTTTGAGCAAACAACTATGAATGGACATGTCCTCTCCTTTTTAAAT
>JAFYZW010000131.1 GCA_017548545.1 Bacteroidales bacterium | reverse complement strand
GAGCGGTGACATGCAAAAATCTATAAAATAATCGACGATTATTTGGAAAATTCGATTTAATATTGTAAATTTGCAGCGAAATTAGAAACTAACATTATCTTACAATATGAAAAATGTTTTTATAGCTTCGCTATTCACTGCAGTTTTGTTGGGTGCTGCAATGCCGATGCAGGCATCGACAGCTCCTGCCGCAAAGACGACGACCCCGACCGCCGGCACTTTCGAGGCTGGCAAGGGTACGTTCCTGCTCAATGGAGAACCATTTGTTGTCAAGGCTGCCGAGGTTCATTATCCACGCATCCCTCGTCCCTATTGGGAACACCGCATCCAGATGTGCAAGGCACTCGGCATGAATACGCTTTGTCTCTATGTGTTCTGGAATATCCATGAGCAGCAGGAGGGTGTGTTCGACTTCACCGAGAATAACGATCTTCGCGCCTTCATCCAGTTGGCTCAGAAGAACGGCATGTATATCATCCTTCGTCCCGGTCCGTATGTTTGTGCCGAATGGGAGATGGGCGGTCTGCCCTGGTGGCTGCTCAAGAAGAAGGATATCCGTCTGCGTGAGCTCGACCCCTATTTCATGGAGCGCCTGAAGATCTTCGAGTCGAAGGTGGCCGAGCAGGTGGCCGACCTCACCATCGACAAGGGAGGTCCCATCATCATGGTGCAGGTCGAGAACGAATACGGTTCTTATGGTGTCGATAAGCCTTATGTGAGTGCTGTTCGCGACGCATTGCGTGAGGTGGGTTTCGACAAGGTGCAGCTTTTCCAGTGCGACTGGTCGAGCAACTTCACCAACAACGGCCTCGACGACCTCATTTGGACGATGAATTTCGGCACGGGTGCCAATATCGACAACGAGTTCCGTCGTCTCGGCGAACTGCGTCCCGATGCTCCGAAGATGTGCTCGGAGTTCTGGAGCGGATGGTTCGACAAGTGGGGCGGCAAGCATGAGACCCGTGGCTCGAAGGATATGGTCGATGGTCTCGACGAAATGTTATCAAAGGGCATCTCCTTCTCGCTCTATATGACGCACGGTGGCACCAACTGGGGCCATTGGGCAGGTGCCAACAGTCCTGGCTTCGCTCCCGATGTGACCAGCTACGATTACGATGCTCCCATCAACGAAGCAGGTCAGGCCACGCCCAAGTACTACGAGCTGCGTGCGATGTTGAGCAAATACATGAACGGACAGAAGCAGAGCAAGGTGCCTGCTGCCATTCCAACCATTGCCATCCCCAAGATTCAGTTCACCGAGGTGGCTCCCATCTTCGACAACCTTCCTGCAGGTAAGGTCACAAGTGGTATCAAGACCATGGAGGAGTTCAATCAGGGTTGGGGCAGCATCAACTATCGCTATACCTTCGACCAGGACATCCCGGCCAGTGTACTCCGTGTGACCGAGCCTCATGACTATGCGCAGATCTTCGTGAACGGTGTGAAGGTGGGCTCTCTCGATCGTCGCGAGCACGAGACCGAGATGAAGATGCCGGCAGTCAAGAAGGGCGACCAGCTTGACATCCTGGTGGAGGCCATGGGACGTATCAACTTCGGACGCGCCATCAAGGACTTCAAGGGAATCACCGAGAAGGTGGAGTTCATCTATCAGATTGGAGCCGAATCGTCGGCTACTGTTACTGTTGAGCCTACACTTTGGACCGTCTATAACATCGGCGACGACTACGAGACCGTGAAGGCCATGCGTTGGCAACCACTTGCCAAGGCCGAACAGTATCCTGCCGCAGCCTATCGTGCCACCTTCAAGCTTAGCAAGGTGGGTGATACCTTCATCAATTTGGAGACCTGGGGCAAGGGTCAGCTTTATGTCAACGGTCATCCGATGGGTCGTTTCTGGCAGATTGGTCCTCAGCAGACATTGTATATGCCGGGCTGCTGGCTTAAGAAGGGCGAGAACGAAATCATCGTAGTCGATATTGTTGGCCCAGATGATCCCGTTGCCGAAGGATTGAAGGAGCCCATCATCGACCGCCTCAACCTCAAGGGCCCACAGACGCATCGCAAGCAGGGCGAGAACCTCGACCTCAGTGGTGAGAAGCCCGTGAAGGAAGGAAGCTTCACTGCCGGCAATGGTTGGCAGGAGGTTCGTTTCGACCAGCCCGTTTCGGGACGTTACGTCTGCATTGAGGCACTCAATGTACACGATGCGAAGGCTCCCGAAGGCAAGGTTTCCAAGGGCATTGCTTGTATCGCCGAGTGGTATATGCTCGACGAACAGGGTAAGCGTCTGAGCCGCGAGCCTTGGCAGGCCGACTATGCCGACGATGAGAACATCACCGATGGCAACCAGACTGCTGACAAGATCTTCGACCTGCAGGAGAGCACCTATTGGAGCACTAACCGCAAGTCGGCCTTCCCCCACCAGCTCATCATTGACCTGGGCAAGGACTACACCTTCGGCGGTTTCCAGTATCTGCCTCGTGCCGAAGCTGGCGCTCCCGGCAGCATCTGCGACTATCGCATCTATGTGAAGTCTTCGACATTCAAGAAGTAAAAAAATGTTCGACGAAACTCATCCGTTCTATCGCTTCCACTATTGCCCGCTGTGTGGCAGCAACCGTTTCGTGGAGCATGGCCCGCAGGCTCGGCATTGCGAGGATTGTGGTTTCACCTATTACACCAATCCTCGCGGTGCTACCGTCGCCGTGATTGTCAACGACCAAGGCGAAATCCTTTGCGGACGACGTGCCCACAACCCTGCCAAGGGGACGAGGGACATGGTAGGCGGATTCCTCGACCTCGACGAGACGGCCGAAGAGGGCATGTGCCGCGAGATTAGGGAGGAAACCGGATTGGAGGTCAAGCCCGAGAACTTGCGTTACCTCTTCAGCTTGCCCAATCGTTATCCCTATTCGGGCATCATGTGCCGCACCATCGATCTTTTCTTCGAGGTGCGTGTAGAAGGCCATCCTCAAGTGGGCGGCCTCGATGACATCTCTTCCCTTGAGTGGGTTCCGCTGGAGGACCTCAATATCGACGAGTTCGGTCTCGCCTCGGTACGCACCGGTTTGGCGAAGTATCTCAACCCCTCAAACCCCTCTTAACCCCTCAAACTCCTCAAACCCCTCAAACCCCTCAAACTCTTTCCATCCTTTCTAAATCCAAAAGGCTATGATTCGCCAATATCTACTTTTGACACTTCTTTTCCTGTTGCCTTGCTCCCTCGTGGCGCAAGACAGCGTGCTTGTCACCCTGCGCGGCATCGTTACCGATCATGACAATGG
>JAFYZW010000007.1 GCA_017548545.1 Bacteroidales bacterium | reverse complement strand
ACTGAGGTAAGTGCCGATCATGGCGGGTGTGACAAGTCGGCTGAGAAGCGAGCCACTCACGTCTCGACCTGCGATGAAGCGTGCGCCCCATACGAAAACTGCAATCGTGTTGGGAACGTTGAGGATGGCTGCATAGAAGACAGCTTCCGGTCCAAAGACTGATGCCACGACAGGATATCCGATGAAGCCGACGTTGCCGAAGGTGAGCATGAAGCTATGCAGTCCACGCTCGGGATCCTGACATCCCCACAGACGGGGCAGGTAGGCACTGACGGGCAAAAGTATAGCATAGGTGGCTGTGCCTACGATGAGCAGAGGGATGATAAGACGTCGATCGGGCATCGCTTCTCCCATCGTGCTGGCCAGCACAAGACAAGGACAGGTGAGGTTGACGATAAGGCCCGACAACCCTTTGCTCAGAGGTGCCGTCATGAGGCGTGTTCGTCCGCAGATATATCCAGCGATGACCACCATGAAGAGGATAGTCATCTGGGAGAGCAGCACGTTGATGTCCATTTAGTCTTTGTAGAATTTATAAATCGTAGTGCTGCTGAAGGTCTCGCCAGGACGAAGCAGGGTGGAGGGCCAGTGTGGCTGATTAGGAGAGTCGGGGAAGTGCATCGTCTCGAAGCAGATGGCATTGCGACGGTTGTAGAGCTTACCCTCCTTGCCTATCAAGTTCCCCTTGTGACCATTGGCCGTGTAGATTTGCATGGCGGGTTCTGTGGTATAGACTTCCATGGTGAGGCCAGTTTCATTGTCGTGGAGCCATGCCACTGGAGCGCGGAGCAATGCCTCGTCGCTGCATTTGTTGTCGCAGCATCCTCTACTGCAGGAGTGCTGCTTATGACGCAGATAGTTGTTGAGCTGATAACAATGGTCGTACCCGCCCGTCACGCCGAGCTGAAAGTTGTCGTCGTCAATGCGATAGCCAATGGATCGGGGCTCATTGAAGTCGAATGGCGTGTCGGCTACGGCACCGAGCTTACCATAGACACGCTTGTTCTCGTCGTAGAGGGCGATGCTGTCGCTGTCGATCCAAAGCGCTTCGTCGAGCACGTCACAGCCCAAATCGCCCGAAAGGTTGAAGAACGAGTGGTTGCAGGGATTGAGAACTGTAGGCTTGCTGGTCGTGGCCTGGTAGTCGATACGCAGGGCATTGGGTAGTAGGGTGTAGGTCACGTCGAGAGTGAGTTCGCCTGGGAATCCGTTTTCGCCGTCGGGCGAGACGTAGCGCATCGTTACGGTGGTGTCGGTCAAAGCGGTGATGTTCCAATATCGTGCACCGAAGTTGGGATTGCCGCCATGGCCGCAGTCACCGCTTCCTTGCTTCTGCAATTCGTAAGTGTGTCCATCAATCTCGAGATGGCCGTCGATGATACGTCCGATGTATCGACCCACGACAGCTCCAAAGTTTTGGCGTGTCTCGACGTATTGGTCCAGCTGGTCGTATCCAAGCACAACATCGGTGCCGAAGGGCGTGAGGCTTACAACACGTGCACCATAATTGATGGCCGTCATTTCGATGCCTGTGGTAGGATGACGGAGTTTCACCAGTTCGATTTCGCCTTGGGCAAAAGCGAAAGATGTTCCCATCATCAAACAGATGCTGGTGAGGAGAAGACGAAGTGAAGAAGATAGTTTTGTCATATTGTTCATAATTTATATCTTTTTATCAATCCCTATCAATTTCTTAACGACGTTTTATTTCTGCCCCACTAACCTCCAATATCTGACGTATCTTGGTAACAAGAAGGTTCAGGTCATCATCCTTGAAGCTGTGGCAGACATTCGTGATTTCGAAGCATGAGACGGTGTGATTCATCTTGACGCAGCCGATGCTGTTGCTGGTCATAGCAGTGCCGACGATGTCGGTGCGCATCTCAAGTGGGCCTGTTGGAATGGCGTTGATATCGGCGAGGAGGCAACGCGTAGATAGCTCGTCTATGATGGTTCCATGCCAAACGGCGGTGTCGAGCAGCACTTCTACATCGGGATCGGTCACTCCATATTGTGCCTGAAGTGCGCAGGAACCTTGGATCATGATGTCCTTGAACTCCTGATCCATTTCGGAGGGGATGGCAACAAGGGCTTCTGCATGGGCAGGTATCGTGTCGGCCGAATTTCCTCCTTCGAAGCGTACCAGATAGAGTGCGACGTGTTGATGCATGATGCTTACCTGCAGCAGGTTGGCAAGGACCTTGATACAGTTGGCGCGCTGTTTGACGATATCTGCTTCGACATCTCCGCCTAAGCCTCCTGTCACGCGTACCTTATAATATATATAGTTCTTGGGCGGATGAATCTCTCGGTAAGGGAGACTTGCATGAAGAGTTATGGAGCCGTTGGTTTGATTTGGTAGGTTCATTTTCTTCGGTTTTATGTGGGCAAAGATAGGGTAAATTTTTATAAAAAGCAAAAAACGATGCCATATTATTGCATTTGACGAAATAAATCTGTATCTTTGCAACGTCAAACAGAAAAATACCTCATTATGAAAACCATTACTAACGGAATCATCACCATTCGGGTGGCAGAGCACGGAGCCGAGTTGTCGTCGCTCGTATTGAATGCCACAGGTCGCGAATATCTCTGGCAGGCCGATCCTGCTTTCTGGAAACGGCATTCGCCCGTTCTTTTTCCCATTGTAGGCTCTGTTTGGAACGGAGAATACCGCAGTGCAGGGCCAGGTGCTGCATCAGATGCAGAGCCACGCACTTATCATTTGGGCCAGCACGGTTTTGCCCGCGATATGGACTTCACGCTTCTCAGCGATGCTCCCGACAGCGTAGGCAATCCCCAACTGATGTTTGTGCTTGAGTCGAATGAGGAGACTCTACAGAAGTATCCATACACCTTCCGTCTTGAGATCGGCTATCGACTGGTTGGGCGTGGTGTCGAAGTAATCTGGCGTGTTATCAATCCCGACAAGGTGAACGAGATGAAGTTCCAGATCGGTGCTCATCCCGCTTTCTATTGGCCCTTGCTGAGCAATGAAGACGTGGCAGCGGGTGTGGTTCGTCAGAACGAAGTTTTGGCACAAAGCACCAATCGAGGTTTCTTCAAACTTGGCTCAGATGCTGCCAACCTGCGAAAGAGCATCATCACCGAGAAGGGATGCGTTGATCCAGCACAAAGCGCGACGGTCGAGACTGAGACAGGCGGTTATCTGCCCATCACTACATCGAGCTTCAATCGGGATGCGCTGATTTTCGAGAACGGACAGGTGCCTGTCGTGACACTGTGCGATGCTAACCGCAAACCGTATCTTACCCTCAAGAGTGAGGCTCCCCTCATGGGCCTGTGGTCGCCTCCAGGCAAGAATGCACCATTCGTATGCCTTGAACCGTGGTATGGACGATGCGACCGCGTACATTATGCCGGCACCTACGAGGAGAAGGACTGGATACAGACTCTTGCACCATCGGAAACTTTCGAGGCACGGTATCAGATTGTGATTTTATAATAGGAAAAGGAGAAGCACCTGGATGATGATGACGCGGAGGAACATGCCTAATGGATAGACGGTGGCATAGCTGACAGCTGGAGCATCGCCTTCCACGCTGTCGTTGGCATAGGTAAGAGCCATCGGGTTGGCCATACTGCCGCAGAGCGTACCATAGATGGTGCCGAGGTCCATCTTGCCCCATTTGAGACACCAGAGGGCAATGAGCACTACGGGGATGATAGTGATGAGGAAGCCCAGACCAATCCAGAGAGCGCCTTCGGGACGTAGCATCGTGTTGATGAAGTCGGCTCCGGAGTCTAAACCCAGACAAGCGAGGTAGAGCGAAAGACCGACACCGCGAAGCATCAGGTTAGCTGAGCGTGTAGTATAGGTACGCAGGTGCAACCGTGCTCCGTATGCCCCCATCAAGATGCCTGCGATAATGGGACCGCCTGCCAGTCCGAGCCGTACGGGCATGGTAACACCCGGCACGAAGATGGGAATGCAACCCAAGGCCAAACCGAGAGTGATTCCCACGAAGATGGACGCGAGATTGGGGTCCTGAAGTGTTTGATGGGCGTTGCCAAGTTCATCCTGAGCTTTAGCGATGTCCTCAGCACGACCTACTACAGTGAGACGGTCTCCGTATTGCAGAACGAGGTTTGGTGTAGCCAGCAGGTTGAGGCCCATGCGTCCCACGCGACTCACGTTGAGACGATAGCGTTTGTGAAGGCGCAGCGAGCCGAGTTTGCGGCCGTTGGCCGAACTTTGTGTAACGATGATCTTCTTCGAGATGAGCTGTCCGTCGAGATGATCCCAATCGACATCCTTTCGATTCCAATCCTGGCTCTTGTCCTGCAGGCCAAAGAGCACGGTGAGCTGCGGGATATACTGTTCCTCCGTGACGACCATCAGGCGGTCGTCGGCTTGAAGGCTCGTATCGCCTACAGGACTGAGTGTCGTGTCGGCATCACGCCAGATGCGTGACACGATGAACTTGGCAGGCGTCAAGTTCACAACATCCTTCAGCTTTTGCTCGGAGAGGGCAGGGTTCTTAACCTGGAAGGTCGCAAAATAAGGTTCCTTACCATCGTCTTGTGGCAGGTGATTGGCCAACTGTGCGATGCGTAACTTGTTGAGGAATGCCATCGCAAGGATAACACCGACAACACCCAACGGATAAGTTACCGCACAACCCAGGGCCGAGCTTCGCGAGTCTATGCCGAGTTGCGTGAGCGTCTGTTGTGCTGCAGCGAGTGCGGGCGTGTTTGTGACGGCACCGCTCAGGATGCCTGCCATGTCGGCCATAGGTACATTGCATGCGAAGGCCAGTGCGACAGCCAAAGCTGTACCCAATAGGACGTTGGCCGTGCTGATGACATTGAGTCGTACACCTTCACCCTTGAAAGTGGCAAAGAAACCTGGGCCGACCTGCAGGCCGACCTCATAGACAAAGAGCACCAAACCGAAACTTTGGGCAAAATGCAGCATCTGCGGGTCGATGGAGAAGCCAAGGCTTCCAGCCATGATGCCCACAAAGAATACGAATGTCGCGCCCAAAGAAATACCAGCCACTCTGATTTTGCCCAGAGCTGTGCCCAAAGCAATGATACAGGCCAACACAACGGTAGCCTGTATCGGAGAATGAAGTGTGAATAACTCGTTAAGCCAGTTCATGTATTACTTGCGATAGTTCTCAAGGTCGGCGGGCTGAGCGTCAGCCACAAAGTCGGCGTGCTTCTCAACTTCGGCAGCAGCGTAACGCACAAATACCTTGGCACTCTTCTCGAAGAGCTCAGGGCTCTGGGTTGCATTGCGAAGGATGAGGATGCCCATCACGGTGAGGGCGGCCATCTCGTAGAGGTGACGTGAGCAGAAGTCCTTGAACTCGTCATCCTTCAGGTCAACGACCTTGGCGACAGCGGTATTGTACTTCTCGGCCATCTTCACAACGCGCTCCTTGAGGCCGGCATACTGCTCGGCTATCTCGGTTTCGGCAAGGAGGTCGTTGACGACCTCACCATAGAAACCATTGGTGACATAGCGGATGGCAGCGACGGTCTGGAGCTGTGTGGTGCCTTCGTAGATGGAGGTGATGCGTGCGTCGCGGTAGAGGCGCTGGCAGGCATACTCGAGCATGAAGCCCGAACCACCATGGATCTGGATGCAATCGTAGGAGTTCTGGTTGGCATACTCCGAGTTCATGCCCTTGGCCAGTGGTGTGAAGCTATCGGCGAGTTTGCTGTACTTCTTGAGTTCCTTCTTTTCGTCGGGAGTAAGTTTGCGCTCACGCTCGATATCCTCAAGACACTTGTAGATATCGACGTAGCGTGCAGTTTGATAGAGCAGGGCACGGCCAGCGTCGAGTTTGGCCTTCATGATGGCCAGCATGTCATAGACGGCGGGAAAGTTAATGATCTCCTTGCCGAACTGACGGCGGTCCTTGGCGTATGCCAATCCTTCCTCGTATGCGGCTGCCGAGATGCCGACCGACTGAGCGGCGATACCAAGGCGTGCACCGTTCATCAAGGCCATCACATACTTGATGAGACCCAGCTTGCGGCTACCGCAAAGCTCGGCATGAGCGTTCTTATAGACGAGCTCGCAGGTCGGTGAACCGTGGATGCCGAGCTTGTTCTCGATGCGGCGTACGTTGACGCCACCTTGGCGCTTGTCGTAGATGAACATCGACAAGCCGCGACCGTCCTTGGTGCCCTCCTCCGAACGAGCAAGCACGAGGTGGATATCGGAGTCACCATTGGTGATGAATCGCTTGCAGCCATTCAAGAGCCAGCAGTTGTCCTCTTCGCTCCAAGTTGCCTTGAGCATTACTGATTGCAGGTCGGAACCAGCATCAGGCTCAGTGAGATCCATCGACATGGTCTCGCCGGCACAAACACGTGGCACGAAACGCTGGCGCTGGTCTTCGTCACCAAACTCATAGAGTGTCTCGATGCAGTCCTGCAGCGACCAGATGTTCTCGAAGCCTGCATCGGCCGAAGCAATCATCTCGTTGATGATGGTGTAGGCTGTGCTGGGGAGGTTGAGACCACCGTAGCGACGAGGCATAGTGACGCCGCAAAGGCCTGCCTTCACCGTGGCATCAAGGTTCTCGTAGGTCTTCGAAGCGTAACGCACTCGGCCATTCTCACAGTGAGGGCCTTCGGCATCAACAGCCTCGGCATTGGGTGCGATGATGTTGGCGCAGATGTCGCCTGTAAGTTCGCAGACGCGATCGTATGAATCGAGAGCATCCTCAAAGTCCTGTGGGGCGTAGTCGTAGGCATCCTTGTCGGCAAAGTTGCGCTCCTTGAGCTCGACGATACGCTTCATCAGAGGGTTATTCTCAAGCTCAAACTTAAGCTCGGGATGATCTGTATAGAAATTTGCCATAATTCCTTATTAGTTTTCGTGATTTTTCTTATATGTTCTCCCACCGATGCGGCTGCCGAACCATGCGGCACACAGAACTGCCAGAATATTCCATCCAGCCTTTCCTTCAGCACTGCCGGTTATATAACTGGCGATCAGGAAAGCCACGATGACAACGATGAGTAAATAGTCTAATACTTTCATCTTATTTCGAATTCTTCTTATAATATTTGATCATCTTAGGAATAACCTCCTCGACGGTGCCGTTGATGACATAGTCGGCGATGGTGTTGATAGGAGCATTGGGGTCATTGTTGATCGAAATGATGATGCCCGACTCCTGCATACCGGCGATGTGCTGGATCTGGCCTGAAATGCCGCAGGCGATATATACCTTCGGACGGACGGTGACACCGGTCTGGCCAATCTGACGGTCATGATCAACGAAGCCGGCATCGACAGCAGCACGGCTGGCACCTACTTCGGCATGAATCTCCTTGGCCAGGTCGAATAGCATGTCGAAGTTCTCCTTCGAACCCATGCCGTAGCCACCTGAAACGATGATGGATGCGCCTTTGAGGTTGTGCTTGGCCTTCTCGACATGACGGTCGAGGACACGTACCACATATTCGGTCTCAGGAACATACTTGGCCACGTCGTGACGAATCACTTCGCCCTTATAGTTCTCGTCGAGCACCTCCTTCTTCATCACACCCTCACGCACGGTAGCCATCTGTGGACGATGCTCGGGGTTGACGATGGTAGCAACGATGTTGCCGCCGAAAGCAGGACGGATCTGATAGAGCTTGTTCTCGTAATGCTTGGTGATGGGTTTCATGTTCTCGTCGAAACCGACATTCATGTCGAATTCGCCAATCTCGAGCTCGGTGCAGTCGGCAGTAAGGCCACTGAAGAGAGCCGACGAAACACGAGGACCGAGGTCACGACCCACAACATCAGCGCCCATGAGGCAGATCTGCGGATCCTCCTCCTTGAAGAGGTTTACAAGGATGGCGGTGTGAGGATTGGAAGTATAGGGGAAGAGACCTGGAGCGTCGAAGACGTGTACGCGGTCAACGCCATACTTCATCACCTGGTTCTCTATGCCGTCAAGGCCCGAGCCGGCGCAGACGCACTCCAACTGAACGCCAAGAGTATTGGCGAGCTTGCGACCCTTGGTCAAGAGTTCGAGGCTGACGTCCTTGACAGTCTTGCCTTCGATTTCGCAATATACAAATACACTGTTCATATTTAGCCAATAATCTTATCGTTCAACAATTCTACAATCAGTCCCTCTACATCGGCATCGCTGCTGGTGAGGGTTTTGCTCTCCTTGGCCTTGAAGACAATGTTCTTCACAGTCTTCACGTTGGTCGGAGAACCGATCTTGCCCACCTGCTTCATGTCTGCATTGATGTCGGCGGCACCCCATTGGGTGATGTTGAGGTATGGCTTGGCAGCAATAGCTGCTGCGATAGCTTCGGCCTGTTCGGGCTTGCGCTCGGCAGGAGCTGTGGCGTTCTTATACTTCATGACGCGCTTGGCGTTGCGTGGACGGCAAGGAGCAGCCGAACCATTCACCGTTACGACGAGTGGTAGTGGCGCTTCAACAGTCTCGACACCGCCATCGATATGGCGCTTGATGACCACCTTCTTGGCTTCGGGGTCAAGGTTGAGGATTTCCTCCGCGTAGGTCACTTGTGTCAAACCGAGTTTTTCGGCTACTTGTGGACCAACCTGTGCGGTATCGCCGTCGATAGCCTGACGACCACCAAGGATGATGTCGAATCCGCCAATCTTGCGGATGGCTTGGGCGATGGTGTACGAAGTGGCAAGAGTGTCGGCACCACCGAGACAGCGATCAGTGATGACATAACCGGCATCGGCGCCGCGATAGAGCGCTTCGCGAATCACCTCGGCCGACTTGGGAAGACCCATGGTAACGACCGAAACGGTGGAGCCGGGGAACTGCTCCTTGAGGCGTAGAGCCTGCTCAAGCGCATTGAGGTCGTCGGGATTGAAGACTGCAGGAAGGGCAGCACGATTCACAGTGCCATCGGGAGTCATGGCATCAGGACCCACGTTGCGGGTATCTGGTACCTGTTTGGCAAGTACAATAATCTTTAGTGCCATAAATGATAATGTATATATTTGTTGTTTCTTTGTAAACGCTTTGTCTTATGTATTCTACATAATTGTTGTAATAAAACGATGCAAAGGTATGGAAAAAAAACGAGCCTGCAAAGCGATTGATACGAAATTCAGCGGGTTATCCCTTCAAAATGCTGGTTTTTGATATTTTTGGAACGTAGATGATGCACATTATTACCAAAAGTGTGCATCATTTTTGTCGGAAAGACTGTTCATGAAATCAAAAGATTGATTCTGATTTCCACTATGACCAATCTTGGCCGAAAAAGGCCATGCTCCCGAAGAAGGATACCCAATCTTGGCCAAGATTGGTCATTCTTCAGTCGTAACAAGCATTATGACGGCCGACAGAGTGCTCCATCCGATCGGAGTATAACCAATCTTGGCCAAGAAAGGTCATGGACCTGAAGAAGAATAACCAATCATAACCAGGATTGGTCATTCTTCAATCGTAGCAAGCATTATGACGGCCGACAGAGTGCTCTATCCAGTCGGAGTATAACCAATCTTGGCCAAGAAAGGTCATTCTTCAATCGTAGCAAGCATTACGACGGGCGACAGAGTGCTTTATCCTATCGGGGCATAACCAATCTTGGCCAAGAAAGGTCATACTTTCACTGAAGAATAACCAATCTTGGCCAAAAAAGGTTATGCGGCGAAAATAGAAAAAAAGCCTGACTGGAAAAATCCAGCCAGGCAGTTTCAGTTTTTACTTTTTGAGTCCGTTGTTTGCGATGAGCCATTCGGCAATCTGGACGGCGTTGAGGGCAGCTCCCTTCTTGATCTGGTCACCAACGAGCCAGAACGAGAGACCATGATCGTCGGCCAAATCCTTGCGGATGCGTCCCACATATACATCGTCCTTGCCGGCAAGGAAAAGCGGCATCGGATACTCCTTCTTCTCAGGGTTATCCATGAGCTGTACGCCTTCGCCCTTGCGGATTGCCTCTTTGAACGCTTCAATGCTTACTGGTTCTTCGGTCTCAACCCAGACTGCTTCGGAGTGGCTGCGCAGCGATGGAACACGCACGCAGGTGGCTGAGCACATTGCATCGGTGTGCATGATCTTTCGGGTTTCGTTGTACATCTTCATCTCCTCTTTGGTGTAACCGTTCTCGGTGAAGACATCAATCTGAGGAATGACGTTGTAGGCAAGCTGATAGGCAAACTTATCGACGGTGACAGGTTCGCCATTAAGCAATTGGCGATACTGGGTCTCGAGTTCCTTCATGGCAGCAGCACCTGCTCCAGAAGCGGCTTGGTAGGAGGCTACGCGGATCTTCTTGATGTGACTGATGTTCTCGATGCACTGCAGGACCACAACCATCATGATGGTGGTGCAGTTGGGATTCGAGATGATGCCTTTGGGGCGGACGAGTGCATCAGCAGCGTTGCACTCGGGCACAACGAGAGGCACCTCGGGATCCATGCGGAAGGCCGATGAATTGTCGATCATCACGGCACCGTATTTTGTGATGTCGGCTGCAAACTCCTTGGAGGTGCCGCCACCTGCCGAGGTGAAAGCGATATCTACACCCTTGAAGTCCTCGGTGTCGTGCTTCAGTTCCTTGACAACGATGTCCTTGCCACGGAAGGTATAGGTGCGGCCTGCAGAACGGCTTGAGCCGAACAACAGAAGTTCGTCAATGGGAAAATTGCGCTCATCAAGTACGCGAAGGAATTCTTGGCCTACGGCGCCACTGGCACCAACAATAGCTACTCTCATTTCTTTCTAATGTTATATATTTTGTTTCAGTTTCGTTTTTTTGAGTGCGCAAAGAGAAGAGAATGCGCTGAAAGTGGGCGCAAAGATACGCATTTTTATAGGTTTTACCAAGAATTTGAACAAATAATCGCTATAATTATAGTAAAACGTGGCATTTTGCAATGTTTGTTTGTGAATTGGGGCTGCTGTGGCTATCTGAATAGCCGTGGTTGCTGTTTTTTTTAGGATTTCTATGAAGACTATATTTATTTAGGGTGTAAAATTGTTCAATATGTTGATAATGAGCGTGGTTTGTGGAGGTTGAGATTTATATTTGAAATCACTGCTATTGCAGGATTTGGAAAAAGTGCGTACCTTTGCAGCGCAAATGAAAGGAAAAATATAAGATTATAAAGAATAATTGGTTATTAAGTTTGGCTTTTCATGTAATTTGTGTGTGTTTATCTATACGTATTGAGGATCAGGACTTGTGAAAGTCTTGGTCCTTTCCATTTTCTTTCGAAAAAAAACTCATCGATGCTTCTTTTTTGAAGAAAAATATGTACCTTTGCAGCGCATATTGCCAAACAACCCTTTATTAATTTCGTTAAGCAATGAATCGAGAGATACTTCGAATCGCACTCCCCAGTATCGTCACAAATATCACGGTACCTCTGCTTGGTATCGTCGATCTTGCTATCGTCGGCCACCTCAATAACGAGGCGGCTATCGGAGCCATTGCTGTGGGAGGACTGATCTTCAATATGGTCTATTGGCTTTTCAACTTCCTCCGAATGGGGTCGAGCGGACTTACAGCCCAGGCCTTCGGACGGCATGACCTTGTTTCGATCAGGAAGGTCTTGCGCATGGGACTCACTGTATCCTTGCTGTGTGGTATCGTCATCTTTGCCATTCAACGACCCATGGAGTGGATTTCGCATATCATCATCGCCCCTACCGATCAGGTGTGGGACTTGGCTTTGCATTATTTCCGTGTGAGGATTTGGGCGGCTCCTGCCGTTTTGGCCCTTTTTGCAATGAATGGTTGGCTCGTCGGTAATCAGAATTCCCGCTATCCCCTATATATCGCCGTGGGGCAGAACCTGCTGAATATCGCGGCAAGCTATCTATTGGTGTTTCATGTCGGACTGGGTGTCAAAGGCGTTGCTTTGGGAACGGTGATTGCAGAATATGCTGGTGTCGGTGCTGCTGTATGCTGGTGTCGACATCAGTTAAAGTTGTCAACAGAGTTGTTCACAAAAATTGTTGATAAACCGTCATCTGCAGGTTTTGAACAGGTGAATGTTGACAAATCAAAGGATTATACACTAAGTTATCAACAGTTTTTCACCGTAAATAGGGATATCTTCTTTCGAATGATTTGTCTGATAGCCGTGACTACCGCATTTACAGCCTTTGGCGCACGCATGGGCGATACGTTACTTGCGGTGAATGCTTTGCTGATGCAACTCTTCACATTGTTCAGCTATTTCAGCGATGGCTTTGCTTTGGCAGGAGAGGCTTTGGTCGGGAAGTATTTCGGACTTGCCCAGACTGAGGGTAGTCATGGCTTGGCCCGGGTGAATGAAGTTGTAAAGCGGTTGTTCTCCTGGGGCGGTGGAGTACTGTTGCTCTTCACATTATTATATATAATATTAGGAAAGGGCATCATCGGTCTGCTGACCGACGATACCCTTGTCGTGGAGGCGGCATTGCCTTATCTGCCTTGGGCGGCAGCTATTCCGCTATGCGGCATGGCCGCATTCTTTTGGGATGGCATTTACATTGGAGCCACGGCGACGCGCGAGATGTTCCGATCGCTCCTGATCGGTACTGTCTGTTTCTTCGTGGCGCGTTATGTTTTGAGCCATTTGTTGGCAGATGCCAACGATGCCTTGTGGATAAGCTTCCTGCTCTATCTGCTGATGCGTGGAGCCTATCTGACCTGGCGGTGGAGGAGTGTTACAAGAAGTGCTTTACAGGTTGACCGATAATTGCCGAAAGCAGGTTGTTAGCTGCACTGGATGCACCGATGCGGTAGAGGTCCTTGGTAAGCCATTCCTCGCCAAGCACTGCCTTGACGATGCTGTAGTAAATCACGGCGTCCTCGGGGGTGCGTACACCACCAGCCACCTTGAAACCTACCTTGTTGCCTGTCTGCTCATAGTAAGCCTTAATCATCTTGCACATCACGAGTGCTGCTTCGGGTGTGGCAGCTACGCTGATCTTACCTGTTGATGTCTTGATGAAGTCAGCTCCCGAATACATGGCCAGGATAGAAGCCTTGGCGATGAGTGATGCACTCTTGAGGGCACCTGTCTCCAGAATCACCTTGAAGATCTTGTCGCGGCATGCTGCCTTGCACTCCTGAATGGTGTCGCACATGCTCTCGTAGTCGCCTTGCAGCATCTGACCCACGTTGATGACGATATCCACCTCGTCGGCTCCGCCGGCAAGGGCGAGTGATATTTCTGCCACTTTGATTTCGTCAAATGTCTGGCTTGAGGGGAATCCTCCAGCTACAACGGTGGTATCGACTTCAGAAACGTCGAGGTTGGTGGAAACGACTTCAGCAAAGTTTGGATAAACACAGATTGAAGCGACATTGTCGAGCTCGGGATATTTCTCCTCGAAGTCGTTGACGCGCTTGGTGAATTCGGTAATACGTTCCTCGCTGTCGGTGGGGTTGAGACTGGTGAGGTCGATGCAGCCGAGGCTGAACTTGAGAACGTCGATGGTGTTGTTGACATCAAAGTTCTCGGTGACAATTTGCTTCACTTCGTTGACGATCTCCTCGTCGCTGAGGTTCACGTCGTACTTGTTGAGGGTGTCAAGATATTTGTCTGTCATAAGGGTGAGGGTTAAGAGGGGGTCTGAAAAGTTCGAATTGTTATTCTTTGTTTTTAGAGTCGATGATGATGGTGACGGGTCCGTCGTTGACCAGTTCGACCTGCATGTAGGCGCCAAAGATGCCGGTGGCTACAGGCCGACCAAGTCCTTGCTGCATAGTTTGGACAAACTTCTCATAGAGGGGAATGGCGATGTCGCGTCCTGCTGCACGGATATAGGCGGGACGATTGCCTTTGGCGGTGAGAGCATGGAGGGTGAACTGCGAGACAATGCAAATCTCGCCACCGACATCCATTACCGAGCGGTTCATCACGCCCTTTTCGTCGTCGAAGATGCGCAGCGCTAACAGTTTGCGGGCCATCCATTCGATGTCTTCAGTCGTGTCGGCAGCCTCGAAGCCGACGAGCACCATCAGACCTTGGCCGATGCTGCAGCGCATCTCGTTGTCGATGGTCACTGAGGCATGGCTGACGCGTTGGGTGACTGTTCTCATCCGAGTTTGCTGAGAAGATCCTTCACTGCTGCCGAAATGGCTTTGCCGTCGGCCATGCCGGCGAGTTTGGCGGTGGCAGCCTTCATTACGCGACCCATGTCCTTGGGGCTGGTAGCACCTATCTCTGTAATGATGGCCCTGATCTTCTCGCCTATTTCTTCAGCCGAGAGAGCTTTGGGAAGGAACTCCTCCATTATCTTGACTTGTGCCAGCTCCTCGTCAGCGAGGTCTTGACGGCCTCCTGCGATGAATTGTTCGGCAGCATCCTTGCCCTTCTTCACCATCTTGGCGATGATCTTGAGGGCGTCGCTGTCAGATAGTTCGCCATTCGAACCACCTGCGGTCTTGGCTTCGATAAACTCTTTCTTCACATTGCGGAGCGTATCGCGGCGCACTGCATCGCGCTCCTTCATGGCATTTTTGATGCCTTCGCTGATTTGCTCAAACAGATCCATAGTTGTTTTTATTTGTGGTTAAGAGGGGTTAAGAGGGGGTTATGAAGGGTTAAGAGGGGTTAAGAGGTTGCGTGGGTTTTTATCGGGGCAAAGATAGGAAGAAGTTGCGAGAAATGCAAATTTTGTCACCTAAAAGATGCAAAAATGGGCGAAAAAGTGCCGATATTGCTCAGTGTAAACTAAAATCATACATTTTTTCATCGAAATATTTGGGAATTTCAAGAAATTCCTTTATCTTTGCACCCGCTAATCAAGATTTAGCCTATATGGTGGGTATAGTTCAGTTGGTTAGAGCGACAGATTGTGGTTCTGTATGTCGTGGGTTCGAGTCCCACTACCCACCCAGCTTTTTCAAAGCCTATATGGCGCTTTCATCTAGCGGTTAGGATACCGGCCTCTCACGCCGGGTACACGGGTTCGAGTCCCGTAGGCGCTACACAAAACCAATCATCGAAAGGTGGTTGGTTTTTCTTTTTCTCCCATACGGTTTTGTTCTGTGGAGTTTATTTGAATGTCAGATAAGGGAGAATCTGCTGAATTTGCTCGGACGAGAACGTGCTAAGTTGTTGGAGCTCAACAATAGAAGCGATTCGCTTATGACGTGTGCGGTAACGAACTATTTCGACAGCCTGTTCGTGCGAGATATAAGGGTGTCGTTGGAGTTCGGAAACAGTAGCATCATTGACATGAATGAAGCGAAGTCGAGAGGCGTCGGCTGTGAACCAAATTGTGCACCATTCCTCCATATAATCTTTAGCGGCATCCCAGGTGAGGAATTCCTGCAGTTGCCAGGGATTGTAGAATCCTCCGTAACGTTGGCGATATTTGAGTATCACCGATGCTGTTCGTTCGGCAATGCCTGGGATTCGGATGAGGGTAAGACTGTCGATGGTATTGAGGTCAAACAGATGTGCCTCGGTGAATTTTCGTGGGCGTTCTTCCGTCTGAGGGGAAAAATGAGCGGATTGGGTAACGTTGGTCTGTACAGCACTATCGTTTGTAACGGTTGATTCACCTGAAGGTTGCAAAGGTTCATCGTTCGGTGAGTTCCTTTGCCGGGGAGTCGAAGACCCCTGACGATAGTGGTTGTGACCATTTCGATTGTATGCGTGATTGTAGCTGTTGCTCCTTTGGTTGTAGCTGTAGTTGGGTGTGGCATTGGGCAGAATGCGCAATCGGGTTGTGTCGGCCATCAGTTGGTTCACTTGGGCTTCGAGGATTTCGATGCGCTCCTGCTGTTGGTGCATCAAAACGAAGAAACGTGCCACACTGATACCCATCAGGAAGATGATGAGCACCATGAGGCTACGACGAAGGTGCGGAGGTATCAGCTTGCGATCGCCAGTCATTTTTGTATGCGTAAGTAGGAATATACCAAATGGGATACATGTGTTGCGTGTATCCCATTCGGCAATATATGGATAGAAACCTAAGTCGGGGTGTTACTTCTCTTCCTTCTTAGCAGCTGGTTTCTTGGGAGCAGGCTTCTTGGGGGCTGGCTTCTTGGCAGCAGCTTTCTTTTCCTCAAGTTTCTTCTCAGCCTTTTCAAGCTGTGCCTGGAGTTTCTCAATCACCTTGCCTTGCTCGTTGATCTGCTTAAGCAGCGGGTTGAGTTCCTCGTTCTCTACCTCCTCGGGGAATTCCTGCTTCAGGCGGATCTCCATGTCGCTGACGATGTTCATGTAGTTGGTGAATGCGTCGAAGCTGGAGTCGTATGGTGAGAATGGAACATAGGCACCCATCTTGGTTGACATGAACTTGAAGTGGTCGGCCGAAAGCAGATAAGCGAAGTCCTGACGGAGGATCTCGTTGTTGGACATGTGGAGACGCTCGGAGATCGAGTAGATGGCACGTATAGCCTCGTTCTGAAGGTCATTGCCCATCCACGCGCTGACGTCCTTGTCGTAGCCGTCCCAAGAGATGGGGTGACCAACGTTGGCAACAGCGATGGGTGAGATGTTCTCCCAGCACTCGGCAGGAGTGGCAAATCGGATTTCCTTTTGCTCGGCGAAGTATGGCAGGGCCTTGAAGAAGTTGAAGATTCCGCTCGACTCGGGATTCATACCACCGATGACATCGAAGTTCATGGCGATGAGATAAACCTTCTCTTCGGCAGGTGAATCGGCAATCCAGCCCATGTACTGGCCAGCGTCGAGGCCATACTGGAAGTTGAGGCAGATATCCTCAGAGAGCTTGGTGTTGCGGAACATCAGGCCCACATCCTGCTTGGCAGCGGTTGAGTAAACATAGTTGGGCGACTTCCAGCCAAGGACGTGACGGGTTCCCTCGGTTACGACACCCTTGAAGCCCATAGCGGCGATCTCGGCACCAATCTCATCGTTATAGATGAAGCCCGTGTTGACGAAGGTCTTCGAATCATACTGGAAGGTGTCGCTGATGATCTTCTTCTGGAGGTCAACCTGATACTTGAAGTCCGCGGGATCGACGAGCGAAGAGAGCGAGTGAGAATAGGTCTCGCAGCAAAGCTCGCAGCAACCGGTGGCAACAAGCTCGCGCACGCAGTCGAGGAACTCGGGGCAATACATCTCGAACTGCTCCATGGCTACACCCGAGATGGATAAAGCTACCTTGAACTTCTTTTCGGAAGCCTCGATCATTTCCAGAAGCATCTTCGAAGCTGGGATATAGCTCTGATATGCCAAGCGCTTCAGGATTTCTTCGTTGGCATAATCGTCATAATAGTAATGGTCTGCACCGATATCGTAGAAACGATATTTCTTCAGACGGAAAGGCTGATGTATCTCAAACAGCAAACATACGGTTTTCATAATTAACAATTAAAATAATTAATAATTAACAATTATATTCCTGGTCGCTGTTTAGGACCAGCCTAATAATCTCTTGTAAGCGTCAACAACGCGGCGGCCTACCTTCTCCCAAGTGATCTGGTTAACCTCGTTGCGACCCTTCTCTTGCATGAACTTGTGAAGTTCGGGATAGGTAATAAGGGCATACATGGCGTCGGCCATGGCATCGATGTCCCAATAGTCGCACTTGAAGCAATAGTCGAGGATCTCACCGCAGCCCGATTGCTTCGAGATGATCGAAGGCACACCGCACTGCATGGCCTCAAGTGGAGAGATGCCGAACGGTTCGGATACCGAAGGCATCACATAGACATCGCTGACCTTGAACATTTCATACACCTGCTTGCCGCGAAGGAAGCCGGTGAAGTGGAAGCGGTCGGCCAGTCCCTTCTGTGCTACCAGATGAATCATCGATTCCATCAGGTCGCCGTTGCCAGCCATCACGACACGTGCGTTGGGCGCCTTCTGCAAGCAGCGTGAGGCAGCCTCAACGAAGTATTCGCAGCCCTTCTGTGCCGTGATACGGCCCAGGAAGGTGATGACCTTTTCATCGGTGCCTCGCTTGGCCTCCATGTCAAGCACTTCCTGCGACATGGGTTCCACGGCGTTGTGCATGGCGATACATTTGGCGGGATCCTGATGATAATGGTTGATGACTGTCTGACGTGTCAGCTCGGATACGCATTGAATCTGGTCGGCATTGTTCATACCGTCGAGCTCGATCTTGAAGGTCGGGTCGTTGGCATCGCACATGCCTCGGGTGCGGTCGAACTGTGTGGCATGAACATGGATGACGAGGGGCTTGCCGGTCACCTGCTTGGCATGGATGCCAGCGGGATAGGTGAGCCAGTCGTGGGCATGGATCACATCGAAACCGCCATGCTGCAATACCTTGCGTGCTATGACACCTGCTACAATGGAATAGTTGTTGATTTCCTCCAGCAGGTTCTTGGGATATTTGCCCGAGAACTCGATGCATCCGAGGTCATTAGTGTAGAGGTTGCTGAAATCAGCGTAGATGCAGTTGCGCAGGTCATAGTATTCCTGAGGATCCATCACATGACCCTGACGCTTCTGTACGTAGTCCCAATCGACGTCCTTCCATACCACTGGCGTATTGGATGCGCCAATGATGTGTACGAAGTCTTTGATTTCGTCGCCTTGTGGCTTTGGCAGGACAAAGGTGACATCACATTCTCCTGTGTTGACGACGCCGCGCACGATACCGAACGAGGCGGGTCCGAGACCACCGAGGATATGAGGAGGCCATTCCCAGCCAAACATTAATGCTTTCATACAAATATTAGGGTTTGAGAGGTTATGAGGGGTTCGAGGGGTTCTAGAGGCTCGAGACGGTTGTGGGCAGGCAACCTTTCGAACTTTTCCTGACCTTTCGAACTTTTCTTAACCTATTAAAATTATTGTTTTTTTCTTGTTTGCGCAACGTAACGATCCAGGAAGTCCAGGGCACGCAGAATCTCGGCCTGGTTGATAGAGAGCGATTGGGCTCCATGTCCGCGGAATGGCGGGTTGCCATCATAAACTTCCGACACAGTGCCGATGCAGTGGCGGCCCATCTCTTCCTCGTAGGCCCATAGGCGACGTGTGATAAAGGCGACGCCGGAGTTGGTGAACACCGAAAGGTATGCTTCGGCATAGATGCCGAGGAGCCATGGCCAGCAGGCGCCGTTGTGATAGGCGGCATTGCGCTGGCTGACATTGCCCCAATAGTTGGGACGATAGAGTCCGGCGGTAGGTGTCAGCGAACGGATGCCCTTGGGCGTCAGCAATTCTCTAGTCACCATGTCGAGCACAGCCTTGCGTTCGGGCTTGGTGAATGGAGTATAGCGCAGACCGATGGCGAAGAGCTGGTTCGGGCGAACGTCGGCACACTTGAAGTCCTCGGTGATGTAATCGTAGAGATAACCTGTCGGGGTGGTGAACAGACGCTTGAAGTTGGCTTCGTACTTCTCGGCAAGCAAGTCGAGGGCCTCGATCTTGTCGGCATTCTTTTTGGCATCCACCTTATAAAGGTCAATCAGCAACTTGACGGCATTGTACCAGAGGGCATTGAACTCAACGATATAGCCGGTACGGTAGGTGATGGGATGATTGAATTCGGTAGCATTCATCCAGGTGATGGCCTTTCCTGCTGCATCGACATAGACCAGACCATTCTCGCGCACCTCCAGATCGGAGTTGCCATCGATAATGTAGTTGATCACTTCCTCAACAAATGCGCCATATTTGGCAGCTGCCTTTTCGAAGCCGGCGCGTAGTGCATATTGCTGCACAGCCCAAACGGCCCAAAGCGGGATGTCGGGGTAGTTGATCTCGTGGATGGTCTTGTCAATCTCGTTGTTCTGCATGTAGTTGCGCAAAGCCTCGATGCCACTTGCCATAATCTTGTGGTACTCGGGCTCGTCACCGATGACGAGGGTTGAACCTGGCACAGCGATGAACTGGTCGCGGGCACGAACCTTGAACCAGGGATAGCCGGCGATGATGTAGTCCTTGCCGTCGCGCTCGATGATGTTGCTGGTAGCAGAGATCTTAAGGCAGTTGAAGAAGCTGTCGCGTGTGGTGCGGAGCTTCATCTCGCGTGTGAAGAGTCCCTTCAGGCTATTGGGCTTGATGGGTGTGATGCCTCCCGAGAAGACTACGCTTTCGCCCTTCTTGATTGAGAACTCGAAATAGCCAGGCATGAAAAGGTCTTCCTTGTAGCCATAGCCACGTACCTGCTCACGCGGATACTCGACGCCGATGTTCCAGTCTGGATGACTGTGCCACTGGTTCTCTTTCGAAAGCTGCATGTAGAGGGTAGGATAGCCAGGATAGAGGCAGGAACCGATGCCATTCTCCACAACCTCGTAGTTGTAGTTCACCTGATTGTTGCGCTGGGTGAGCTCGTTCACATTGCGGAAGGCGAGCTGTGGGCGCAGCCTCAATGTGGTCTCGCTGTGGGCATCAACCAAGGTGTAACGGATGATGACACGTGGCTCGTGCAGCACCACAAGGCTTTCACGAGTCAGGATGACACCACCCACACGGTAGGTGTTGGTGGAGATGGTCTCACAATTAAACTCACGGATGTACTTGTGTCCACGGGGGGCAAAGGTGTCGCCCTCATACTTGTGGATGCCAAGATTGAACTCTGCGCCATGCTGTATGACAGTCTCATCGAGGGATGAAAGCAATACATGGTTGTCGTCATCCAGCTCCGGGATAGGAATCACCAACAGGCCGTGATACTTGCGGGTGTTGCATCCAGTCACCGAAGTGCTTGAGTACGCTCCACTTTTGTTGGTGCGGAGATACTCAATGTCAAGAGATTGCTCAAGGTTGGTAAGCAGAGTCTTGTCAAACTTCAGATAGCTCATATAGATTAGATTATCGGGTATAATTTGGTTGATACACGGTATATGTGTGCCTATAAGACACTATATTTCGTTGCAAATATAACGTAAAGTTTCAAACATTCCAAATTTTTTGACAAAATAGTGCTTATTTTCACACTATATTTGTCAATTTTATGTTTTCGAGCATAAAAACGAACGTAATTATCAAAAAAAACATTCGTTTAGGCGAACGTATGATTATAATGTGTACTTTTGCACACAAATCATAAAAGTGAGCAATTCCGCTCCAACGTTTTGTATGAGTGTAAATACAAGATCAGAACTTATCGAAGTAGCCCGTCAGTTGTTTGCCACCAAGGGCTTCGACAATACGACGATGAACGAGATTGCTGCAAACTCGAAGAAGGGAAGGCGTACTCTTTATACGTATTTCAAGTCGAAGTCGGAGATCTTTCTTGCTGTCGTTGACAGTGAGATGAGCCATATCATCGAGGCCATCGAAGAGATTCCTCCGCTTGAGATTCCAGCCGACGAGAAGCTGAAGCGCTATATTCTTTGCCGCCTCGACCAGGTGCGCAATACGGTGATCCGCAATGGCTCGCTCAAGGCCGAGTTCTTCCGCGATGTCATCCAGCTTGAACATGCGCGCCGTCGTCTCGATGTGCGCGAACTGAGCATTCTGCGCAGTATCTTGCAGCAGGGCATCGAGGAGGGCACCTTCGACATCGACAATGCTTCGGTTGTGGCCGTTACGATTCACTATGCTTTGCGTGGCCTGGATTTGCCCAACATCCGCGGACAGTTCACAGCTTTGGGTGTGCCCACAGCTCGACTTCGCGAGTGCATCTTCAAGATGATTTTCTATGGCATCGTTCGAACTCATGCACGATCCTATACACATTATTAAATAGAATAAATAAATTATGAAACTCCTCGAAGGAAAAGTGGCACTCATCACAGGTGCTGCACGTGGCATTGGCAACGCCATTGCCCACAAGTTCGCCCTTGAAGGCGCTGATATCGCATTTACCGACCTCGCCCTCAATGACGAGCATCTTGCCAACATCAATCGTGCTGCAGAAGAGATTGCTGCACATGGTGTCAAGTGCATTGGCTACGCATCGAATGCTGCCGATTTTGCCGAGACTGAGGCCGTGGTGGCAAAGATCAAGGAAGACTTTGGTCGCATCGATATCCTTGTCAACAATGCAGGTATCACCAAGGACGGACTCATGCTTCGCATGTCGGAAGCCCAGTGGGATGCCGTCATCAACGTCAACCTCAAGTCGGCCTTCAACTTCATTCATGCCTGCTGCCCCATCATGCTTCGTCAAAAGGGCGGTTCGATCATCAACATGTCGTCGGTGGTTGGTGTGCACGGCAATGCTGGCCAATGCAATTACTCAGCTTCAAAGGCCGGTATGATTGCCCTCGCCAAGTCTATCGCTCAGGAGATGGGTCCCAAGGGCATCCGTGCCAACGCTGTAGCCCCAGGTTTCATCGAGACAGCCATGACTGCCCAACTGCCACAGGCTGTGCGTGACGAGTGGATGAAGAAGATTCCTCTTCGCCGAGGTGGACAGACCGAAGACATCGCCAACGTCTGCGTGTTCCTTGCCAGCGATATGTCGAGCTACGTCAGCGGTCAGGTCATCCAGATTGATGGCGGTATGAATATGTGATGGAAATCATATACGAAGACAACCATATCCTCGCTGTCAACAAGACCTGCCACGAGATCGTGCAGGGCGACAAGACGGGCGACGAGCCATTGTCCGAGACGCTCAAACGCTTCATCAAGGAGCGCGATGCAAAGCCGGGCAATGTCTTCCTGGGTGTCACCCACCGATTGGATCGCCCCACTACCGGTGTGGTCCTGTTTGCCAAGACCAGCAAGGCACTCGAACGCCTCAACCGTATGTTTTCGTGCGGCGAGGTGCACAAGACGTATTGGTGCATTGTCGAGAATGTCTGGGCAGATGACGTCCGTGCTTCAAACAATGAAGCTGCCAAGGCTAGTCGCGAAGGCGGTCTTCCTCCCATGGAACAGGATTTGACAGATTATCTTGTCCGCAACGAGAAGCAGAACCGTTCCTACGCCTACAGTGAGCCTCGACCGGGAGCAAAGGAGGCGCGACTGCACTATCGTGTGTTAGCGACGACCGAGCGTTACGCGCTTCTTGAGGTTCAGCTCTTTACGGGTCGCCATCATCAGATTCGTTGCCAGCTTGCCCACATCGGTCTGCCCATCAAGGGTGACTTGAAGTATGGTGCGCCACGTTCCAATCCCGATGGTGGCATCTCTCTCCATTCCCGACAAGCCCGGTTCGTCCATCCAGTCTCCAAGCAGGAAGTTGTCATCGTGGCTCCTGTGCCCGACGACACGCTCTGGAAGGCACTTGCCTGCCAGTTGGCATAAATGTTTGTTCCCCTCCGGATTTCTTCGGAGGGGATATTGTTTTCTGCGCATTTTGATTTATTCAAATTCCGTTTTTCCCATTAAAAACAAAAATTGTTCATAAAAATAATGTTTTTTTTCAAAAAGTAGCCACAAATCTTGGTAATGTGCTCAAAGATTATTATCTTTGCGCATGAATGAGAACCTTTTCGAAAGACGAACAATCGAACAACATTTTTCACTAACTAATAAATCTAACAACATTTCATTATGGCATTAATGGATCAACTCGTTGCTAAAGCCCAGGGCAATAAGCAGCGAATCGTCCTCGCAGAGGGCACCGAACCACGTACTATCCAGGCCGCAGACCGTATTCTCGGCGACGGTGTTGCAAACATCATCCTCATTGGTGCAAAAGCTGAGATCGACGCACTCGTAAAGGAGTATGGCCTCAAGAACATCGACAAGGCTACCATCGTAGAGCCATTGAATAACCCCAAGGCACAGCAGTATGCCGACCTCCTCTTCAAGCTTCGCGAGAAGAAGGGCATGACGCCTGAGAAGGCTGCTGAGCTGGTGAAGGATCCTCTTTATCTCGGCACCCTTATCATCAAGTCTGGCGAAGCTGACGGACAGGTGGCTGGTGCCCGCAATACCACGGGCGACGTTCTCCGTCCCGCCCTCCAGATCATCAAGACGGCTCCCGGCATCTCTTGCGTATCGGGCGCATTCATCATGATCATGGAAAATGAAGCAGCCAAGGCATACGGCAAGGAGGGTATTCTTGTCTTTGCCGACTGCGCCGTTACCCCCAATCCCGATGCCAAGCAGCTGGGTCAGATTGCTGTATGCTCGGCCCAGACCGCTCACGACATTGCCGGTATTGAGACCCCTGTTGTCGGCATGCTTTCGTTCTCGACCAAGGGCTCTGCCAAGCACGAGATGGTTGACAAAGTTGTCGAGGCTACCGCTGTCGCCAAGGAGCTCGATCCCGATCTCCAGATCGATGGTGAACTGCAGGCCGATGCCGCTATCGTTCCAAGCGTAGGTGCCAGCAAGGCCAAGGGCAGCACCGTGGCTGGCCATTGCAACACGCTTGTCTTCCCAAGTCTTGAGGCTGGCAACATCTGCTACAAGCTCGTTCAGCGTTTCACCGGCGGCACCGCTGTAGGTCCTATTCTCCAGGGTATTGCTGCTCCCGTCAACGACCTGTCGCGTGGCTGCAATGTTGATGAAGTTTATCAGACCATCGTCGTTACCTGCAACCAGGCCATCGGCGCCAAGGAGCGTGCAGCTAAGTAATAACCTAATAACTTCAAAACCATTAACCTCTTAACCGAATGAAAATATTAGTTCTGAACTGCGGTTCCTCTTCGCTGAAATACAAGGTATTCGACAACAAGAAAGTCATTGCCCAGGGTGGTGTCGAGAAGATTGGTTTGCCCGACTCGTTCCTTAAACTTACTGCTCCCGATGATTCGAAGGTCATCGTCGAGAACTTCATGCTTGAGCACACGGCTGCCGTTGAATTCGTCTTCAAGGAGCACCTGCTCAATCCGAAGTATGGGGTGCTGAAGTCGGCCGACGAGATCGAGGCTGTTGGTCACCGTGTACTCCATGGTGGTATGAAGGTCACCAAGTCGTGTCTCATTACCGATGAGGTCATCGACGTCATCAAGGAGTGTGCAGTCCTCGGTCCTCTCCACAATCCCGCCAACCTCAAGGGTATCATGGCTGTCAAGGAACTTCTTCCGAAGGTTCCACAAGTTGCTGTCTTCGATACCGCATTCCACCAGACCATGCCCGAAAAGGCCTTCTTGTATGCCATCCCGCTTAAAATCTACAAGAAGTGGAGCGTACGTCGTTATGGTTTCCACGGCACCTCCCACCGTTTCGTCAGCAAGCGCACCATCGAGTATCTGGGTCTCGATCCCAACAATTCCAAGCTCATCATCGCGCACATCGGCAACGGCGCTTCGATGTCGGCAGTCGTTAATGGCAAGTGCGTTGACACCTCGATGGGCCTCACTCCTCTTGAGGGTCTCGTAATGGGTACTCGCTCAGGCGATATCGACGCTGCTGCTGTCACTTTCATCATGGAGAAGGAGGGACTTACTCCCGCTCAGATGGATACGTTCCTCAACAAGAAGTCCGGCATGCTCGGTCTATGCGGCTCAAGCGACATGCGCGATGCCACCCTCAAGGCCCTCGATGGCGATGACGATGCCAAGCGTGCACTCCAGGTTTACTACTATCGTGTAAAGAAGTACATTGGTGCTTACGCTGCCGCTATGGGAGGCGTTGACGCTATCGCTTTCACGGGAGGTGTAGGCGAGAACGACCGTCTCTTCCGTGCAGGTGTTCTCGAAGGCTTGGAGTTCCTGGGTGTCAAGATCGATATCGAGAAGAACAAGACGGTGCGTGCCGAAGAGGCCATCATCTCTGCTCCCGACTCGAAGGTCACCGTAGCTGTCGTTCCTACCGACGAGGAACTCATGATTGCTACCGACACTGAAGAGATCGTTACAGCGCTCTAATTCTTGAGAAAGTATAGACCAATAATTAATGTCGAAGTTGCAAAACGCGCAACTTCGACATTATTTTTAACCTAAATGCGGGGAAAGTTGTCGGAAAGTTTTTTGGTTTCAAAGAAAAGAAGTATCTTCGCACCCGCTTTCGGCCAGTTTTGCGGCTTCTTCGACGAATGCCGGGCGAAGCAGGATGCAAGGCCTATGTCTGGGAACGCTACCAGTTATGCCTGAAGGTCCGTTAATTATCAATATTATAAACCACTTAATTCATTCAGTCATTATGGCAGATTTGATGAAGATTGCTGAAGAGGCATTTGCCACTGGCAAGGAGCTTCCAGCATTCCAGAGCGGTGATACGATTACTGTTTCCTACAAGATTCGTGAGGGCAACAAGGAGCGTATCCAGCAGTACCGAGGCGTTGTGATCCGCATTTCGGGTCATGGTACCAAGAAGCGTTTTACCGTACGCAAGATTTCTGATGGCGTAGGTGTAGAGCGTATTTTCCCCATTGAGTCACCTTTCATCGAGAAGATCGAGATCAACAAGTATGGCAAGGTTCGTCGTGCCAAGCTTTATTATCTCCGCGACCTTCAGGGTAAGGCAGCTCGCATCCGCGATCGCAAGGCTCCAGTGGCAAAATAAACAAACCGCTTAAACGACAAACTACAGAAACACCCAACCTCGAAAAGGTTGGGTGTTCTTTTTTTGTTTGTATTCTTATTAATCATCGAGATCTATCAATTGGAAGGCCCTGTTGTATTCGGGCTCCATGCCGTTGTTCAGCTTGACGCTATAGCCGCGACGGTCACGTTCGAGCTTGATGATGGTAGTACTTGGGAAGGTGGCATTCACATGGGCCTTGATTTGCTCGGGAATCAGTTCAACGGGAACCTGAGTTGTTTTGCAGTCGATTTCCTTCCACTCTCCGTTCTTGTCAAATTCTACTTTTTCACCACTTTGATACATCACCTTGTAGTCATCCCAGTCGGCGGTGATAACCAGCGGGACTTTGTTCTCGAAGTTCTTCTTCAGCATAACCTGTGCCTTTTGGGGCAGTTGGTTGAAGGTAATCACTTTGTCATTGTCGGCCTTGATAGGGAGGCAGATGATCGATACGAGGGCGAGGAGGATAAAGATAATCTTTTTCATAATTATAATGTTTATTTGTTAATAATATTTTTTTTGTTTTTGCTGGTGCAAAGGTAGGGCTGTTTTCTTGATCCTCCAAATTTTTTTTCCTCTTTCTACATTGTATATGGCGACAGGCCAACAAATAAGCGACATATCGGAAGAGGTCCTTCGGGATATGTCGCTTTGACAGTCGAAATATACACTATTGTTCTGGTGCGAACATCTGCCGGTATTCGGCAGGAGTCATGCCAATTACCTCCTGAACGCGACGTTGCAGGGTACGGATGTTGCCCAAACCGCATTCCTCGGCAATGGCAGCGATGGTCCATTGTGGTTTCTCACGAAGCATACGCAGTGCAGCCAATACTCGCAGGTTGTCGATGTAGGCGTCGGCAGTGCGGTGTATTGACTGATGACGGAAGAGGCGGGTCAGACGTTCTTGGCTGATGCCGAGCAGGTGGGCTAGCTCCGTGGAGTTGAAGTCGGCTTTCAGATGCGGACGTTCGGCTTCGACGCGAAGCTCAATGAGTGCCATAAGTTGGGCATCGTCCTGCAGGTCAGCGTTGCGCTGGCGTTCGAGGTTGCCGTTGAACAGTTCGCGGGCCACTTCAGCACGGCGGCGCAGCTCCACATCTTCCTCCACTCGTTCCGAGAGGTCCAGGTTACGACTCACCAGCCGGATCATTTCGTCTTTCAGTCGCTCCACCTCCTTGCGTAGTGAGGCATTCTCGGCCTGTAGGCGCTCGATCTCTTCTTTGGTCATAAGATTTCGAATAAGGCGGTGAAACCGGTTTCGTCGAACACTTGCCGCAGGCTATCATTCATGCCTGTCAGATAGACGTGGCTTCCTTTGGGGCGTGCATTCTTAATCAGCCCAAGGAAGAGGCGCAGGCCACTACTGGAGATATAGTCCAGATGTGTGCAGTCAAGGATGATGTCGCGACCCTCGCAGTCGTAAAGCACGCGCATGTCTTCTTCAGCCTGAGAAGAGGCAGCGGTGTCCAGACGTCCTTCGAAAGCCATCACCAGGTGTTGGTCTTCTTTCTTGAATGTTGTCTTCATATACATTATATATATTATTGTATTATTATTTGTTTATATGTTTGCGCATGGTAAGGATGTTGCGATTGCCGAGTCGTTTGTAATCGAGGCTGTCCATATATTTTCGCATCAGGTGGATGCCAAGGCCGCCCAGGGCACGTTCTTCGGCTGGCAGAGTGGTATCGACTTCGCCTTGTGCAGTGGGGTCGAAGGGGCGTCCGTCATCGGTGATGGTGAACGTAAGCCAGTCTGGCTCGGTCACGGCCTCAAGGTTCACGTCTCCTTCCGAACCATTGGGATAGGCATACTTCATCACGTTGACAACAGCCTCCTCGATGGCGAGGTTGATCTGCATGATTGTGGTGGGGCCGAATCCTGCGTCTTCGCAGATGCCTTCCACCCATTCGGCAAGGCGGGGTGTCTGGCTGACGTCGCACGGCAGGATGATGTGATAACTGTTGCTATTGGCTGATTGCATTTTATTATAACTAATGGCCATCATCGTCAGGTCGTCGCTCTGCTCAGTGTCGCTCACGAAGTCGTGAACAGCTTCGGTCATCCGGTCGATGAGGCTTTTGGGCGACGAGGTTTGCGACAATGTGTCGGTACAGATGGTTTGCATCCGTTGTTGGCCGAACTGCTCGTGGGTATTGTTTTCAGCCTCGGTCAGTCCGTCAGTATATAGGAAGATGGTGGTGCCTGAACTCAACGTTGTCTCCTGCGCCGAGAATTTGACGTCACTCAGAGCTCCGATGGGGAGGTTAGGTTTGATGGGCAGAGGCAGAGAACCAATCATCGGAGCCTTGTGTCCGGCATTGCAGTAGCACATTTGCCCCGTAGTGAGGTCGAGGACGCCGATGAAGAGGGTGATGAACATATTGTAGTCGTTGTCACGAGCCATCGAGTCGTTTATTTGTGCCAGGATGTACTCGGGTGCTGACTCGTGCTCGGTAAGCAGGCGGAAAGCCGAACTTGCCATTGCCATCACCAACGCGGCGGGCACACCCTTGCCCGAGACGTCGCCGATACAGAAAAATAGCTTTTCGTCGCGTAGGACGAAGTCATAGAAGTCGCCGCCAACTTCACGGGCGGGAGTAAGTGAAGCATAGATATCCAGATCGCCGCGGTTGGGGAAAGGCGGGAACGTCTTAGGCAACATGGCCTGCTGGATGCGATGTGCCACCAAAAGCTCGCTGGAGATACGTTCCTTCTCGGCATCGACGGCCTGCAGTCGCATGACGTTACGTATGCTGCGGTAGATGATAAAGGCAAGTAGGATGAGGCCTATCGCGTGGAGCAGGATGATGGGCAGCAGTGAGCGTTGCTGATTCTTGTAGATCTGTGTAGCCAGGGCCGACAGTTCGCGCAAAGGTACGTCGGCTCCCAGTACGGCCACGGTCTGACCCTGTTCATCTCGTACCGGCGCTGAGTAGGTGCACATCAGTATCACCTTGTAGTTACTCATATATGGCTCGCTCCAGAAGCCGTTGCCCTTGATTCCCTCGCTGTACCACGAGCGCCGCGTGAAGTCGAAGTCGATGTGTTGTTCGATGGGCTTTCCCGAATCGTCGTTCTTGTAGATGTAAATGCCATCGCGCAACCCGTCGTCGCCCACGACGTGGCAGTAGTCGAACCCCACAATATCATGCTGCTGGTTCAGGATCTGTTCGATATAGAGGCGCAGCGAGTCGTCGGCTTGATTTGCCGTGTACCGTTCAACGATGGGCAACATCAGGGTGGTGGTGCGCTCCACCTCACGTTTCAGCTCAGCCGTGTGGTTGGTCTCGCTGACATCACGTTGCGCCATCTCGGTCAGCTGGCGTGTGATGTTGCGTCGCATCGAGAAGTATTGTACGGCTGTGGTCAGTTCCAGCAGCAAGGCCGCTGCAATGAGCACATTGATGCTACCCCACTTTGTCGTCTGTTGAGTTGTCTTCATTCTGAAGGAATAACGTGGAACTATTTGCTCTGTCTTTACGGGTGCAAAGATATGATTTTTTTCTTAATTTCGGTTCGTTATTGGCCAAAAAATGATGAATAGTTACAAAAACTCATCGACAAATACCCCTTTTTATATTGTATTTCCATTTTTTTTCGTATATTTGCAGCATCCATTTCTTCCGAAACGAAAACAGAATATAAAATATGAAAATTTCAGGACTAAGACTGCTCCTTGTGCCTATTGTGGCGTTGGTCATCGCCTCTTGTGGAACCAAAAAGGCAGAAGATGTGAGACGCGAAGTGACTTTCGTCACCACGAAGGGCGACATTGTCGTACAACTCTTCAACGAGACACCCCTCCATCGTGACAACTTCCTGCAGCACGTTCAGTCGGGCTATTACGACTCGCTGCTCTTCCATCGTGTCATCGCCGACTTCATGATCCAGTCGGGCGATAGCACCAGTCGTCATGCTGCCCCCGGTGAACTCATCGCCGACGAAAGTGATACTGCCACGGTGCCTGCCGAATTCCGTTACCCCGCCATCTTCCACCGTCGGGGCATGCTAGCCGCTGCCCGCACGGGCGACGATGTCAATCCTGAGCAGGCAAGCTCGGCTGCACAGTTCTACATCGTCTGGGGCAAAATTTACAACGACTCGTTACTCGATAAGATTGATTCCACGATGTTCGTGTGGACACATGGTCGCCATCACCTCGACTCCGTAGCCCGTGCCTATTATCGTGAGCATCCTGGCACACCCCATCTCGATGGCAGTTACACCGTTTTCGGTGAAGTCGTTTCTGGTCTCGATGTGGTCGATTCCATCCAATCCTGTCCCACCGACGACAACGATCGTCCCCTCGACGACATTCGTATCCTCAAGGCAGTTGTAAATAAATAATTTTATAAACTCCACCATGAAAACAAAAATAGCTTTTCCTTCGGTCATCGCCCACATGGCGGTGGCGATGATGTTCATTTTCTCGTCAAACCACGTGATGTCGCAGGAAGTGCCCCAGACTCGTGGCATCGGTCTATACCCAGGTGACCCCAATGAGTATTTCGCCCCATACACCTATTTTTATCCCAGCGAAGACTCCACCTTTTTTCCCAACGTCGCCCGACATCGTGCAGCATGGGCCTCTTCGACGCGCGACTACAACCACACGGCACATCTCGTCACCGATGGCATCATCGGTGATGACGAACCTTCGCTGCTTGCCGTGACCACCCCTGCAGGCATCCTCCCTCGTCGTGAAGCCGAGTGGACCATCGACGGTGGCCCGTTTTCACGCAATATACTGATGGGAAGCTCCACTTGGCTGCAATATGACTGGAGTGGCGCATGTCGTGTCGAAGCCGCAAAGATTCGACTCCAGGGTTTGGTAGCTTACGATGAAGGTGTCGCTAAACAGGGTTATACCATCCGCATCCAGACTTCAGACAATGGTGAACAATGGCAGACCGTAGGCGAAAGGGTAGGAGCGGGGTTGCCAGGCTCACCATCACATTACAAGTTGCATTCCGATCCCAACAAACAGGAGGCACAGGACTTGCTGCCCGCCCGTATGCTCGACGAACTGATTGCTCTCCAACTGCCTGTCCAGACACAGCATGTCAGGCTTTTGTTCGAGATGGAGGGTGCTGCCCATTGGGACATCCATGAGGTTCAATTCCTCGACAGCGACCACAACACTCTCGATGTTTTGCCCTCCAAATATTTCAGCAGTATGTGGATCAGCGAGGGTAGCGGCCTGCAGTGGCTCTATGTCGATATAGGCTATTCCTTGCCCATTCATCAGATACTACTTGATTGGTACCAGGCTCCAAGGAGCGGTATCATCGAGGTCTCCGACGATGCCATGTCTTGGCAACGCGTGGCAGACTTGCCCAATAATATCGTTACGGGGCGTTCGACCATTTCCATCGATGACGAGGACTTGTGGGCTCGCTATGTGCGTATCACGATGAACGAGGCGGGTCCGGCTGGCTACTATGCGTTGAGGGAGATGCAGGTGCTCTCTGATGTGGTGCTCGATATTATGCCCCGTCGCGAGGCAGGTCTTCGCAATGGTCGATTCTACTTGAGTGGATGGAATTGGCTTGTGCAGCGTGCTTCGGAAGTGGAGGCCAGTGGTGAGGAACTATCTTCTCCCCATGATGTCCGTACTGACGAAGATCTGATTTCCGATTGGTTACCCGCCACTGTCCCTGGTACGGTGCTCACTTCATACGTTAATCTTGGATCAGTGCCCGATCCGAACTATGCCGATAACGTCGATCAGATCTCCGAGTCGTTCTTCCGTTCCAATTTCTGGTACATGGATCATTTTGATGTGCCTCGAGAAATGCTGGGCACTCAGCAATGGCTCAATTTCGATGGCATCAACTGGAAGGCCAACGTCTTCCTGAATGGTCAGCGACTGGGCACCATTGAGGGTGCCTTCCAGCGTGGATGCTTCAATGTCACTGGATTGCTTCGTAAAGAGGGCAATCATCTGGCGGTCGAAATCATCTGCAACGACCACTTCGCAGCCATCAAGGAGAAGGATGCCAACACCACGCAGTTCAATGGCGGCCTCCTCGGTGCCGACAATCCTACCTTCCATGCCTCGGTAGGCTGGGATTGGATCACCACCGTCCGTGGTCGTGAGGCTGGCATCTGGAACGAGGTCTATCTCACTACTTCAGGCATGGTAACAGTGAGCGATCCATACGTGCAGACCCAGCTGTCACCCGATGGTTCGTCCGTCAGTATCACACCCTCGGTCTTTGTCCGGAATCACGACACCCGTTCCGTCTCAGGCCTCCTCAGCGGCTATATCGGCGATGTGCGTTTCGAACAGGAGATTACCCTCCCCGCTCAAGCCGAACGCGAGGTCCGTTTTCAGCCCTCACAATTCCCGCAGCTTACGGGCAGTGATTTCCACCTCTGGTGGCCCAATGGCTATGGTGAGCCTTATCTCTACGATGCTGGTTTCACCTTTACACCCAAGGACGGGCAATCCTCTTCGATCGACTACAAGGCTGGATTGCGCGAGATGCGCTATACGGGACTGCGCGATAGCCTGCAGATCTTCATCAATGGCCGTCGTTTCATCCCGTTGGGCGGCAATTGGGGCTTCGATGAACACAATTTGCTCTATCGCTCCCGCGAATACGATATCGCCGTGGGCTATCATCGCGACATGAACTTCACGATGATACGCAACTGGGTGGGACAGGTAGGTGACGAAGCGTTCTACGAGGCCTGCGACCGTCATGGTATCATGATCTGGCAGGACTTCTGGTTGGCCAATCCCGCCGATGGTCCCGATCCCTACGACGATGTGATGTTCCTCCGTAACGCCCAGGACTACGTGCGTCGCATGCGCAGTCACGCCAGCATCGGACTCTTTTGCGGACGCAACGAAGGCTTCCCGCCTGAAGCCATCGACCGAAAGCTTCGCGAGTATGTCCACACCCTCACCCCGGGCATGGAGTACATCTCGCACTCCTCCTCCGAAGGTGTGAGCGGCGGCGGTCCCTATTGGGCTTTGACGATGCCCGACTATTTCTCCCGTCAGAGCGGCAAGATACATTCCGAACGTGGTATGCCCAATGTGATGAACATCGAGAGCCTGCGTCGCACGCTCAGTCCCGCTTCCCTTTGGCCTCAGAATGTCGAGTGGGGACAGCACGACTACACGTTGCAAGGAGCGCAGCGAGCAGCCATCTTCAATCAGTTTGTCGAGAAAGGTTTTGGTGAAGCTCGCGATGCCGAGCAGTTTACACGCTGGGCCCAGCTCATCAACTACAATGGTTATCGTGGCATGTTCGAATCGACGAGCCGCAGCCGTGCAGGACTGCTCCTCTGGATGAGTCATCCCTGCTGGCCTTCGATGGTTTGGCAGACCTACGACTATTACTTCGATCCCACTGCAGCCTACTTCGGATGCAAGAAGGCCTGTGAACCTCTTCACATCCAGTACAACGCCCTCACCGACAGCATCGAGGTAGTCAACCACTCCGCAGGAACACATCCCGCCCTCACCGCCATCGCTACCGTCTTCGACCTTAATGGCAAGCGAGTCAGCCAGCAAAAGATGCAAATCAGTAGCACCGAGGACAGCACCCACCCCATCATCCATCGATCACAACTCGCCACTCACGACCCACAGCGCTCCGCTGTCTCCTTCCTTCGTTTGCAGCTCCTCGAGAAGGGTGAAGTCATTTCCGAGAATCTCTATATCATGTCCAGCGAGGAGGGCAACTACAGCGCTCTCGCCACTCTGCCCCAGCCCGAGGTGGAACAGCGTGTAACCCTCTCGAATACAGGTGTGACTCAACAGGCCGATGTCACGTTGCGCAACAAGGGCCGTTCCCCCGCTGTCTTCCTGCGTCTGAACCTGAAGGGTGCCGATGGCGAGCAGATCTTACCCGTCATCTACAGCGACAACTACATCACCCTGATGCCCGGCGAATCGAAGACCATCCACGTCACATGGAAACTTCAGGATGCCCGTAGTCAACAGGCCCTTTTTGAGGTAACAGGCCTCTATTGATTGTTTCTTTTATCAGTTTTTTGCCGAAAAATTTGGAACGTGCAAACTAAATCACTATCTTTGCAGCGCACATTGAATAACAACAATATGACGGCACTTGAAATGAGAAAATTTCTTTATACCATGGTCCTGATTGCATGCCTTCTGCCGACGGCGTGCATGGCACAGTGGCAAGGTAAGCGTTGCGCCTTCCTGGGAGATTCGATGACCGACCCAAACAACTCGGCCGCCGATTACCATTACTACGATTATTTGCGCGATTCGCTCGGCATCGAGCCGCGTGTCTATGCCCGCAGCGGGCACCAATGGCACCAGATACTCGAGAAGGCCAAACTGATGCAGCAGACCGACAGCACCACCATCGATGCCATCTTCATCTGGGCAGGCACCAACGACTACAATCACGGCGTGCCCATCGGAAAGTTCTTCACCGAACGTGACACCATCTGCAACCGCAATGGCAAGATGGTGGCTGCTCGTCATCGCGAATGGTGCATGAACGACACCACATTCTGCGGACGTATCAACATGTGCCTCTCTTGGCTGAAGCACAACTATCCGACCAAGCAGATCATCGTCATGACGCCCATTCACCGTGCCTACGCCAACTTCAGCGACCCCGAGCGCGGCAAGTTCAATGTGCAGCCCGACGAGGACTTCACCAACGTGCTGGGCCACTATATCGAGGAATATATGGACGTGCTGCGCCAGGCTTGCCAGTATTGGGCCGTGCCTTGCATTGACCTTTATCAGGATTCCGGTCTCTTCCCCATGGAGCCCGAGCATGGACAATATTTCGCGCAGCCCGAAGCGAAGCCCGAGACTGTGCGCTACGATCGCCTGCATCCCAACAATGCCGGACATATCCGCCTCGGCAAGACCATCGAGGCGCACCTCCGCGCCCTCCCCTTGTTTTAACTCCCCTTTACTCCTGATAACTCCCTATTAACTCCCTATTTATATGACCGAAAAGATCAAGTACATCGGGTGTGACGATCCCGAATTGGAGCTCTTTGAGAGCCAGTATGAGTTGCCCGAGGGCATGTGTTATAACAGTTACCTGATCCTCGATGAGAAGGTTGCCGT
>JAFYZW010000130.1 GCA_017548545.1 Bacteroidales bacterium | reverse complement strand
TTGACCTGAGCGTAGGGTGGGAAGACTGCGTTGAGCTGATTGCGTCGGGAATTGAAGAACTTAAGGATATCCTCGTCGTTGTGGAGTCCTGCAGAATCTGCCACCTGACGATCGGGATAGACAAGGGCGACAAGGCGATGCTCGCGCTGTACCACTACACACTCGGCGACGTAGGGCATCGAGTTGACCACAGCTTCGATCTCTTCGGGATAAACGTTCTGACCAGAGGGTGAGAGCAGCATGTTCTTGATGCGTCCACGGATGAAAATGTTACCTACCGAATCCATGACACCCATATCGCCCGTGTGGAGCCAACCATCGGCATCGATGGCCTTATGGGTGGCCTCGTCGTTCTTGTAGTAACCCAACATCACATTCATACCACGCGTGAGGATTTCGCCAGGCACACGGGGATGACTACTGTCGATGCGCACTTCCATACGTGGAGCAGGTTTGCCGCATGAGTTGGGGATGAAATCCTTCCAATCGGAATAGCCAATGATGGGCGAACACTCGGTCATGCCGTAGCCTACAGTGAATGGGAAGTCGATCTCCTTGAGCAACTGCTCTACCTCGCTATTGAGCCCAGCGCCACCAATAATGACCTCATAAAGCCTTCCGCCAAGGGCTTTCATCAGACCATCGCGGAACTTGGCATTGACAGCCTTGCGCATTCCCGGTATCTTGCGCACGGCGCGAATCTTGGTGGAATTGTACTCGGGCATGATACCCTTGCGGACAATCTTTTCGATAAGCATGGGCACCACAACGATGAGGTGCGGACGAATCTCCTTGAAGGCCTTCAGGATGATGGCGGGACTGAGTGCGCGATTGATGAGCGTGACATGAATGCCCACGATGAACTCATACATCAGTTCGAACGCCATGCCGTAGAGATGAGCGGTAGGAAGCAGCGAGAGGACCTCCATTCGGGGACGCAGGTTGGGAAGGACCTCTTCGGCGAATGCCATATTGCTCCATAATGCACGTTGAGGGATCATCACACCCTTGGGCTCACTGGTGGTGCCTGACGTGTAATTAATCATAAGCAATTCGTCGGCCGTCTGACGATGATAATGGATATCGGATGGCTTCAGACCTTCGGGATAGGCATCATGGAAGAGGTCGTCGACCATATCCTGCTGGTCGAGGATGCAAATCTTGACATTCGGGAGCTTCTCCTCGAAGTGGAGAGGTTCGAGATTCTTGGCAATCTGCTGACCAACCAGGAGCACCTGGGCGTCGCTATGTTCGATGAGTCGGAGCACCATCTCGGGCGTGAACTCATTGAGCAAAGGAACAGCAACGGCGCCATAAGTGAAAGCAGCAAGCAGGCCGATGCACCATTCGGCACTGTTGCGTCCACAAAGTGCCACACGGAAACCAGGCTTCAGTCCAGCTGCCTGCCATGCCAAATGATAACGTGCGATACGAGTGGCTACATCACGGTAATAATAGTCCTCTCCCTCATAATTTGATAGGGACAAGAGATCCCAATGGCTGGAAATGGATTCTTCGAGAACTTCGTTAAGTGTCTTTTTCATATTTTGAATCAATAAACAATTGCTTAGAACGGATAGCCGACAGCAAAGTGAAGGGTGTTGTGGCTGCCGCGAAACGGATGGGGCAAAGCCCACGACTCGTCGGCATCGGACGACGGGTCGAAAGCCTTGAAGCCCCAGTCGAGACGCAAGATCACGAAATCGGTGACGACACGCAGGCCAAGGCCCCACGACGTGGCAATCTCCTTATAGAAGTTGGAGGTGAACTCTCCACCTTCCTGGTTTTCGTACTCCTTGATAGTCCAAACATTGCCAGCATCGACGAAGAAGGCCGATTCGAACTTCCAGAACAGACGGGTACGCAGTTCAACCGAAGCATCGAAACGCACATCGCCACACTGGTTGAAGTAGTTATAGGCTGACCCCGCAGAGGCGTACTTGCCAGGGCCCAATTCACGCACCGACCAACCGCGCACCGAGTTGGCGCCACCCGAATAGTAACGTTTCTCGAACGGCATCACGTCGCTGTTGCCATAAGGCGCGGCCACACCCCCTGCCAAGTGGAGCGCCAAACGGGAACGATCGGTCATGTAGTGGCTGAAGCTCCAGTCGGCATCAAATCGAGCATACTGCTCGAAAGGCTGTCCGAAAATCTCGTACCGTCCTTCGGAAGTTTGAGCCGCACGCACCGAATTACATACAGCCGAAAGCAGATTGCCTGAAATCTCAGGATTGAGTCGCAGATACCAAAGGTCGCGAGTAGTCTGCTGTGTACGACCTGTAGTGAGCGTGTTGTTGCCCATGTAGATCGTATAGTCCATGCCGAAAATGAAGTGGTCGGTGTAGGAGCTATAAATAATTGGACCCAGGTTCTGCACCAACGACTTGAACGTCTCGCTCTGTTCGGGCAGATAGACATAACTGATGTTGAGGATATCCCATACGTGACGAATGGAAGCATTGGCCGTGCTCCACTTGTAACCGATGACAGCCGATGCAACGTTGCGATTGTATTCGGGACGACTCTGGCGCGAGAGACTGGCCTTGACAAGCGTTGTGGCAAGACTCTTTCGACGTGTCTCGTCCTTGATGAAAGGAAAGAGGAACTGCGGGAAATCGATGCTGAACTCGGCAGCATACTCCTGGTAGTTGTCGTTGACGAGTTTCTCGACATTGCCGCTCAGTGCCTCATAACTGCCCTTCAGATGGGTGGTGAATGCCTCGGAGCCATGGAAAATGTTACGATGCTGATAAGTGGCACCCAATGCAAAACCCAAGTCGCCTGCCGTATTGGTGCCGTCAATTTCAAATTGCACAGCGTGATCGGACAAGGGCGAGAGCAGGATGTTGCAATCGAGCTCCTGATTGGAGTCAGGCACGGGCTCAACACGAACGTTGACATAGCGCAGGATGTGCAATCGACTTAGTGAAGCGTAGGTGTTGCGGACGGCCCGTTCGGAATAGAGCATGCCGGGAAGGACATGGCTGTTGCGTATCAACACGCGATCGCGCAGATAACAATGCTCACCCGACCAAGTCACATCGTACCCAGGTTGCTCCATAGGGCGCGTAAACGACTGAATCGAAGCGCTATCCCCACCCGTGGAGAGCATATTGTAATTGGTGATGAAATGCACCTGACGGATACGCCAAGGTTTGTGACCATCCTGAAGGACACATGTCAGATCGACCTCTTCGCTGCCAGCAAGCGTGTCGGCAATAAAAGAGACATCCTCTTTGTTGAAGTCCCAATATCCGCGTTCGCGCAACATTGCCGTGATGCGTTCGCGTTCGCTCTCAAGACGCGAACGGTCGAGCAGTTGGCCCGACTGGAGCAAGCGTGCAGATGCCGTCTGGTCGATGAGTCGCTGGAGCGTAGTGTCGGCCGACACATAAGAAAGCGAGGCAAGGCGGCGTGGCCGTCCCGACCGGATATCGTAAAGCACTTTTGCCTTGCCGCTGCGGATCCTGACACGATGGCTTACGGCAGCGTCGAGATATCCCTGCTGCTGCATGACTCGCTGCAGAGCGCGATTGGTGCGGTCGGTCAACTCCTCGTCGTAGATGGCAGGAGCTGTGCCCAGACGCTGACGCATGCGATGCCAAGAGGAAAGGGTGTCGGGATGCCAAAACCAGGCAGAAATGGGCAGGAAACCAAACGTACGACGATAAGGTCGCTGCAAAATGGCCATTCGCAACTGATTATCCTGCGATGGTACTCCATCGACACGTATTTCGACATGGCTGACTACAGCATCCCCATCGGCAACATGCTTAGCTACACGACAACCAGTGACCGTCATGCACAAAAAGAAAACGAAGAGGATTATATAGAAACGCTGCATGCGTATTTGTCTTTGTATGGAGTACACACTCAATTGTGGGTGCAAATATACTGCTTTTTGAATTAAAATGCAAAAAAAGACAGAGAAATTTGCTTTTGTCGGAAAGATTAGATACCTTTGCAGCAAAAATATCCCATTTACAAATGAAAAAAATAAACATTGACGCGTCGCTATTACCCTACAACACCTTCGGGATGGATGTAAAGGCAGCTGTACTTGCAGAATACGACACCGTGAACGACCTTCGAGAGATACTGAACGACCCAATGATAGCTGGACTCATGCAAGCCGAAAAAGAGAAAGGACGACTCCCCTTCTGGCACATCGGCAGCGGATCGAACCTGCTGTTTCAAGGAGATTATCCCGGCGTGGTTCTGCATTGCCTGGCCAAGGGGATCCACATAGTTCAGAAGAATGATGTATCGTCGGCCAAGAATGATGAAATTTGTCTGCTCGAAGTAGAGGCAGGAACACTGTGGGATGATGTTTGTGCCTACTGCGCAGAACATGGATTATACGGTCCCGAAAATCTTTCCCTTATACCTGGCGAGATGGGAGCTGCAGCCGTTCAGAATATTGGCGCATACGGCGTGGAAATCAGCGATTTGATTGATGAAGTAATCTGCTGGGATGTGGAGGAAGGAAAAGAGCATCGTTTCGGAGGCGAGGAGATGGGATACGGCTATCGCGAATCGCGACTTAAACATGCTGCCGACAAGGCTCGCTATATCGTCACAAGTGTCGTGCTGAAGGTGCAGAAGGCACGCAAGCTACGCCTTGAATACGCAGGAATCAAACGCGCTTTGGGCATAGAAAACATCGGCGAAACCGACCTCGCAACTTCCGACAAACCTACCTTGCAGGAAGTGCGAGAGGCCGTGATAAGGATACGCGAAGGGAAACTGCCCGATCCCAAGAAGATTGGCAATGCAGGGTCGTTCTTCAAGAATCCTGTGGTTGAGAACTCTGTCTTCGATGCACTCATTGCACAGTATCCTGACATGCCTCATTATGTGGTCGATCAAAACCACACCAAGATTCCCGCTGGCTGGATGATAGAGCAGTGCGGCTGGAAGGGCAAGGACCTGGGTAGAGCTGGCGTCTATGAAAAGCAGAGCCTCGTGCTTGTGAACCGTGGAGGGGCCAAACCCGAAGAAATAGTCATGCTCTGCAAGAAGATCGTCGAAGACGTGGAGGAAAAGTTCGGCATTCATATCGAGCCCGAAGTCAATATGATTTAGTAAGACAGTTATTACACAAAAGTAGCATTTTCCTTCGGAAAACGTGAATTTATAGAAGAAAAACACGATTTTCGAGGTAATTGTTTCATATTTAAATAAAAAATGTGTATCTTCGCACCCGTCATTAAAGTAAGTTTTCATCAATAGTATATTAGTTAAAGACTCCAATATATGCACGTACTCAAATTTGGTGGCTCCTCGGTGGGCTCCATTGCAAGCATCAAAAATGTAAAACAAATCGTCGAGAGCCGCACTGAACCCGTTATCGTCGTGGTCAGTGCGCTTGGTGGAATTACCGATCGTCTTATTTCGACCGCCCAGAAAGCTTCGGTGGGCGATGAAACATTTCGCGATGAGTTCCAGTTTATCCTGGAACGTCATTTCGACGTGGTCAGCGGCCTACTCGAAGGCGAGCAACTCGAGAACATTAAAAACTTCCTCAATAAGACACTGAGCGAACTGAAGGACATCTTTGAGGGCATCTTCCTGATACGCGAACTATCCCCCCGCACCCTTTGTACGGTAGTAAGCTACGGCGAACGTATTTCGAGCCAGATTATTGCCTCGGTCATCAAGGATGCCGAGCATGTCGATAGCCGCAACATCATCAAGTCGAAGAAGGTCTATGGCAAGAATGTCTGCGATTTCAACCTCACGAATCCACTTGTTCGCGAGCGCCTCTCCAGGCCCAATCCTGTCATTGTGCTTGGCGGCTTCATCAGTCGCGACAGCACCACGGGCGAGGTGACCAATCTGGGACGCGGCGGTTCGGATTACACTGCAGCCATCATCGCTGCAGCCCTCGATGCCGAGATGCTGGAAATTTGGACCGATGTCGATGGTTTCATGACTGCCGACCCTCGCGTCATCAATTCGGCCTACGTCATCAACGAACTCTCGTTCATCGAAGCCATGGAGCTCTGTAACTTCGGTGCAAAGGTCATCTATCCGCCAACTATCTTCCCGGTGTTCCACAAGAACATTCCAATAGTAATCAAGAACACCTTTAACCCCACAGCCAAGGGCACCCTAATCCACAAGAACCCCAGTCACGATGACCTGAAGATCATCAAGGGTATTTCGTCGATCAACGACACCTGCCTAGTCACGATCTCTGGTCTGGGTATGGTAGGCGTGATTGGTGTGAACAAGCGTATCTTCTCAGCATTAGCCGACCACGGCATCTCGGTCTTCATCGTTTCGCAAGCATCGTCGGAGAGTACTACCACCATAGGTGTGAAGAATGACGAAGCAGACAAGACAATTGCTGTGCTCAAGGAGGAGTTCAAATATGAGATTCAAGCTGGCGAGATTAGCGACATCACTGCCGAACATGACCTGGCAACAGTAGCCGTGGTGGGCGAGAAAATGAAATCGACCACTGGTATTGCAGGTAAGCTCTTCCGAATCATGGGTCTGAACGGCATCAATATCATCGCTTGTGCCCAAGGTGCATCGGAGACCAACATCTCGTTTGTCATCAAGAAGAGCTCGCTGCGCAAGGCCCTCAACGTAATCCACGACTCCTTCTTCCTGTCAGAGGTTTCGATCCTCAACATCTTCCTCACCGGTGTGGGTGTCGTTGGCCGCAATCTGATTTACCAGATTCGCAACCAACAGGCCTACCTGCAGCAGCACAAGAACCTGCAGCTTCGTATCGTAGGACTTGCCAACTCGCGTCAATGTATCTTCAATCGTGAAGGTATCGACCTCGACAACTGGGAGGCAGAACTTAAGGCATCGACCAATAAGAGTTCGCCAAGCATCCTTCGCGAAGCCATCCTGGGCATGAACATCTTCAATGCCGTCTTTGTGGATTGCACCGCCTCGCCTGCCATCTCGGGCCTCTATCAGGACCTGCTTGCCCACAACGTCAGTGTGGTTTGTGCAAACAAGGTTGCTGCATCGGGCGACTACAACAACTATGCACAACTCAAGCGGACGGCTCGCGTGCGTGGCGTAAAATATCTCTTCGAGACCAATGTAGGCGCTGGCCTCCCAATCATCAACACCATCAACAACCTGATCAACTCGGGCGACGAAGTGCTCAAGATCGAGGCTGTGGTAAGTGGCACACTGAACTACATCTTCAATGTGCTGAGCGAAGAAGTACCCATGTCACAAGCCATCAGGATGGCAAGGGAGGCAGGGTTCGCCGAGCCAGATCCACGTCAGGACCTGAATGCCAGCGACGTGATCCGCAAGATCACCATCCTTGCCCGCGAATCAGGTTATCGTGTATCACAGGAAGATGTCGAGAAGCACCTCTTCATCCCTGACGACTATTTCAAGGGCACGCTTGAGGAGTTCTGGAAGAGGATACCTGAACTCGACCCATATTTCGAAGAGATGCGCAAGGAGGCTGCCGAACATGGACAAGTCTTCCGCTTCGTGGCCACCCTCGACCGCGGCAAGTGTACAGTAGCACTTCGTAAGGTGGGCACTAACAGCCCCTTCTATCGTCTCGAAGGTTCGAACAACGTCATCTTACTCACCACGGCCCGCTATCATGAACAGCCTATGGAGATCAAGGGCTACGGAGCAGGCGCAGCCGTCACCGCTGCCGGTGTCTTTGCCGACATCATCAGCATCGCGAATATACGATAAGCATATTTATTATTTATGAAGTATCTCATTATTCTGGCCGACGGGGCTGCTGATGAACCCGTCGAACTGCTCGGCAACAAAACGCCGCTACAAGCTGCCAACAAGCCCTTCATCGACCGCATGGCGCGTGAAGGTGTCAATGGCCGACTACTCACCGTTCCAGAAGGATTTCACCCCGGGTCGGAAATTGCTCACCTCGGTCTGCTCGGCTACGACGTATCGAAAGTATTTGAGGGACGAGGCTCTCTCGAAGCAGCATCCATGCAAGTACCTATCGACAACGATGAGGTCGCCATGCGTGTGAACGTTATCTGTCTCGACGGTGACATCATCAAGAATCATTCGGCAGGCAACATCACGACCCAAGAGGCCGACGAACTAATCAACACACTCAATCAGCAGCTCCCTTCGTTCACACTCGACAGCGGTCGTGTGGTAGAGCCCAACGACATCAAATTCTTCACAGGTGTATCATATCGTCACCTCTTGAAGATCAAGGGTGGCAACAAACACGTGAACTGCACACCCCCTCATGATCGTATCGGCAAACCTTGGAAACCCGAGCTTCCCAAGAACGAATATGACGTCTTCCGTCTTACGGAGCCCATCACCAAGCTCTCGCCCAAAGAGACAGCCGACCTACTGCGCAAACTTATTCTGTGGAGCCAAGACATTTTGGCCAACCATCCGATCAACCTGAAACGTGTGGCCGAAGGCAAGGATCCCGCCAACAGCATCTGGCCTTGGAGCCTTGGTTATCGACCGAAGATGCAAACACTCATGGATCTCTTTCCTGCAAGAGTACATTCGGGTGCTGTCATCTCGGCCGTTGATCTCATCTTTGGTATCGGTGTCTATTGTGGCCTCGACAAAGTGACTGTTCCCAATACGACAGGACTGTGGGACACCAACTTCGAAGGGAAGGCCGATGCCGCTATCGAACAGCTCAAGAAGAAGGACTTCGTCTTCCTCCACATTGAAGCCACCGACGAAGCCGGACATGATGGAGATGCCGAGCTAAAGAAGACTTGTATGGAATATATTGACGAACGTGTCGTAGCCCGTATCTTGCAAGAGGTGAAGCAATGGGACGAACCCGTTCGCATCGCCATCCTTCCCGACCATCCCACACCCATCAAGTTCAGGACTCACACCACGATGCCTGTACCATTCGTAATTTGGCAGTCGAAACCCAGCAAAGCAGGTGATCCAGTCGATATCATCGCTGACGAAGTGATGTGCTACGATGAGGACGCTGCCGCAAAGGGTGCCCTCGGCCTCATGAAGGACGATGAGTTCATTCGCTTCTTCCTCGGCGAGACCAAGCCGGTGCCCTCATCGAAGCGAATGGTTAAGTGATTTTATATAGTGGCTATAGTAACTATAGTGACTATAGGAACTATTATAAAGAAAAAAGTAAAAATGAAATACTACAGCACCAACCGACAGGCTCCCGAGGTCACCCTTAGCGAGGCCGTCATCAAGGGTCTGGCTCCTGACAAGGGCCTTTACATGCCTGAACGCATCAATACGTTGCCAGAGTCATTCTTCGACCACATCGAAGACCTGTCGCTGCAGGAGATAGCGTTCGAAGTAGCCAAAGCTTTCTTTGGGGAAGACATTCCTAGCGACGACCTCAAGAACATCGTTTATGACACGTTGCAGTTTGAGATCCCGCTTGTCAAGGTAAACGATCGCATCTACAGCCTGGAGCTTTATCACGGTCCCACATGTGCCTTCAAGGACGTAGGAGCGCGATTCATGGCACGCCTCCTCTCCTATTTCGTCAAGCAGCATCCTTCGAACAAAGGCAATGTACACGTGCTGGTAGCCACCTCGGGCGATACCGGGTCAGCTGTAGCCAACGGATTTCTGGGTGTGCCCGGCATCGACGTGACGGTGCTTTATCCGAAAGACAAGGTCAGCCTCATCCAGGAGAAGCAATTCACCACACTCGGCCAAAACATTACCGCACTGGAGGTGGAAGGAGTGTTCGACGATTGCCAGCGCCTCGTTAAAGAGGCATTCATGGATCAGGACCTAAACGACAAATTCTTCCTGACATCGGCAAATTCGATCAACGTGGCGCGTTTCCTGCCTCAGGCATTCTATTATTTCCATGCTTACGCACAACTAAAGAAGCAGAATCCTGAGGCAGCGAAGAACATGGTTATCTGTGTTCCTTCAGGCAACTTTGGCAACATCTGTGCAGGCATTTTTGGAGCTAAGATGGGGCTTCCCGTTAAACGTTTCATCGCTTCGAACAACGCCAACGACATCTTCTTCCAATATCTCCAGTCGGGGCATTACAATCCTCGTACCACACAGGCTACGCTTGCCAATGCTATGGACGTGGGCGATCCGTCGAACTTCGCACGCATCGTCAACCTATATGGTGGAGGACAGCAAAAAGCGGAGAAGATCACACCCGAAGATGCCCACGAGTCCATCATCAGTGAGATCAGCGGTGCAACGTACAACGATGAGCAGATCAAGGCTGCCATGCTTCTGGCTCTTGGCAAGGATGGTTACGTCTGCGATCCACATGGTGCATGCGGATATCAGGCCCTTGTCGATGGCCTCATACAAGGTGAGACGGGCATCTTCCTCGAGACTGCACATCCTGCCAAGTTCAAGGATACCGTAGAAGCCATTATCGGACGAGAAGTTCTGATTCCCGCTACATTGCAGAAGTTTATGGACGGCACCAAGAAATCCTTGCCAATGACCGGCAATTTCCATGACTTCAAGACATTCATGATCAATAACCTTTAACGAAACCTGTTCTTTATCCATGAACTATGACGTGAAGTTCGCTGAAAGGTTCAATGGTATCACTCATCTGGTAGGCCTCTTCATGATGCTTGCCATTTCATGGGTATTGATATGGTTCGGCTACTCCAAAAACTGGGAAAATGCCTTCGGTGTAACCTTTTTCACCGTAGGCATGTTGTTGATGTACCTGGCATCGGTCACCTATCACTTTTGGAAACCAGGGACGAAGGGCAAACTCATCCTGCGTAAGCTTGACCACATATCGATCTACATTTTGATAGCATCGAGCTATACGCCCATCTGCATGCAGCTTGTCGAAGACAATATGCTCGTCGAAGGATGGGTAAGCTTTGGCGTCATCTGGCTTCTTGCTATCCTTGGCATCTTCTACAAGATATTCTGGTGGCTTCAGTATCCACGTCTTTCCATCATCCTCTATCTGATACTGGGTTGGTCGATCCTCTTCTTCATCGAACCCGTTCGACATTCTCTCACTACCCTATCCCTATTATTAATATTTGCCGAAGGTGTGGTTTACACCCTCGGCATATACTTCTTTATCAACGACCATACCAACCGATATTATCACGGTATCTGGCACATTTTCGTTATTCTGGGCACCCTATGTCATTGGGCTGCCGTCTTTGTCATGGCTTGGCCATGGGAGAACGGACTTTGGGCGAATTGAAATCATTCCTATTTCTTAATGACAGGGAGAAAAACCAAAGAAGCAGCATTATGCTCGCAATGGATATTGATGACTGATTTCTGATACTCGCTCTCATCACAAGTGTAGATATCGCAGAACGTCTGTGGGTTGCGATCCACCAACGGGAACCAAGTGGACTGTATCTGTATCATCAATCGATGACCTGGCAGAAAACTATGAGCCACATCCGGCATCGTGTAACTGACATGTGTAACTTCTCCTGGAACAAATGGCTTGGGATCGGCAAAGCTCTCTCGATACTTTCCACGCATTACCTCTCCACGCACAAGCAATTGATATCCTGCCATGACTACATCAGGCAGATTCTCAGCATCACCAAAAAAGGACTGATAATAGAAATCGTCAGGATAAACATCGATGATCTTGACGACGAAGTCGGCATCTGTAGTACTAATATCAACAGCCAGATCCACCTTCACTTCACCAGCAAGTCGCAAAGTATCTGTCAATACATCAGTCTTGAAGGTGAGCACGTCAGGGCGTTGCGAAGCGAAACGCTGGTCGTCGATCATATAAGCGGGAGAGATACTGCTTTCCGCCACAGCACGATATGGCACAGGATGCATCGGATCGCTTACATAACTCACCTTGGCATCCCTGACATCAGGTTCCGAACTTGCAATCCTCCCATCGGCAGTCAGATAGAACGGTGTAGGATTGACATTCTCCCAATCTGGCCATCCATCCTTATAGAACGTCCATCGATGGGTTCCACTATCGTAGATACGCGCACCAGGGATCGGCTTCTCGCCCTTTCCTTCAAGATAATAACTGAAAAAGGGATACTCGATGTTGTACATATAATATTCTCCAGTTCCTTCGGGACCTAAATAATAGGCATTCCAGAATTC
>JAFYZW010000129.1 GCA_017548545.1 Bacteroidales bacterium | reverse complement strand
CGACAACGCACCATTGGCCAACACCAAACCGATGCGCCCCTTGGGGCTGAGGTGATGAATCATGTGCTGCATCCAGGCAAAGTTGGCATTGCCCGAAGGAGGCAATCCGTATGCCCAACGCACATCGCCCTGCAGGCTGCTTTGTCCCCAATCGGAGAGGTTGAACGGAGGATTGGCCATGATGAAGTCGGCACGAAGCGTAGGATGCTGGTCGTCGAAGAACGTGTCGGCGTAGGTCTTGCCCAGATTGGCTTCAAGGCCACGGATGGCAACGTTCATGTGCGCCATCTTCCACGTGCTCGGATTGGCCTCCTGTCCGTAGATCGAGATGCGCTGCAGGTCGCGGCTATGCCTTTGGATAAATTTGGCACTTTGCACAAACATACCTCCCGAACCGCAGCAGGGGTCATAGACGCGTCCCTCGTAAGGCTCGAGGATTTCGACAATGGTGCGCACGATGCAACTGGGCGTATAGAATTCGCCCGCATTCTTACCCTCCATTGAGGCGAACTTTTGCAGACAGTATTCGTAGGTGCGGCCGAGCAGGTCCTTCTCGTCGCCGCTGTCGTGCATTTGGATATTCGAGAAGAGCTGCACCACCTCGCCAAGTCGGCGCTTGTCGAGTTCGGAACGTGCGAAGTTCTTGGGCAGAATGCCTTTCAGGCGTTGGTTCTCGCGTTCGATGGCAAGCATGGAGTTATCGATCACCACGCCCACTTCGGGCGTATGTGCCGCCTCGCTGATTACCTGCCAGCGTGCCTCCTTGGGCACGAAGAACACGTTCTCGGCGGTGTATTCGTCCTTATCCTCCTCGTCGGCATATTCGTCTGCCTTGAGCAGCTGGAACATCTCGTCGAACTTGTCGGAGATATATTTCAAAAAGATGAGACCCAGCACCACGCCCTCGTATTCGGCTGCGTTCAGATTGCCACGCAGAACGTCGGCTGCCTTCCAGATTTTATCTTCAAACCCTATCGATGTCTTGTCTTGTGCTTGTTTCTTTGCCATGATATAACGGTTTATGGGTGCAAATATAGGCAATTAGCTCGAATTTTCCAAATTATTATCCATTTTTCTTCATAATGGATGAAAAAGCAAGCCGACCTTCACAGGCCAGCTTGCTAGATAACCAAAATATTGAGTTAGTCTTCACCTGCCTAAGCAGGTTATCTCTTGTAATCTGGGCGCAAAGATACGACATTTTTCTGACATTACAAAAAACTTCGCTAAATATTTCTAAGAAACTAGTCTTAATTAACTATACATATTTTTCTTTAAACACGAATTATCGCGAATTAACTTAAATTTTTCAGAAAGTGTCTATATGTTTGTGTGCAGTACCAGTTGAAGGACACCGTGGTTGTCGTTGCTGGAGACAGTGGCTTTGGCTTTGAAAAGAAAGGGTACTACGAGAGCACCTTCAATCACAATAACAAACACATGAGGGAGGCCTTGCAGCTGATGACGAATCGCGAGGACATCTGTCTGATTCTCTGGAGCAATTGCATTTCATTCATCGGATTTCAGCAGACGGGCTTCCTCGAACTTTGCCTTCATGGTGGGGTTGTTGCGCGTAAGCTTCTTGATGGTGAGCGCCTCGGCCTTGTCGTTGGCAAGACGAAGGTTCCTGTCGGAGCCTAAAAGTGCATCCTTGATCTTCTGGAGGTGCTCGATGGACTTGTCGATTTCCTCGATGGCCTTGGCGAACCTCTCGCTTGCCAACCGGTAGTTGTTGCCGAACTTCTGCTTGAAGTCGTTCAACTGCTCTTCGAAGTTGGTGACGTCGAGGGATTGGCTTCGGGCAATGGCGAGCTCCTTCTTCAGCTCTAGATTCTTCTTGGAGGTTTGGATCAAGAGGCTGATGAGGGGAAGGAAGGACTGTGGACGGATGACATACATCTTCTCGTACTGATTGCTCGGAACTGAGACAATGCCGCTGTTGTAGAGTTCGTTATCGGGTTCCAGCAGGCTTACCAGCACGGCATACTCACAGGACTTGGCCTTGCGGTCCTTGTCGAGCTTGGCGAAGAAGTCCTCGTTCTTGTGACGGACGACGGTGGATTCGACCTCGTTCTTCATCTCGAACATGATGCTGATATATTCCTGTCCCTCGTCGTCGAAGTCGCGGAAGATGAAGTCTCCCTTCGTGCCGCCGGTGATGTCGTTGTCTTTCTCGAAATAGGCCTGTGGCAGGACGGGGCGGAGCATCTGGTTGTACTGGATGCTGCAGTGCTGCTCGAGGGTCTCTCCTACCATCTTGGTGCTCATGCGTGTCTTCAGGTCCTTATAATAGGCGACCTGCTCCTGGGCTGCCTTCAGTTTGGTCTCATACTGCTCCTTCTGGGCGGAAAGGTCGTTTGCAGCCTTGCTTTCGGTCACGAGGATGCTTGCCTTGAGCTCGGTGATTTCGGCATTCTTGCGCTGTATCTCGTCTTGCGAGAGCTGTTTGGCTTCCAACACGGCAATCTTCCTGGCATCCTCACCCTGTTGCCTGATGGCACTGAGCTCTCCCTTGAGGCGATTGATTTCGGAAGACATCTGGTTCTTCATGGTCTGCATTTCGGCTTCTTTCCTGACCATTGCCTGCTCCTTCTTGCTGAGCTCCATCTGGTAGGCGGTGGCAGCCTTGGCCTCGGCAGCAGCCTGTTCGGCCTGATGCTGTGCATGTAGCTCGGCGATGCGACGACTTACTTCGGCATCGAACTCTGCATTCTTCACTTGGTTCAAAATCGATGCATAGTCTGCTTCATCGACGGTGAATACACTTCCACAATTCGGACATTTCAGTTCTTTCATATTGTTGTATTATTTTGTGCTTCTATATACACGTATTGGGAAAGGAGGTTAGACGTCGGTCATCTTCAGGAACCAGGGGATGAAGCGGATGATCTCCTTGTCGATCTCCTGAATGCTATCCAACTGGTCGAAGGGGCGGATATCGCTATGGATGAAATGATGCTTGTTGTTGGACTTCTTGAAGTCGTTGACCGTACGGGCATCTGATTTCAGATTGTAAGAGTCCTCATTGGGTAACGGCTTGCGGAATCCCATCAGGAGTTTCTCTACCGTCCAGCGATTGTGTTCGACAATACCCATACGCTCGACAAGATCAGCATCGAGATGCATCAGGTCGTTGATGCCCATCGCTTCAAAGGTACGCACCCTGAAAGGAATGTTATAGGCCCCGTAAAGGCTTGACCATTGATCGGACTCCTTACACGTCTTCCACAACGCATGTGCATCCTGAAGCACTTGTTGACGATCGTACTTCATCATCCCCTCCAGACCATCGTCAGAAACCTTTGTCGTGTTGAAATAGAGGTGATACAAATAGTTGATACATTCGGCCATCAGTCGAGTGCGTTTCTGAACATCGAAGACAATATCGGTCATACCAAAAGGATAGATATTGGCATAACGACTTACAGGTTGTGAAGAAACAATTTGACCATCAGGACCAATTGTCTTCTTCTCATATTGATGGGCAGCCGATGTGGCCTGAAGTTTTGAAAGGAACTTGCTGGACGTGTTCTGACGAACGAAGACCGGCACGCATGACTCATAGACCTCGTCAGGAAGACTCAAGGCTGCCGACATATTCAGACGAGAATCGGTCATGGCAAACACAAGGGACAGTAACTGATGGTCGTCGGTAGCCCATTGGGTGATCAACTTCTGAATCTCGGGCGAATAGATATCACCTTTGACAAAACCGAACTCTACATCGAGGAAGTCGGCATCTTCCCCGCTGAACTTAGAGGCGGGAATCAACTCGCCTTCATAGCGATAGGACTCAACTTCGAAGAAATGACGGTAACGACTCAGGAAGAGGAACCTCTCTTGATCGGCATTCAGGTCGATAAAGGTGATTTCGGTCTTATGGTTCTTACCATCGAAATTGGGGAAGTGCAACATCTTGGCTGCTTCGACAGCCAACGTCATGCCAAAGGTGGAAGCTCCGACGATGACAAGATGCACATGACGATGATCGTCGGGCGTAATGCCGTCACGATCCAAATGAGGATAATTGTGGGTTACCCCATTATCGGTATAGTTGCAATCGACGAACATCTGCTTGGCCCAATCGACATAGAAGTTGAACGGAACAAACTCTACACCGACTTGTCGCAAGTTGTCAAACAGGTCGGTCACCTGCATGGCTGCATAGGTTTCGGCATCCTCGAAGACGGCGGTGACGGTGTCGGGATGTTCACTGCCAGCCTGCTTCAATAATTCCGCTATCTTGTCAAGACACTCGATGTTCATGGCATCGTGATTCCCGGCTGTGCGGTCACCCACCACATAGATGCTGCAGGCTTGGGCCAGACGCAGTTCCTGCAAGTCCTGCAAGGAAGTGCGATGCCCATTTCGGATGATGATGCGCTCTTCGAATTCCTGGGCAATCGACACCCACAGCTTCTCCCGAAGTTCCTCGCTGGGCATTGAACTCTGGAGCAGCACATACATCTGTGGATCACTTTCGCAAACCTGCCTGATAATCGACGGGACGATTTCATCGTAGCCAAGAATCACAGTATGACCAGAGACCAAATAGGTCTTCTTGCCCGACCGGTAATTCTCGATACGACGCTCGAGCATATTGGTGAAGATGGATATGAGCATGCCGCCAAAGAGGATGATACCCAAGAAAGAACCCAGAGTGACAAACAGCATCACCCAACGTCGTCCGCCTTCGGGAAAGTCATCCATATAGAGGGTGTTGAGCGCATTGCCATCAATCAGGATATACAACGCCCACTCCCAGAACGTCAGTTTCTGTGCAGCCTCTCCAAAGGTGAGTTGCGCGCACACAATCCACCCGATGACCAATGCCACCAAGAAGATAACGATCAGGACCAAAATCTGTTGCCAGACACTCTCAGAGAATATCCGGTCGAACTTCAGCCGCCAATTATGCAGCTTCGTCTTTCGCCTCATTGTTGCCATATCCTATACGATTTTTCATTCCTTAATGATAAACCCTATGATCTTTGGTCCACCTCCTCCACCAAGCATAGCAAGGAGAAGAAGAATGAAGATAACGCTACCAATCCATCCCATCAGATAGATCATATGGCCAACGAACATCACCAAGAACAGGAAGGTGGCCAATGCACTCACCACATAGAGGGGGGCATAAATCGCAAAGCCGATCAGTCCCAACACACCCTTATCGCCATCGTTAAACATCGCGATAAGATGGAGTGCCAATCCAACGAAGAAAAGCAGAATTATCCACGGCTGGAGGAAAGAGAGGAACAAAAAGGTGAGCAGATAAAGGATTCCACAGCCAAATACGGTAACAGTACCGATATGCTTTGCCGCCGATCGCGCTTCATCCTCTCCCGCTAATCCAAAAAAGATGGATTGGACAAAAAACAGGATGGACAGCATGACCAGCCAGAACGCGATGGAGAACAACTCATCGTGAACGAAGAATCCAGGACTTCCACTATAGCACAGCATACACTTCAGCTCGTAATAGCCCAAAATAGCCAATCCCATCAAAGGGATATATTTCCCCAAAAAGAAGCTGCCCAGAATCTTGGATAATATCCAACAAACCAATAATACGATAAGCGGCAGGAGAAGCATATACTCGAAATAGCGGGTAGATTTGCTTTGCTTAATATGGATGCCAATGGAAGACAATGCATTCAGGAAATGTTTCTGAACAACCACAGCAGGATCCTTCTCGTCGGCCGTGGGTTTTCCACCTACTTCACCCGAAGTGAGTGATTTTGCTTTCTCCAAATACCGTGAAGCTACATAGAATGTCTCACCAGCATCATTCCTGCAGGTGGCCCATCCATTGATGATTGTATCCACCTGGATGACATCACCCTTCGTAAGTGAACCCATTTTTTCGGCCGAGCCTTTAGGTGCTACCCTCATGTTCAGATTGGGTGAATTCACCACATAGGTTTCTGCTGCATAGCCCGCCATGCAAAGCAGTAACAGTACGATAATTGTAACAAGTTTTTTCATAGATTTATCCCTTATTAATTTTTCAGTCCATCAATCTGGTTGAGCAATTGCATGGTAGAAGCAATCTCGGCCTGTTCGAGAGCAACGATACGTTCCTGCAAAGCCCTCTGTTTGAAGAGATATTCCAGTCCCACACAGATCTCTGCCATCTCAAGACGACCATAGTCGATAGCTGTCTGACAAAGCATGCGCAAGAATTGGATCAACAGTTGGAAATCGTCGATACGACCT
>JAFYZW010000128.1 GCA_017548545.1 Bacteroidales bacterium | reverse complement strand
GCTCATGAAGAAATATTCCCTTTTAATCCTGTTAATACTCCGAGTTTATTTTTCTATGGTCCCCTCAATTTTTATTTCGCTGGACAATTTGACAAGGCTTTTGAATTCATCGACAACCAGATAAAAATAGATAAGGCCAATATTAAAGAGTTTGGCTCTTACGAAGAAGCAGTCAATAGTATCAAGACATACGAAATCTACCGAAAGAACCTCAAGCAATGGATCAAAGATCGCCGACAGTTCAAGGTCGATGACGAGTATCTTCCGATTTTTTATGAACAAGAATCCACCCCTTCGAGCGGGAGTCTGCTGAAAATGAAATCCATTGTGGGAAAGCTTCTGAAGAATGAATAAGACTGTCTTTCCCTGATATAACTTGACCATTCTACATCGAGGCATAAAAGTATCAGTCCTTTCTCACTATATCCTTTAATATAATAGAAGGCGTAGCACACACGATGCTGCGCCTTTCTTTTTGTGATAAAACACGCAATTGGCCGAGATAATGCTTGCTCCAATCGGAGCATGACCATTTTTGGCCAAGATTGGTCATCCTTCGATCGAAGCATGCCCTTTTTCGGCCAAGATTGGGTATGCGACACTTGGATGGAGCACTCTGACGGCCGAGATAGTGCTTGCTCCAATCTCAGTATGACCAATTTTGGCCAAGATTGGTTATTCTTCGGACGCGGCATGACATTTTTCGGCCAAGAATGGTTATTCTTCGATCGCGGCATGACCATTTTTGGCCAAGAATGGTTATTCTTTAATCGCGGCATGACCAATCTTGGCCAAGATTGGTTATAATACTTTTGGATGGAGCACTCTGACGGCCGAGATAATGCTTGCTCCAATCGGAGCATGACCATTTTTGGCCAAGATTGGTCATCCTTCGATCGAAGCATGACCTTTTTCGGCCGAGATTGGTTATTCCCCGATTTAAGAAAGATGATTCCCTTCTCGGAGCGGTCAATTTGTTGTATGACGATGGGTCTGAAAGCTAATTATGTATTATTTTGCATATAAATGACGAAAATGACCATATTTCGAGACATTTTGGCATATATATTGGACAATTTTGCAGTGGAATGTGTGGTTTTGGCACGGATTTGGTTTTGGCACATCGGTTGCAAATGTATGGGTGTCGGCGACTTTGCCGCACAAAAAAAAGATGTTTAACTCTAAAAAATTATAAAGCTATGTTACGTACAAACGATCTTTTCCCAATGTTGTTCAACAATGTGTTCAACAATATCAACGATGCATGGAATCAGAACTTCCCGCGCGATCCTCAGATCAACATCTCAGAGTCGAAGCTGAACTTCAAGATTGAGTTCTGTGTTCCGGGTCTGTCGAAGGAAGACCTCAATCTGACCATCGACACCGACAACAATCTGGTCATCTCTATGGAGCACAAGCAGCCTGAGACCAAGCCTGCCGAGACCCCTGAGGGCGTAAAGGTTGAGAAGCCTAAGGACGAGTACCACTTCCTGCGTCACGACTTCCACATCCCTCACTTCAAGGAGGCCATTGCGCTGCCTGACAACATCCACAAGGACAAGATTACCGCAAAGGTCGAGAACGGCATCCTCCGCATCCTCCTCCCGAAGGTTACTCCTGAGGAGCAGGCCAAGTTGGCTCAGACGATCACCATCGAATAAGGTAGGAATTAGTGTGTGTTTTATTGGGCAAGGGAGTTGCAGCGAGAGCTGTGGCTCCCTTTTTTCGTTAACTGTCTGAGGATAGAAGATTTTGAAAAGAAGAAAAATGGATTTAAGAAGAGGAAACTGTCTGATGACAGAAGATTTAAAAAAAGATGAAAAATAGATTTAACGAAGATGGTGCTGCTATCAAGCAGCACTGATGACTAGCTTGAAAAAGCCATCGGCAAGCGAGCTTTCCGCTGTCTTTCCCAATCTACTCATCACCCTTTCAGGGCAACATCTTCGTTAAATCGAAAATATTTTGAAAATCTTAAAAAAATCTAAGTCCCCAACCTATAGGGATAAAATACTGATTGACGGACATAAGCCTGTAGGGCTTATTAGAATACAGGCGGGGGTGCAACCCCCGATATCATTAATAAATTGCGGTCGGGACGTTTTTTTCTAGCGCAGCTTTTTTTCTAGCAGATTTTTCGGATATAATTTGTGAAATTTCATATTATTTGTTATCTTTGCGGCAGGAAATTGCACCTTAATATAGAAAGATAAATGATTATTGATTTATGAAAACATCAGCTAAGATACTGATTGGAGTTGCTTCGCTTTTTGCCGTTGCTTGGGGAGTGAAGGAGATTGGTGGGTCTGATGACGGCATCAATAACGATATCTTTACCGAAGTGGATTGTGTAGAGTATCGCGTGATGAATGATGAAGCGATGGTGATGGGGTTAAATCGTGCCTTGAAGGGGGTGACAGAAGTTCATATACGTCCTGAAATCGAATATAAGGGACGAATGTTGAAGGTGACCTCGATCAATGAATCTGCGTTTAAGGATTGTGAAGAAATAAAAACGGTATATGTGCCCAATAGTGTCACCGAAATCGGCAAGAAAGCTTTCGCCTGCTGTGACAACTTGAATTCGGTTGAATTACCCGATAGTCTGTCATCGATCAATGATAGCCTTTTCTCCTCCTGTACAAAACTGGCTTATGTGAAAATTCCGAAAGGTGTGACCTCCATCGGTAACAATGCCTTCGAGTTCTGTTGGGGGTTGTCTGCCGTAACTGTGCCCGAAGGAGTGACTACCATTGGAGTAAAGGCATTCAATGGTTGTAAAGGTGTGATGTTATTCATTTTACCTGAAAGTCTGCGTTCCATTGGAGACGAAGCATTCTCTGGTTGCTGGCATCTGACGTCATTGGAAATACCCGAAGGAGTGACTTCCATTGGAGTAAATGCATTCACCAATTGTGAACGTCTTACTTCGATTACTATCCCTGAAGGTTTGATGACAAATGAGAATTTCTCATTCTATAGATGTAGCAAACTGCCTTCAATAACCATACCAGAAACTGTAACTGCCATTGGAGAACTCGCATTCTATTGTTGTTGGCACCTGACGTCAATTGAGATACCCGAAAGTGTGACTTCCATTGGAAAATTTGCTTTCTCCCATTGTGATAGCCTGACTTCTATAATAATACCTGAAAGCGTTACGACAATCGAAGACTTTGCATTCGAAAATTGTAAAAGTTTGACTTCAATACACATACCTAAGAGTGTAACATCTATAGGAAATGGTGCATTCTCCGGATGTAGTGATTTGACTTCGATTACTGTTGATCCAGGTAATCCGATCTACAATTCCCAAAACAATTGTAACGCTATCATCGCCACTTCGCTCAACAGTATTATTGCAGGATGCAAGAAAACCATTATACCTGAAGGAGTGACATCTGTTGGAGACTATGCATTCTACAGATGTAGTGATCTGACATCAATCAAGATACCCGAAAGTGTGACATCCATAGGAGACTATGCATTCCATTCTTGTCCCAAATTAGCTTCAATAAACATTCCTGAAGGTGTGACTACAATTGGAAAAGCTGCATTCTTTGGATGTGAAGTTCTGACTTCAATAAATATACCTGATGGCGTGACTACAATTGGAGACAATGCATTTCTTCACTGTCATAGATTGTCGTCAATCAATATACCAGAAGGAGTGACATCAATAGGAGTTGGGGCATTCATTGGCTGTTACGGTCTGACTTCCCTCACCATCCCCAACAGCGTGACATCGATTGAAGGTATGGCTTTCGAGGATTGTAGAAACCTGGTTTCAATCAATATTCCAGAGAATGTGACAAATATTTATTACGCTACATTCATGGGATGTGATAATCTGGCTTCAATCACTATACCTGAGGGTGTGACCATGATACATCAGGAGGCATTCTTGGGATGTGATAGTCTGACTTCAATCAATATACCTGCAAGTGTGAAATTTATTGGTGAAGATGCATTCTCTGATTGTCCAAATTTGACAGAAATGCATCTGGGGCACAAAAAGACCTTACCCGATATGGAAGAATCTGATTTGGACACCCTGAAAGTCACTCTCTATGTTCCGGCTGGTTGTGAGAAGATATATCGCAAAGATCCTGTTTTCGGCCGATTCAAAAATATAGTTGAAGAGTAATGGCATTCGGATTGATTGTGATATAAAAGTTGGTTGCACGCAACTAATTATGGGGTAATTTGCTTAGTAGAGTAAACTTTTAGAAGGAATTTATTGCAAATTTGCAGAAAATTTCGGATAGACACTTGCTTTTACAAGGAATTTACTGTAAAAACCCAACTGATTTAATCCGTCAGTTGGGTTTTTTGAGCAGTTTGCGAAAAAAATGACCTAATATTTCGTCATGTGGAAAATAATGTGTATATTTGCACCGCACATTGCTCGAACATTGTTAATTGATAATTGTTTTATGGCAGATTATATCGTTTCGGCGCGAAAATACCGTCCTTCCACCTTCAAGACTGTGGTGGGACAGAAAGCCCTGGTGCAAACCCTGAAGAATGCAATAGCCAGTGGCAAGCTGGCTCATGCCTACCTCTTCTGCGGACCGCGTGGCGTGGGTAAGACGACGTGTGCACGTATCTTTGCCAAGACCATCAACTGCGAACACCGCACGCCCGATGGGGAGGCTTGCAACGAATGCGAGAGCTGTCAGTCGTTCCAGGAGCAGCGCAGCTACAACGTATATGAGCTCGATGCGGCGTCGAACAACTCGGTCGATAACATCCGCGAACTGATCGATCAGGTGCAGATTCCGCCACAGATAGGAAAATACAAGGTCTTCATCATCGATGAGGTCCACATGCTTTCGACATCGGCGTTCAATGCGTTCCTCAAGACCCTTGAGGAGCCGCCGAAGCATGCCATCTTCGTGATGTGTACCACCGAGAAGCAAAAGATTCTGCCCACCATCCTGAGTCGCTGTCAGACCTACGATTTCCAGCGCATCTCGACACAGGATATCGTCGAACAGCTCACTTATATCGCCAATCAGGAGAGTATCCGTGTGGAACCCCGTGCCCTGCAGGTCATTGCGCGCAAGGCTGATGGCGGTATGCGTGATGCGCTTTCGGTCTTCGACCAGATTACCTCGTTCACCAGCGGGAATGTGACCTATGAGGCAGTCATCTCCAACCTCAACCTGCTTGATTCCGACACGTTCTTTCGCATTACCGACGATGCTTTGCAGGGGAATCTGCCCGCAGCATTGATGATGCTCGACGACACCATACGTCGAGGCTTCGACCCCCAGTCTTTCATCGGAGGATGGGCAGGACATCTGCGTGACCTGATGGTGGCACAGGACCCTTCAACCTTGAAGCTCATTGAGGCGGGGCCAGAGGAGGCCCGTCGTTATGAGACACAGGCCAGTCGTTGCCAGCCCTATTTCCTCTTCAATGCGGTGATGATTGCCAACGACTGTGACTTCAACTACCGCAATTCGCGCAATAAGCGTCTATCGGTGGAACTTGCTATCGTAAGGATCTGTCAGCTGCTTCATCCTATTGCCCAACCCCAGCAGCCCCAGCGAGCTCCCTTGCAGAATGTGCAAGGTGTTCCCCCACAGACTCCTCAACCCCTTCAAACTCCTCGAACCCCTCAAACCCTTCAAACCCCTCAAACCCCTCCTCAAACTCCTCAACCCCCTAAAGCAGCCCTTCAAACTCCTCAACCCCCTCAAACTCCTCAACCCCCTAAAGCAGCCCTTCAAACTCCTCAACCCCCTCAAACTCCTCAACCCCCTCAAACTCCCCCTCAAACTCCTCCGTCCCGCACGACCGTCATGACGCGTGGCGGCTCTCTGGCAGGACGAGGAGGTAGCATGATGCCTTCGCTTCAGCGAGGTGCGCCTACTATGTCTTCTTCCACAGCTGCACCTTCCGCTGCCTCACAGCAGCCCGAGATGAACGAGCCTGTGGACGAACCGGCGCTTCGGCGCACATGGAAGCAATACATTCAGACCATTCCCGAAGAGAAGCTCCTGCAGACCGCCGTGCAGAACAGCGTCTTGAAGCTTCGTGAGGATACACACATCGATGTCACGGTGGGAAGTGACGAGCAGATGCAGCGCATCAACGAAAACAAGGCAAACTTGCTCGGCTTCCTGCGCCAACAGCTACGCAATACGCGTCTTGACCTGTCCATCACAGTCAATCAGGCAGCGGCTCCTAAGATCCCCTTGACACCACGTGAACGTCTGACCGAGATACGCGAAGGACATACCGAGTTGATCGATGAGATCATCAACAATTTTGGGCTCGAACTCTCGTGATATTGTTTTTTCAACATGTAGAATCGATTTACTTGTTAACGATGAAGAAATACATTCTTTTGGCCATTACCACCCTGCTTTTTGCATGTGGCATAGTGACGGCAAATGCACAGATACCTGCCGATGTCAGCGCCTTGCTCAAGAAGAGCAGCGCGGCGTTGTCTGACCCCACCGGACTCGAGTATGAGATGGATATCAAGGTGAAGATGCTGGTGGTGAATATCATGAGTGGCAAAATGACCATGGCCTCTTTAGGGGAAAAGAATAGGTACACCATGACCGCGAAGGCCATGGGTCAGGAGATGATTACCGAAGGTGGCTTCGACGGTGAATATGAATGGGAGCATACCAAAGGTTTCGGAGCCGACACCCTTTACATCACCAAGACCACCAAGAAGTCAGCGGGCGAATACGACATCAACTTCGATCTGGATAAGGAATATCGAAAGGCAAAGATGAAGAAGGACGGCGACTACTACGTGATAGATTTCTCCGACCCCAAGGATTCGGAAGCTCCCAGCAAGGTGACGATGAAAATCAATGCGAAGAACTATTACTTCCACGAAATGAAGACCAACCAGAGTGGTGCCACGATAATTTTGACCCTCACGAAGGTCAAGAAGGGAGTGCAGGATGGCATCTTCTCGTGCGATCTGAAGAAATACCCGCAGGCAGTTGTCGTCAGAAAGTGATAGTCGAATAGTCTTTAGCCATCAAAATAGAAAACACCCGGCAGAAATGAATCTGTCGGGTGTTATTGTTTCGAAAAGAAATTCTCGCCGTGTGATTAGCGACGGAGACCGAGCTCCTTGATGATGGCACGATAGCGGTTGATGTCCTTCTTTGCGAGGTAGTCGAGCATGCGACGACGCTTGCCGACGAGCATCTTCATTGAGCGGCTGGTGGCGAAATCCTTGTGATTGGCACGGAGGTGCTCAGTGAGGTGGGCGATGCGGAATGAGAAGAGGGCGATCTGTGCCTCTGGTGAACCGGTATCGGTTGCACCCTTGCCATACTTGGCGAAAAGTTCTTGCTTTTTAGCTGAATCGAGATACATGTTTTGAATAGGATAAAATTGTTAATAATGTTGGTCGAGCTTGCACTCTCCCAGATTAAGTCGATGACTTCGGGCCGTGGCTCTGGTCATTCTAGCTCCGAAAAGCGCGGCAAAGATAGCACTTTTGAGTGAATGCACCAAATTTCTATGCTTGAAATCTTTATTTTCAGTGATTATTTTTTGTCTTTTGCCCAAAATATGCTATCTTTGCAGCACATTTTTCAATTAACAATTAACAAATAACTAATAATAATTGGAATAAACTGATGCAAGACGAACAGCTTACATACACCAGCGCAATCAAGGAGTTGGAAGAGATTGTCCAGAAGTTGCAGCGCCCCGACTGCGAGATCGACCAGCTGTGCCAGCTCACCGAGCGCAGTGTCCAGCTGCTCGCGTTCTGCAAGGACAAACTTACCAAGACCGACGAGCAACTCGTCAAGTTGCTCGAGGGATTGGATACATAAGAGCTCGCTGCGCTCGCGGTTAAGAAAGGTTAAGAGCTCGCTGCGCTCGCAGTTAAGAAAGGTTGTTTGCTCTTAACCCCTCTTAACCCTCATCTTAACCCCTCAAACCCCTTGAACCCCTCAAACCCCTCAAACCCCTCAAACTCTCAAACCCTTCAAACCCCATTATAACTATGTCTCGTCCAGTAGTAGTGCGCTTTGCGCCTTCTCCCACCGGCCCGCTTCACATTGGCGGTGTCCGCACTTGTCTCTATAATTATCTCTTTGCCCGTCAGCATGGCGGCAAGCTCCTGTTCCGTATCGAGGATACCGACAGCCAGCGCTTCGTCCCTGGTGCTGAAGAATATATCCTTGAGTCGTTCCGATGGCTTGGCATACAGTTTGACGAAGGTGTCAGCTTCGGAGGCGAACATGGTCCTTATCGCCAGTCTGAGCGTCGCGAGATCTACAAGAAATACGTGCAGGTGTTGCTCGATGCCGGCAAGGCCTACTATGCCTTCGACAACAAGGATGAGCTTGAGGCAGCACGCCAGGCTACTCCCAACTTCCAGTACGATGCCTCGACGCGTGGACAGATGCGCAACTCGCTGAGTCTCGGTCTCGACAAGGCCAAGGAACTCATCGCTGCCGGTGAGCCCTACGTCGTGCGCTTCCTCATCGAGCCTGGCGAGGACGTTATTGTGAACGACCTCATTCGTGGAGAGGTGAAGATCAATTCGACCATCCTCGACGACAAAGTCCTCTACAAGAGCGCCGACGAACTGCCTACCTATCACCTTGCCAACATCGTCGATGACCATCTGATGGAGGTCACCCACGTCATCCGTGGTGAGGAATGGCTGCCTTCTTCGCCCCTTCATGTGCTGCTCTATCGTGCCTTCGGTTGGGAGGCCCCGCAGTTCGCCCACCTGCCCTTGCTCCTTGCCCCCGAAGGCAACGGTAAGCTCTCGAAGCGCGATGGCGACAAGTACGGCTTCCCTGTGTTCCCACTCGAATGGACCATCCGCGACAAGGAGACAGGCGAGCCTATGGGCACCTATAGCGGTTATCGTGAGGAGGGTTATCTGCCCGAAGCCGTCATCAACTTCCTGGCCCTCTTGGGCTGGAATCCCGGCAACGATCAGGACATCATGACCATGGACGAGATGATCCAGCTCTTCGACCTCTCGCACTGCTCGAAGAATGGTGCACACTTCGATATCAAGCGCCTCCTCTGGTTCAATCATCATTATCTGCAGGTGTGCGACGAGCAGCTGTTGTGCGATGCCCTCAAGCAGCAGGTCATCGAACATGGTGCCGATCCGAAGAGTGACGAATATGTCGAAACGGTTGTCAAGCTGATGAAGGAGCGCATCAACCTTCCCAAGGAGCTTTGGGACCAGTGCAATTTCTTCTTCGCTGCTCCCACCGAATATGCCGAGAAGTCGATGAAGAAGTGGTGGAAGGCCGAGGCCCCACAGTATGTCACCGAGCTCTGCGACTTCCTGGAGGCACAGGACGACTGGAACGGCGAGACTCTTGAGCCAAAGGTCATGGAGTGGATTGCCGGCAAGGGCTACAAGACTGGCGCTGTGATGAATGCCTTCCGCTGCACGTTGGTAGGAGAGGCACGTGGTCCCCAGATCTTCGCCATCACCGACCTGCTCGGCAAGGATGAGTCCCTCCGTCGTGCCCGTGTCGCCGTCGAGCGACTGGCGTAATTGGGGGCTATCTATCTAGACTCTCTAGATTATCTAGATTTTCTAGACCATCTAGAAATAAATAAAACTCTATGAACATTCTCTATAACATCGGTACTCGCGCCTACTTCCTCGGCATCAAACTTGCTTCGGCCTTTGGCCATCGCAAGGCAAAGCAGATGGAGGAAGGACGCAAGGATTGGGCCCCGAAGCTGCAGGCCAAGGTGAATGAGCTTAATGCGCAGGATCCGAGCCGACGCTTCATCTGGTTCCACGCTGCTTCGCTCGGCGAGTTTGAACAGGGCCGTCCCCTCATCGAAGCATTGCGCGAAAAGTACCCGCAATATCGCATCTTGCAGACCTTCTTCAGTCCCTCAGGCTATGAAGTGCGCAAGAACTACAAAGGTGCCGACGTCGTCTGCTACCTGCCTTACGACAAGCCATCAGAATGCCGTCGATTCCTCGACATCACGCAGCCCGCGCTCGTCTTCTTCGTGAAGTATGAGTTCTGGGGCAACATCCTTGAGGAGCTCGATTGTCGTCAGATACCCACCTATCTCATCTCGGGCATCTTCCGCGAGCATCAGGCCTTCTTCAAGTCCTATGGCAACGTGCTGCGTCCCGTGCTCAGCCATTTCCGTCACATCTTTGTGCAGGACGAAGAGTCGAAGCGTCTGCTTGCCACGATTGGTTATGACAAGAACGTAACCATCTGTGGCGACACGCGTTTCGACCGTGTCATCGCCATCCAGCAGCAAGCCAAGCAATACACTTGGGCCGAAGAGTTCTCGCGTGGGCAGTTTACGCTTGTGGCAGGTTCATCGTGGCCAAAGGACGAGGATATCCTGCTCGAACACTTCAACAATCATCCCGAGATGAAGCTCATCATCGCGCCTCACGAGATCCACGAGGAGCACATCCAGGGCATCATCGCCAAGCTGAAGCGTCCCTTCATGCGCTACACCCAGCTCGACGAGAGTAAGGTGCAAAGCGTCGATTGTCTCATCATCGATGCCATCGGCTTCCTGTCATCCATCTATCGTTATGGCAACGTGGCGTACATTGGTGGAGGTTTTGGTGTTGGCATCCACAATACACTCGAAGCGGCTGTCTATGGCATGCCTGTTATCTTTGGTCCGAACCACACGGCTTTCCGTGAGGCATTGGGCTTGCTCGATGCCAAGGGCGGCTTCACCATCAGCAATGCTGCCGAATATGCTGCCATCATGCATACTTTCATGACTGATGCTAGCATGCTTGCCGAGGCTGGTCGTCGTGCCGGCGAATATGTGCAGGCCGAGAGTGGTGCCACCGAGACCATCTTCAAGGCGGTGTTTGGTTAAGGGGTTAAGAAGGGTTAAGAAGGGTTCGAAAGGTTAAGAAGGGTTAAGAAGGGTTCGAGGGAAAAAAGCAAATGGAAGAAAATAAAAGATCAAAAGACTTAGGGTGGGTCCTCAGCGCGAATTTCGCTGAGGGCTTGCCTTATGCAGTCATTACTACGTTGAGCGTGGTGATGATGGCCGATATGGGATTGTCGAACACCGAAGTGGCAGCATGGACGTCGCTCCTGGCTATGCCATGGTCGTTCAAGGCGCTTTGGAGTCCGTGGATTGGCAACACTCGTCGTTGGATGTGGCTCATGCAGGTGGCCTTGGCGGTCTGCATTGCTGGTGTGGCACTCTCGCTGCTCAGCAGCAATTGGTTGACGTGGTGTCTCATCGCCCTGACGGTGGGCGCCTTCTCGTCGGCAACTTACGACATCTCGTGTGACGGCTTCTACATGAAGGCACTCGACAAGGATGCGCAGTCGTTCTTTGTGGGAATCCGTTCCACGGCTTATCGCCTGTCGATGATCTTTGCTTCGGGTGTGCTCACTACGCTGGTGGGTCTCTTGGCACGAAGCAATGGCGGTGACCTCACGCGTGCCTGGTTCCTGGTGATGCTGGGTGTGGCTGGTCTGATGCTCGTCTTCGCCTTTGTTCATCGAATGTGGCTCCCGCGTTTGAATGTTGTGGCTGCCGATGGCGCACGACGTGACGAGACCGATTGGGTGGGGGCATTCAAGGCATTCATCCTCAAACGCGATCTCTGGTTCATCCTCCTCTTCCTGCTCTTCTATCGCCTCGGTGAGGCCTTGCTGTCGAAGATGACAATCCTCTTCCTCAAGGCTCCGGTCGAAACCGGCGGTCTCGGTCTCGACAACGCCGAATATGGATTGATCTACGGAACGGTAGGCGTAGGCATGCTTACCATCGGAGGCATCCTCGGCGGCATGCTGGTGTCGAAGTATGGTCTAAGGAAGTGTGTTATTCCTTTGGCATTGATGCTCAATGTGCCCGATCTGCTCTATGTCTGGATGTCGATTGTCCAGCCGCAGAGCCGTCTGCTGATAGGCTCGCTGGTAGGAGTGGAGCAGTTCGGTTATGGCTTGGGCTTCACAGCCTATATGGTCTTCATGCTGCAGTCGTCGCAAGGCAAGTTCTCCACGTCGCACTATGCCATTCTCACCGCGCTGATGGCACTGGGCATGAACGGCCCCTCGATGATGAGCGGATTGATGCAGGAGTCGTTGGGCTACACGCAGTTCTTCTGGGCAGCCGTGGCCTGCACTGTGCCCGGTATGATTCTCTCTGTCATTCTGGCTCGGAAGAAGACTCCTGTTTCTGAAGCCGACGTTGCTCAATCTTGAGTTCGCGACGACTCTTGCTGATGCTCACCAGATAAACTCCCGTAAACACAAGGACGATGGCTATGGCCTGACTCCATCCGAATACGCCCAGTCCCGTGATGGCGCTTACAAGGCATGCCACCGTGGGCTGGACGTAATTGTATATGCTCACCACGGTGGGACGCAGCGTCTTCTGTGCCTTGATCATCAGGATATAGGCGAGGAACGTGCCGAAGAAGACCACAAAGCCCGTCTCCAGCCAGGTCTTCGTGCCGATTTCGGCAAAGGGGATGGCGCTGAGATGACGGAACGAGAATGGCAGAATGACGAGGCAGGCGTAGGTGAAGGTCCACTTCATGACCGTGACTGCATGATAACGCTGCACGATGTGCTTAAAGAACGTCAGGTAAATTGCAAAGCTGCATTGTGCGCCCACTACCAGCAGGTCGCCCAGGATGTTGCCTTCGGCTGCAGAACCCTTCGACGATGTGCTGCTCAGGATCAATATCAGCGCTCCCGACACACCCGCTGCGATGCCCAAGACCTTCTTCGAGGTGATGGGTTCCTTGAGCACGAGGGCAGCCAGTATCATAGTGATGATGGGCATCGTGGTGGTCATGATGCTGGCATTGGTGGGAGCTGTGATGCTCAGTCCGATGGTGTAGCAGCATTGGTTGCAAATGACGCTGAACATCGCGACGAGGAAGAATTTCAGCAGGTCGCGCCTAGGCACCTTCTCCTGCTTCTGTCCCGTAGCCGTCATCAGCAGCGAAGCTAGCCAGAAGCAAAGGCAAGCACCCATCACTCGGAAGCTCACCATGTCGATGCCCCCGATGCCATGCAGCATTGCATCCTTCCCGATGGGCGACATGAGTCCCCAGAAGATGCCAGCCATTCCGATGAACAGATGCGCCAATATATTTTCTCGTTTCATTGGTTTTTATTTTACACGAATTATCATTAATTTACCATGAATTATCGGTGCCAGCTAATTTATTACCACCCAATTGAAAATTCATGTCAATTCGCGGTAATTCGTGTTAAAAATACTAGAGCCACTGGATGGGCGTCATCCCATGCTGCTGCAAGTAATTGTTGCATAAGGCGAAATGCCGACATCCGAAGAATCCATTGTAGGCCGAAAGCGGCGACGGATGAGCACATTCGAGCACACAGTGCTTGCGTGTGTCGATGAGTATCTTCTTGTTGCGGGCATTGCGTCCCCAAAGCAGGAAGACGACGTTCGAACGATGGTCCGAGATAGCCTTGATGGCAGCATCGGTGAATGTCTCCCATCCCTTGCCCGAATGACTGTTGGCTAGGCCTCGTTGCACGGTAAGCGAGGTGTTGAGCAGCAACACGCCCTGGTCGGCCCATGCACTGAGGTCGCCGCTATTCGGCAAGGCTGTGGCGCGTCCCACTGTCCGTGGATCGCTTCCGGGAAGCACTGCTGGAGGTTGTCCGAACTCGCTCACCAGCTCCTTGTAGATATTGAGCAACGACGGAGGAAGGCTGATACCGGGCAGTACCGAGAAGCACAACCCATGCGCCTGCCCGGGTTCGTGGTAGGGGTCTTGTCCGAGGATGACGACCTTCACCTTGTCGAAAGGCGTGCGGTTGAAGGCCTCGAAGATGAAGCGTCCCGGAGGATAGCATGTCGTGGTCTGGTAGGCCTTGCGCACAAAGTTGGTGAGTATCTCGAAATACGCGCTGTCGAACTGTGGCTGCAACTGCTGGCGCCACGATTCCTCAATCTTTACCTGCATAGTCTGTTCAATTGGAAAATTGCGCTGCAAAGATATGCACAATTTTTGAGAAAAGCAAAAACTCGCTCGAAAATGTGAATTCCTCCATGACAGATCACACACCTGGAGGCAACTTGTCGGCCATCAGATGCCTGCAGTCGAAAGTTTCCCCATCCGCCTTGAAGGTGCCGTCGCCGATGGCATGGATCATGCGCTTGTCTTCGCAACCGTCGTCGATCCACACATGACTGGCGCGAAGGATGAAGATGCCATACTCCTCGATATACTTCTCCACCTCACATTCGATGCAGCCTATACAACCGTCGATGAGTGGCGCCTTCGTGCTGCGTGCTGGCAATGCCTTCAGACCGAATCTCTCAAACTTATCTACCTCTTCACCACTCACGTCGCCTATACTGACCACCGTCTCCACCAGGCTTGCCGACGGGATGCAAACCACGCATTCCTTCAGGTTCATCAGCGCCTGATACGAGTAGTTCCATGGCCCGGTCGTGAGGGCGATGCCACCATCCCAGTCGATGGCCATCGTCCACGAGATTGTCATCACATTGGGGCGGTCATTCACGGTGTCGTAGGTCGCCACAAGCACCAACGGCCCTGGCTCGATGAGTTTCAGCGATTTCGCTATTGCTACTTCCCTGTATGCCATAATCGTATAGTTTTTTCGTTTAATCCAAAAGCTCGCTGCAAATATATTCCTTTTCCTCATTTCTTCCAAATTTACGCACTATAAAAATGAAGGACACACGTCGAAACATGAGATTTAGTGTTATGCCTACGTGTCAAAATGTGCAATAGCTCATTGCGCAATCGAACAATATTGTCCATGAATTGCATAAAAATTTGGAAATGTGGAAGAAAAAAATAATATTTGCACTATAAACATCTATAAAAATATTTACCAAAACACAAACACGCAACTATTCTTCCATGAAAATCGGATTATTCGTTCCCTGTTATGTAGATGCCCTCTACCCCGAGGTAGGTGTGGCAACCTACAAGCTTCTCCGGAGTCTCGGCCTCGACGTTGAGTATCCCGAGAAGCAGACCTGTTGCGGTCAGCCCATGGGCAATGCCGGATTCCAGAACAAGGCAGAGAAACTCGTCGAGAACTACGACGAGCTGTTCCGTGGCTATGACTATGTTGTAGCCCCCTCTGCCAGTTGTGCGTCCTACGTAAGGTTCTTCCATGAAGGTATCGTGAAGCACGAGTGCGAAGCCGCCAAGCGCACCATGGACCTTGTCGAATTCCTTCACGACGTCATCAAGCCAACATCTTTGAAAGCCAAGTTCCCCCACAAGGTGTCGCTCCACAACAGCTGTCACGGTGTTCGCGAGCTCGGCCTGTCGTCCCCCTCTGAGCGCAACGTGCCCCGATTCAACAAGATCAAGGACCTTCTCCAACTCGTCGAAGGCATCACAGTCATGGAGCCCGAGCGCCCCGACGAGTGCTGCGGCTTCGGCGGCATGTTCTCGGTCGAAGAACCAGCTGTTTCCACCCGTATGGGCAAGGACAAGCTACGTCGCCACATGGCGACGGGTGCCGAGTATATCACCGGTCCCGACTCCTCATGCCTCATGCACCTGCAGGGCATTGCCAAGAAGAATGGCGAACCTATCAAATTCATTCATGTCGCACAAATTTTAGCAGCTGGTCTTTGACAGAATAATATTATGAGTACCAAACACAGTATAGCTGCCGAGAAGTTCAATCAGGATTCTGGCAGAGTAACCCGCCACGACCAGACATTCTGGAGTGTGCGTTCCAAGCGTGACGGCCTCGCTTATCAGCTTGAAGAGTGGGAGCAGCTGCGCGAATCGGCCAACCTCATCAAGCGGCACACCATCACCCATCTGGCCGACTATCTGGAGCAGTTCGAGGCCAATGCCAAGAAGAATGGCGTGCATGTGCATTGGGCAAAAGATGCCGACGAATACAACGACATCGTCATGCAGATCATGCGTGAGCACAACGTCAAGAAGGTGGTTAAGAGCAAGTCGATGCTCACCGAAGAGTGCCATCTGAACGACAACCTCATTAAGCACGGCATCGACGTGGTCGAGACCGACCTTGGCGAGCGCATCCTTCAGCTCATGGAGATACCGCCCAGCCACATCGTGATGCCCGCCATCCACGTCACCCGCGAGGAGGTGGCCGCCTGCTTCCGCGAGAAGGGCATCATCGAGCAACATGGTGCACGCGCTGCCGAAGGCCTCCTGAAGGAAGGCGACGACTGGCACACCAGCTCCGACCCCACCTATCTCACCCGTGCTGCCCGCTATCACCTGCGCGACAACTTCATGCATGCCGACTGCGGTATGACCGGTGGCAACTTCGGCATCGCCGAGACGGGCGACATTGTAGTCTGCACCAACGAAGGCAACGCCGACATGAGCACCTCCATCCCCAAGCTCCATATTGTCTCCATCGGCCTTGAGAAGATCATCCCCAACTACAAGGCCATGGGCGTATTCCAGCGCCTCCTCGCACGTCATGGCACAGGCCAGGCCACCACGGTCTATACCTCGCATTTCCGCAAGGCGCGTCCGGGTGCCGAGATGCATATCATCCTCGTCGATAACGGTCGCAGCAGCATCCTCGGCAATGCCGAGCATTGGCAGACGCTCAAGTGTATGCGTTGCGGCGCCTGCATGAACACTTGTCCCGTCTATCGTCGTTCCGGAGGATATTCCTACACCTACTTCATCCCAGGCCCCATCGGCATCAATCTCGGTATGCTCAAGGACCGCGATGCCAACTACCACAACTGCTCGGCATGCTCGCTCTGTATGTCGTGCGACAATGTTTGTCCCGTCAAGGTCGATCTCTCGACCCAGATCTACAAGTGGCGTCAGGAGCTCGACACGCTGGGCCACGCCGATGGCATGAAGAAGATGACGTCGGCAGGTATGCAGACGCTCTTCGAGCATCCGTCACTCTACACCACAGCGTTGAAGTTCGCACCCCTTGCCAACCATGTGCCCGCCTTCATGACCAACATCAAGGCCAACGCCTGGTGCTACGGACACACAATGCCTGAGTTCGCTAAACAATCGTTCCACACATTATGGAAGAAAGGAAAAGTAAAATGAGCAGCAGAGAAGAAATACTGGGCAGGCTTCGTGGCAATGTCCGCGAGACCTACGAATTTCCCGACCTCAGTTTCAAGAAACTCCAGTTCGACGACCCCGTAGCGCAGTATATCGAGACCACTACCACCACAGCGGGTGCACGCGTCTTCGAAATCAAGCCCACCGACGATATCAACGCCAAGATCCTCGAAGCATATCCCGATGCCAAGATTATCGCCAGCAACATCCCGGGCATCAAGGCCACCAAGAACCCCGACACCGTCGAGCGTGCCCAGGACCTTGAGGATGTCGATGTGGGTGTCATCAAGGGCGAAGTGGCATGTGCCGAAAACGGCTGTGTATGGATTCCTCAGACCATGAAGGAGAAGGCCGTTTGCTTCGCTTCCGAGAACCTCGTCATCCTTGTGAGCAAGAAGAACATCGTCAGCAACATGCACGAGGCATACGAGCGCATCAAGTTCAACGACTACGGCTTCGGCACCTTCATCTCCGGTCCCTCCAAGACTGCCGACATCGAGCAGTCGCTGGTCTATGGCGCTCAGGCCGCCCGCACCGCCACCATCTTCCTAACCGATTAGTCTTAATTGTAAATTATTAATTGTTAATTGTTAATTATACATCGTCCATGGCTGCATTAATTTCCGTTATTCCCATTCTCCTGCTTTTCGTCCTCATGATGGGCTTCAAGGTGGCAGGCTGGAAGAGTGCATTGACCACTCTTATCGTTACAATCATTCTGGCTGTATTCGTTGCACCCTCGTTGGGCATCATCCCAGCCAAGTACGTCGATGCCTCCATCTGGGGCGTCACCCTTTGGTCGGTGATCGAAGGTTGCTTGAAGGCCTGCTTCCCAATCATCTTGATTATCATCTGTGCCATCTTCAGCTATAACATCCTTTGCGAAACCAAGGAAATCGAAACCATCAAGACACAGTTCATCCAGCTCACCTCCGACAAGGGTCTGCTCGTCCTGCTCCTCACCTGGGGCTTTGGCGGCGTGCTCGAAGGCATGGCAGGCTTTGGTACCGCAGTGGCCATCCCCGCAGCCATCCTCATCGGATTGGGCTTCAAGCCGATGTTCTCGGCCGTCATCTGTCTGGTGGCCAATACCGTGGCTGTAGGCTTTGGTGCTGTAGGTCTTCCCGCAACGACACTTGCCAACGAGGTATTCAATGGCTCGGCACCTCATGAGATGCTCTGCGAAGTCTCGACCTTCATCATCATCCAGCTCGCTCTGATGTTCTTCATCACCCCGTTCTTCATCCTCATGATGACCGACAAGACCAAGATCATGAAGAATATCTCCCTCGCACTTTTCGTAGGCTGCTTCTCCATCATCACGCAGTTCTGCTGTGCTCACTTCCTTGGCCCCGAGACTCCCGCCATCCTGGGTAGCTGCGCCTCGATTGTCGCCATGCTGATCTACAACAAGCTCTTCATCAAGAACGAAAGCACCGACGATGAGGTGCAAGTCAAGAAGGTGCACTTTGGTGCCTCCAAGACCTTCAAGGCATGGAGTGTCTATGGCTTCATCATCTTCTTCATCCTCATCTCCAGCAAGATTGTTCCTCCCATCAATACTGCCCTCAAATCCACGGCAGTCAGCTCGTTCATCTATCCCGTCCTTGGCAATAAGTTCTCGTTCGGCTGGCTCTCCAATGCAGGTCTGATGATCTTCCTGGGCGCCATGATCGGTGGATTGATCCAGGGCATGACCTTCAAGCGTCTCTTCCTGCTTCTCTGCAAGACCGCTGTGAACCTCCAGAAGACAGCCATCACCATCTGCTGCCTCGTGGCTCTCGCCTCGTTGATGAACAACACCGGCATGACGCTCGCCATCGCCACTGGCCTCGTAACCCTTACGGGCAAGGCATTCCCATTTATCGCTCCGCTCATCGGTTCTATCGGCACCTTCGTGACAGGCAGTGCCACCTCGGCCAACATCCTCTTCGGCAAGCTGCAGGCCGATGCCGCTTCACAGCTCGGACTCATCAACGACTCCACCTTCTTCGGTGTCAGTGGTAACGAGACCAACTGGCTCGCAGCAGCCAACTGCGCAGGCTCCGAGGGCGGCAAGCTGCTCTCACCGCAGAGTATCGCCATTGCTACCGCAGCCTGCAATATGGAAGGTCAGGACGGTGAGATCATGCGTAAGACCATGCCATTCGCCATCTTCTGGGTAATCATGAACGGCCTCGTGGTTTATCTCGGCCTGACCGTGTTCTAACCCGATTCCGTTTCTTATACAAAGACTGCAGGTCCCTCGATCTGCAGTCTTTATCATGCGTAAGCTAAATATAGAGTTCATGAAGAAAGGGTTAAGTTTTCTCTTCGTATGCATTCTGCTTGCATCGTTCACCCATTCAATGGTGGCAGCTGTTCACGTTGCCACAACGGGTTCGGACGATAACCCTGGCACGCCCGAAGCACCACTCCTCACCATCCACAAGGCCGTGGAGATCCTCCAGCCCGGTGATACCATCTGGGTGCATGCAGGAACCTATCTCATCACCGAGCGCATCAAGATCCCCGAGAAGAAGACCACACCCCAGCAGCGTTGCTATCTTTGGGCAGTACCCGGTGAAGGCGAGGTGATCATCGACGCCTCGGCCATGAATCATACCAATCAGAATGACTTCAAGATGGGACGATGCATCTATGTGAATCATCTCGTTAACTACTGGTACTTCAAGGGCCTCACAATGTGCAATGCTGAGGACAATGGCATGAAGGTAGAAGGTTCGTACAACATCATCGAGCAATGCGTTTTCCACGACAACAACGACACCGGTTTGCAAATCGGCATGTATAAGGACTTCAGCATCGAGGAGACCAAAGAGCTGCCCGCAGGCACGCCTCAGTTCAATCCCGATTATCGCTATTGTCGAGGCAATGTGGTAATCAACTGCGATTCCTACAACAACTACGACAGTCGTACCTACAACGGCAGCGACGACGGAGGCGATGCTGATGGCTTTGCATGCAAGTTGTTCCCCGGACCAGGCACTGAGTTTCACGGATGTCGCGCGTGGAACAATTCCGACGACAATTGGGACCTCTACATGGTTTATCATCCGGTGCTCATCGAAAGCTGTTGGGCCTACCATGCCGGCTATAAGCCTGGTACAGATACACCCGTGGGCAATGGCAACGGATTCAAGCTTGGAGGTGGCGGAAGCTCAGGAGGCGCAGCCTTCGACCAATCAACTGGAGCACATGTGGTGCGCAACTGTATCTCGTTCGGCAACCTCAAGAAGGGATTCGACCAGAACAACGCCTACGAAGGTATGTATATTCTCAATTGCCTCGCTTGGGACAATGACTACAACTATCGCTTCCCCACCGTCTTCAAGTATGGAGGCATGTATATCCGCAACAGCATCGGCTTCAATGCCGTTACGTGCAACCACGAATTCCTTTCCGAAGACAAGGAAGGCTCGCAGCTCCCCAATACCGACTACAATTCATGGACCACGCTCGATGGCTGCAATCCCTACAAGGAAGGCCAGAAAGTGGGTAAAGAGAAACCTCGGACAAAGGATTATTCCTCCGAATTCCTTTCGCTCGCTATCGATGACTTCCTCGCAGCGCGTGCCCCCGATGGCTCGTTGCCCGACAACGGCTTCGGGAAACTTCGGGAGGGGAGTATCATGATTGACTTGGGCCAGCCCATTGTCAACTTCATACCTTCTCGCTTCATGACTGCTGCCGAGGCCACTGCTGCAGGGCTCACGCTCGACGAAATAGATATCTTCACCATCCCCTATAATGATGCAGCACCCGATTTCGGAGCTTTCGAAACCGATGGTGTGTCGGCCACCGACACGATCCCCCTCATAGTGAAAGCCACCCTAACCTGCCTGACGGGTAATACAGCACAGCAGATCGTCAAAGGCGATACCATCGAGACCATCGTCTTCGAGTATGGAGGTTCGGCCACCGCCTTCAACGTCCTCGACCTGCCCGATGGCTTGACCTGCATCGTCGAAGACAAGCTGCTCACTATCGACGGACGACTCGACGAGGTTGACACCTATACTTTTACGGTACAGGCCTTGGGAGGCCCCAAGGAAGTAGCTTGTCAATGCAACCTCACCGTGCTTGCCCCATCGCATGTGCTGACAGGCGACTGGTATCATCTGCAGGATTCCATCAATCAGCTGCCAGCCGACTATCGCGAAGTCCTGTCACTCGTCCAGGGCACAAACGACAGCTACGTCACCACGCTCGATCCCGACAAGACCGAGAACGGCACTGTGCCCAGTGGTTGTACGAAGGGAGCCATCTGCATGGCACGTTACAATGGCGGCGCTCAGTGGTATTTCCCCCATGGCGTGATGTCGTTGCTCGTCAATCTACACTTTACCGGAGGTCGCGCTTTCCTGATCGAATGGGAGTTGCCCGATGGCACCACAGGATCAACCACGACCGAAAAGTTCTCGAAAGGCACCTATTGCGGCTGGAATGTGCTTCAGCAGGCAGGACTTGGAGAACAGCTTTCAGGTCCGTTCACCATTCGTCTGCTCAACACCGCCACCTCAGGCGAAGTGCGCCTCTACGACATGTATGCCCGCGTACCCGACGACGCAGCATCCCAAACGATACGTTCCGTGAAGCCCGATCATCCCTTGGTACCTCGCTATTATGACCTGTGGGGGCGTCAGGTGAGCAAGCCACAAGCGGGGAAACTCTATATCAAGCGATGATTCCATAACACTCTTCGGGGTGTAATACCACGCAATTCTTGGGGCAAAATGCATTTTTTGTCCCAAGAATTTGTTTTTCTCAAAACTTTGCCGTATCTTTGCACCCGCAAAATCGCACTGATTGGTCCCATAGTTCAATGGATAGAATAAAGGATTCCGGTTCCTTCGATTACGGTTCGACTCCGTATGGGATCACAATATATTTAGGAAACGAATTATCGGGGAAGATTCCAGAAGTGGAGCTTCCCCTTTTTCATTTCCACTTCTTGATTGTCCAGACCACCACACCCCAAACCTCAAAATCATCAATTCTCAACGACGCTCCATGAACATGGTTCCGAGTCTCAGTGCGATGGAAGCGAGGATAGTCGTGGCGAAGAATGCGATTGCGTAACCAACTATCCTATCTCAAACGGGGGAAGCACTATGACGCGCGACAGAATGCTTGCTGGTTATTTGCATCTGAGAAAACAAGCAGCAGTGGCTCCTAGCAACGTGAAACGATAGTGTTTTTGCGGAAATATCATGGGAGTAGGAGTGAAAATGCGATATTTTGACAAAAAAAGAGCGCTGACGCGACAGTTCCAGAAGGGGGGTGTCGCGTCTGTCGCTATTTCGGGGTTGTGTCGCTATGTGTGATGCAGAAAATGGGAAAAATGTTTGGAGGGTTCGAAAAATGCCCGTACCTTTGCAGCGTCAAAATCAAGAAAACACTTGACGAGACAACAAAACTTGCAAATAATGTTTAACAATTTAAAAAATAAAGAATTATGAATACTAAGAGCTTTTCACTGATCGCAGTCGCCACCCTCATCGTATGTGGCAATGTCAACGCACAAACTTCAACATCGTACTACAACACCCGTCACGAGATCGGCGTCTCGGTAGGTTCGGGAACCATGACGGAGATCATCAGCGGCCTGGCAGACTTCACCGCCATTGGCATCGAGGCAGCCATCTCAACCATCATCACTGGTGGCACGACCACAGCCTACTACACCTATGGCGACGAGCATTATACCCCTGCCATCTCGGTCGAGTACTACTACCATATCAATAAGGTTGTCGGCCTCGGTGGATATGTTGCCTACAACGGCATGAACCGCGACATGTACTACACCTGGCGGACTGACGGCATCGAGCATAAGGAGTATAGTGGTAAGGCCAAGCGCTCCAACCTCAGTATCATCCCAACCGCCAAGTTCGATTGGCTGCGCAAGGAGCACTTCGGTCTCTATTCCAAGGCTGGTATCGGCGTGAGCATCATGCACGAAACCCAGAAGGACGACAAGGAGGGCAGAACCGACTACAGCGACACCTCAGTTATCCCCAACATTGAATTGACGTTC
>JAFYZW010000127.1 GCA_017548545.1 Bacteroidales bacterium | reverse complement strand
ATGGAGGACCAGAAGAACAACAAGACTCTCATCGAGGAGATGGCCAGGCAGTATGCCCAGATGGACTACGATCAGATGGACTCCCTCAACCAGCGCATCAGTGATGCCATACTCAATGGCAGGTTGACGGAGGCAGATTCCCTGCTCCGCTCAAAAGGAGACATGAGGAGCCGTATTGCCGAAATCCGAAAGGAGCAGCAAGCCGAAGCACAGGAGGAAGCCGAACTTGCCCAACGCCAGCAGAATCTGGATGCAATCAAGGCAGGCACGCAGAAGAAGGTGGAGGATGCAGCCGCCGACTGCTACAAGTACTTCAACAACTTCAGGCTTGCCAATCAATATGACTCCGCAAGATACTATATAGAGTTAAGGACTACTTTAGACACCCTAAATGTACTTTGGCTTTTGGATGCCCATAATTATATACAAACTTATCTTGCTGATTACGAAAGAAGTTTCCAATATGCTGAAAATGCATTAAGAATTGCACAAAATGAAAATCCTGAAAACAAATCTCTTGTTGCCGTATGTTATAATAGTTTAGCAACTGATTATGAAAAGCTAGATAGTCTTTCTAAATCATTAGAAATATTTAATAATTCCTTGAATGTGATTATATCTACTCCTCCTGTCGACTATAGTAAGTTGGCATTATGTATGTCAAATATAGGTATTGTCTTGTCAAAACAAGGGAAATATGATGAGTCTTTGAAATACTATCAGAGAGCATTATCTATTAGAAAAGATTCTTTGGAGATACAACCTAAAGAGATTGCAGATTGTTATGAAAGTATAGGAACTACGCTTCACCGTCAAGGAAAAAATAGTGAAGCTTTAAAGGCATTGGAAGAAGCGTTATCAATTTGCCCTAAACAGAACAATGAAACTAGTTTAGCATCTATCTTAAACAGTTTAGGGGTTGTATCTGAAACATTGGGAAACAATAAGAGAGCTCTTGATTATTATGAAAGATCATTGAATATCAAAAAAATATTATATGGAAATGAACACCCTCAAAATGCTAATACAATAAACAATATGGCTATAGTTTATTCCAAGTTAGGGAACGACAGTATCGCCTTAATTTTGTTTAAACAAGCATTAAACATTCGTTTGAGGGTGTTTGGAAATATTCATTCTTCTGTTGGTGACAGTTATAATAATATAGGAATTATTCTTTATAATCAAAAGAACTATATGGAAGCATTAGCCGCATACAAGAATTCATTGGCAATAAGAGAAAAAATATTAGGTCCCCAACATAAAAGTGTCGCAGATAGCTATAATAATATTGGTCTTTTGTATGAAGAGATGGGCGATCATGACAATGCCATAAATAATATAGAGCATGGATTGAATATCAGGCTTGCCATATTTGACGAGACAAATGTAAACATTGCTTCTTCCTATGTGAATTTAGGTATTGTAGCATTTAATATGAACAATTATCAAAAGGCTTTGGATTATTATATGGCTGCAAAAAAAATTTACGAGAAGACTTATAAATACAATCATCCAATTTTCATCACCATATTCAGAAACATAGGCGCTTCATATAGGCATATGGGTAATGAACAAGAAGCAATCAACTATTATCAGATGATATTAAATTACATCCCGTCAGATCATAAAGACAGGGATTATTATCAGGGAATAGTTCAAGAACTCAAAAGTAGGCATCAATAATATGGAACAGCACTTCAAATATTTTGCATTTATCAGCTACAATTCAAAAGACACGGAGTGGGGCAAGCGACTGCAAAGAAAACTGGAACACTATCGGATGCCTGCGACACTGTGCAGTGAACATGGTTGGAAGCGAACACCCATCAAACCAGTGTTCTTTGCACCAACCGATATCCAGCCTGGAGGATTGACCGAAGAACTCCAGCAGCGACTCATCGCAAGCCGTAACCTGATAGTAATTTGTTCACCCAACTCAGCCCAATCGGATTGGGTGGGGAAAGAGATAGAGTTCTTCCATCAATTGGGACGCACCAAGCAGATACATTTCTTCATCGTCGATGGAGTGCCTCATAGTGGCGACCCACAAACTGAATGCTTCAATCCCATTGTCGAAACGCTTGGTCTGCCTGAGATACTTGGAGCCAATGTCCATGAACGCATCTATCGTTGGCCATGGCTGAACAAGGAAAGGGCATACGTGCAACTCATCTCCAAAATGCTGGGCGTGGAGTTCGATGCCATTTGGCAGCGGCACAAGCGATTGCTCATCCAAAAGATAGTGTTATGGAGCATTGTGGCTCTACTCGTACTAGCTGCATTCATCGGTTTATGGATGACGAATCAACCGGTTGATGTGAAGGTGCATCTAAAAGAAGTATCCACCCACAATGAGAACCTGCCTCCGCTTAAGGATGCTGCCATAACAATGACGCTTGAAAATGAAGTTAAGACTGATACGATCCCTTCACTCGATGTATCGACCATTTTCTCTAACATACCCCACCGCTTCTTGAACAAGGAAGTTCGAATATGTGTAGTAAGTCAATACTTCTTACCAGTTGATACAGTTATCCTGCTTTCAAAGGGCAACAACATAGAAATAAGTCGCGATCCTAACGTTTTCGGTGACATCCATTTCCAGCTATGGAATCCCGATAAAGAGCAGACTTCTCCCAATATCGAAGTCATCATCGATGGACATCCTGCCATATCCGACGCTGACGGATATGTATCACTCTTCATACCCCTCACTGAGCAAAAGGCCGCCTATCCTATCTCTTCCTCCATACCCTTAATTGATACCATCGTGATACTTCCATGTGGCCCCAATGATGTGATCAGATTCAAATAAGTCATTTGCAAAGATAATTCGCACTGAAGAGATTTCATCAGCTTTAAAACGAAGCAAACAACTATTCGAAATAAGGAGCATTGCGATTTCTTAGAAATAAGGTAAGCATTCGGTAAACCCCGTTTTGCAAATGTCATGAAGCATTCTCCGAAAAATCAACCTTTCATTCCTCGGTTACCATCCTGCCAAATTGGCGATAGAATTAAAAAGGCGGTGTATGGTATCATCGTTCGACAAAAGGCAAAATTTAATGCCAAATTCTCCCGAAAAAAGAAAAAGATGCAATTTCGAAACTATTCCGCCAAAATATCGGCAAAAAATTTGAGAATTGCCGAAATTTTGTATATCTTTGGCCCCAACAAATTGTATTATAATGTAGAATTACAGTCAAGACATAATGGACTATGCGCTCTCGCAACCCCAATTTGAGTTGCATAAACTGGATAGCTTGTGTAATACGAGTGCGAACTGGACGAAAGATGGTAACAATTATATCTACAAGGTGACATTTTTCGAGTAAGAGGTGGAGGAGACTTTGAACATTAAGCCTAATAGCCAAACTGCCGAATTTGTTCGTGTTAAATGGTGAAGGTGTGGTGGTCTGGACGATCAAGAAGTGGAAATAAGAATTGCTTTTACTTACCTGTCGATGAACTTTATTTATCCTTCGCCACGACTATCCTTGCTTCCATCGCACTGAGACTCGGAACCATGTTTATGGAGCGTCGTTGAGATTTGATTATTGAGTGTTGAACAATTGATAAAAACGAGGCCGCAGATGTGATGTCTGCGGCCTCTGCCATCATTAATAATAAATACACAGTTATGCTTCGAGGATTTCTTTGGGGAAGACGGGAGTGGCGCCTTCCTGGGTGCATACGAATGCGCTGGCCTTGACGGCGATGCGATGGGCATCCTGTATGCTCTTGCCCTTGAGATACTGGGCTACGAAGGTGGCGGTGAACGAATCGCCTGCTCCGACGGTGTCGGCAACCTTTACCTTGGGCGTATCGACGTAGGAGTTCTCGTTTTCGGTGAAGACATTCGAACCGATGGCACCACAGGTGAGGATGACGGTCTGAAGCGTGTCGAACATACTGATGAGCTGGCGGCAACGCTCCTCAGCCGAGCCCTGCAGGTGGAAGAGTGCGCTGACAATCTCGATCTCCTCCTCGTTGAGCTTGAGGATGGTGGCACGACGCAGGCTCTCCTCGATGACCTCCAGGCTGTAGAAATGCTGACGGAGGTTGATGTCGTAGATGCGCTCGGTGTCATCGTCCATCGTATCGAGGAACTTGAGGATGGTCTGACGGCTCACCTCGCTGCGCTGTGCCAGCGAACCGAAGCAGACGGCGCGTGTGCGCTTGGCAATCTGCTCAAGTTCATCGGTCCAAGGGATGTTGTCCCAAGCCACGTTCTCGCAGATCTCGTATGCGGGAATGCCGTCACCGCTGAGGGTCACCTGTACGGTGCCCGTGGGATAAGCCACGCGTGCAATGCGATTGTCGAGCTTGATATTCTTGATGATGTCGATGATCTCGTCGCCAAGTGCGTCCTGGCCCACTGCCGAGATGACCATGCTGTGCCAGCCAAACTGACCTGCGTGATAAGCAAAGTTGGTTGGAGCACCTCCAAACTTGCGGCCTTCGGGGAAGCAATCCCAAAGGGCTTCGCCAATTCCTACGATAATGTCTTTTTTCATAATATCTTGTTATTATGGGACCGAGGGGGTCTGTTAATTTAGTTCTTAATATTCTTGATATAGGTGAAGAGGTAGATGACGCCGATGGCCATGACAGCTACTGCACCAGCCTGTCCCATGGCATCGCTCATGAAGCCCATGATGAGGGGGAATACGGTGCCACCGAAGAGGCCCATGATCATCAGACCACTGACTTCGTTCTGCTTTTCGGGAACGGAGAGCAGCGCCTCGGAGAAGGACATCGAGAAGATGTTGGAATTGCCGTAGCCTACGAGGGCGATGGCAGCATAGAGCATCCACTTCTCGGTGCCGAAGAACATGCCGCACATGGAGAGAGCCATCAGGATGACACTGATGATGAAGAACCAGCGGGTCTTCATGATGCGGAGGAAGAACGATCCGGTGAAGGCACCAATGGTACGGAAGATGAAGTAGAGCGAGGTGGCAAAAGCTGCATCGTTGAGCGTCATGCCGAGACGCTCCATGAGGAGCTTGGGAGCCGTGGTATTGGTACCCACGTCGATGCCGACATGGCACATGATGGCAAAGAACGACAGGAGCACGATGGGCTTCTTGAGCAGCGCCAGGCAATCCATGAACGACGAAGACTTGCCGCCGCTAATCTCCTCGTAGATGGGAGTCGCCCAAAGCAGAGCTGTTGACAGTACGCCTACAACGAAGTAGATCATGAACAACACGCGCCAGTCGTAACCAAACGACGGGATGACATGCGTAGCACCCCACATGGCGAGATAAGGAGCCAAGAATGATGCGATAGCCTTGACGAACTGTCCGAAGGTCAGCGTCGATGCAAGGTTCTTGTCGCCAATCACCAGCATGGCCAAGGGGTTGATGCTGGTCTGCATCAGGGCGTTGCCGATGCCCAGCAGCGAGAAGGCCACGAGCATCACTGCGAACGACTTGCCGAACAAGGGGATGAACAGCGAGACCACGGTGACGATGAGCGAGAGCAGCACGGTCTTCTTGCGGCCAATCTTGTTCATCAACATGCCCGTAGGGACACTGAAGATGAGGAACCAGAAGAATACCAGCGAAGGGAATATATTGGCCACAGAGTCGGAGAGCTGGAGGTCCTCCTTGACGTAGTTGGATGCAATGCCGACCAGATCGACGAAGCCCATACAGAAGAAGGCGAGCATCACGGGGATGATGGCTATGGCAGAGGTCTTTTTCATATTTATCGGAGTTATTTCAGAGTTATCGGAGTATTCGGAATAATCGGAAAATTTAGAGCTCTACTGTGCTGACCTTCACGTTCGAAAGGCCGGTGCCGGTGAGGGCGTTGTAGGGAGTCTTGGGGAAGACGAGGTTGGTCATCGTGGCGCGACCGCCATCGACGTACATCTCGATGGAGCAAATGTCCATCCAGAGCTGGACGTGGTAGGTGTTCTTCTTGCCACAGAGCTGCTCGACGGGGATCCAGGTGCCGCTGGTCGTACCCATAGAAGGTTTGGGATCGTAGGTCTCGGGAGCAAAGGCATCGTTGGGGATGATGCCCGATCGCGAGCGGTCCATGATGAGACGGCCGGCCTTGCAGGCAAAGAAGACTTCCTCGCCCTGGTCGTTGGTCAACGAGAAGGTGCTGCCGTTCTTCACATCCATATCGATCACGAGCTGGGCCTTGCCTTCGCCGAGCTTGACGGTGTTGCCTTCGATGGTGAACTCGGCGGGCTTCACCTGTGCCAGGATCTCATCGACGGGCTTTTGACCTACGTAGATCTCCGAGCCCTGCTTGTAGGCAAAGAGCTGGCGAGGCATACCCATCTGCGAACGATACTGACGGGTGGGGAGGTCGTTGGCATACTGCCAGTTGCTCATCCACGGGATGCTGACAACGCGACCCTTGGGCTCGTTGCTGAAAGTGACAGCGGCATAATGATCCTTGCCCCAGTCGAGCCACTTGACCATCTCCTTACGGCTGTCGCACTTGAAGTTGGTGCCGTCGAAGTCGCCTACGAAATATTCACCGGCAGAACCGCCAAACCAGCAGCCTGGGTTCACGTTGACAATCATCACGTACTTCTTGAGGTTGGTCCCTTCGACAGGAAGCTCGAAGAAGTCGGGGCATTCGAACTGACGGGGTTGTACGCCATAACCATCGCCGAAAGCGCTGACGTATGTCCAGTCGTGCAGATTGTCGGAGCGGAAGAACTGCATCTCGTTATCGGCCGAAATGATTACATAGTAGTGACCATCGTAGGCGAAGAGCTTGGGGTCGCGGAAGTCGCGACGACCATCGGCGGGAGTGATACGCGGATTGTCGGCAAACTTGGTATAGGTGCGACCGTTATCGGTGCTCCAGGCGCCTGCCTGTATCTGTCCGTACTTGTCGGAAGCAGAAGTGTAGTAGCTGAAGATGGTGTCGCCCTTCACGATGCTCGAGCCCGAGAAGATATGACCGAGCGTGTCGCGATCAATGGCAGGCGGGAGCTGTGTCCAGTGCACCATATCGGGGCTCACGGCGTGTCCCCAGTGCATGTTGCCCCACTTGCTGCCGTAGGGGTTGTACTGGAAGAAGAGGTGGTATTCGCCATCCTTCCACGTCATGCCGTTGGGATCGTTCATCCAGCCGTAGGCAGGCGTGAAGTGATAGGCAGGGCGATAGTATTCGCTATTGGTGGTGTCGAAGGTGTCGCTGAGCTGCATACGGCTCCAGGCGAGGGCATTGGCAGGGAGGTCGCGAACCTCGACGCAGGCCTTCGGTCCGGCAGGCAGTGCCAAGGGTACATAATAATCGACGGTATCGACAGCCAGACGGATATCCATCCAGGTGTCGGCGGCATCGCCTGTGTTGACGCGTACCCGTACCTCGCCCTTGTCCTCCTCGATGGGGAGAAGCAGGTAACGTGACTCACCCGTCACATTGACGATGGTCAGGCCGTCGTCCTGATGTGCGACGGTGAATGAGGGTTCGGCCGGCTGGCGATTGCAAGCTGCAAGCATCATGGCTGCTGTCGCCAAGGTGAAAAGAGATTGAAGTTTCATTGCGTGTATTTTTTAAGATGTTTGTGTTTCAGTCTTCGATTTCGACGGTGCAAAGGTAGGGACATTCTGTGACCTGTGGCGAAAATTATGTTGCAAAAAGGAATAAATTTGTTGCAAATCACATTTTTCTCATCATTTCATCCATAATATGCAACATTTATCCTAAGACTGGAACAAAAACCACTAAAATATGCGGATTCCTTCACGATAGAGATGCAAGGAATGGTCATCGTCGATACGAAAGACCACCCCCCTCTTATCCCTTTCGAACCCTTCAGAACCTATCCTCACCTCCTCTATCCCCTGCCCTTGTCCCTGCAAAGGGTCGAGTGTCCAGGCCTGGGCCGAAACAACCTGAGTGTTGGCATCGGTGAAGAGCTCTACGCCCGTGGCGTCGGCATCGTTGCAGAAGACGCGGATGGAGGTGGCGTAAGTGTCGTTCACGAAGATATCGAGGATGGAACCATCGAGGAAGATGTGCAGCTTCACCTCCGTGCCTGTAGCTATGCTGGCGGGCAGCGCACTCTCGTACTTGCCGGCAAATGCAGCGCCATCGTTGACCGTGCGATGCAGACTGGTGAGATCGACCGTAAGCGTCGAGCCGCTCACCTTGATCTGCGCCTGACCCGTAGCATTCTTCAGCACATTCACGCCAAAGGCAGCGTTACCTGCCTGGAAGGTGGCAAGGACTTCGACCTGGCGACCTGCGACGGTCGGGATGGCCTCGGTGCCATTGAGCTGGAAGTTGGCCTTGCTGTAGGCACCTTCCTCCTTCCGCATACCTGTGAGTCCACTGTACGGTTTCTGCACGAGCAGATTGTCGGCATCGAGACTCCATTCGCGTGGCAGGCTGTAGCAGTGCGCCCAGCCGAGGTCGTAATTGACCGACGAGGCCACCTTGTCGGGGACGATACCAAGGGCGATGGTCTTGCCATCGTGCTGATAGATGGTGGGTGAAAGCATACCGTAGCCGTCGCGTGTCATGCCGCTGAGCTCGACCGTGCGGGGCCAGGTGCCGCTGATGGGCTGGAACTGCCCGTTGGCATCAATCTTGCCCACCCAATAGAGAGTGCGCACGCCGAGGCTGGTTCCCAACGGGGTGACGGTGAAGAGGTACAGGTCGTTGCCCATCGGTGTGACGTTAGGCATCTCCCAGAACGTGCCATGCGACGAGGCACTGGTGCCTTGGAAGAAAAGGGTGCCGTCGTTGCTCCAGGTACCCGCACTTTCGTTGTACTTGTGCAGGGTGCAGCAGCCGATGCCGGCCTTGCTCGAACCTACGATGATGTATGCGCCTGTGGAGGTGCGGAAGAAATAGGGGTCGCGGAAGTCGTCGGAGAGTCCGGCAGGCTTGCCGTTGATGCGCGGGTTGTTCGAAGCCTTGGTCCAATCGAGGAGGGTGGCATCGGTGGGCGAAGCGAAACTGATCATGGCCTTGCCGTAATCGACACCGGTGTAGATGATGCCGGGATACTGGCCGAAGATCTTCTCGTCCTCAGCTACGCAGCCCGACCAGCAGCCCTTGATGTCGTAGCTTTCGGCTGGGTCGATGGCCGTCTTGACCTCGGTCCAGTTGTAGAGGTTCTCGCTCACGATGTGGCCCCAATGCAGACGGCTCATGTAGGGACCGTTGCCGTTCTTCTGGAAGAACACATGCCACTGGCCATCGGAGTAGGTCATGCCGTGGCTCTCGTTGGTCCAGGCGTGGCTGGGCATGCCATGGAACTTGGGACGAAGCAGATGGTCGGCCCAATAGGATGCGGGATAAGAGAGTTCGGGAGCTACGGCAGGCAGTGAGGCACTGTAGGCAGAAGCCACTTCTTCGGCGCTCCAGAACGTATTATATACATTTATTTCATCTACGATACCATTGATGGTGTTGAGCAGGAACTTGTCCTGACGGACATCGGCGGTGTTCTTGCCAACGAGGAAAGCGGCCGAACCGCTTGAGAAGGTGGCACGACGTGCTGTGGTGCCTGTGCCGACCTGCTGGCCATTGAGGTAAAGTACCACCGAGCCACGGCCACTCTCAGGAACCGAGATGGTGGCAACGAGGTTGTTCCACGCATATTTGGGCAACTTGCCTTCACCGGGAACGACGATGACAGAGTTGTTGACGTAGCATTTGAACTGATAACTGCCACGGTTGCTGACTTCGAAAGCCATACCCGTCTTGGCGCTTTCGTCGATGTTTCCAGCGATGCTGGTGTATTCCTCCTTATCGACGTCGATGTTCATCATGGGATAGGTCTCGAGGGCTGTCCAAAGACTGAAGGTCACATCGGACGAGCAAGCCGTAAGGTCGGCCGACTGGTTCAGGTACTGGCTGTAGCCGTCGAAACGAACGGCACCGCCCGACACACCCTTCACGATGAGCGGGGAGAGGGCTCCGGTAATACCAGTAGCGTCGTCCATCGGAATGGAAAGAACCTGGGCCTGGCCCACGGTGAGCAGGCCCAGGGAAGCTACGAAAAGGAATGTTCCAAGCTTTTTCATAATCATGATTTAAGAAAAAGACTGCGGGGTCGCGACTCCCCGCAGTTTGGGTTATTACTTCATCAGATAGTCGATGGTGTTCTTGGTGAGGAGCTCGACATTGGCCTGATAGACGTTGCCGCCCTCCTGATTGAACTCGTAGGCCGACAGACCATTGCAGATGGCGCTGCCGAGGAACTCACCTTCGGGATGGAACTCGACGATGCCTGCACAGCAGTAGTCCTGCACATGTCCCCAAGTGGCGAGGACGGTCGAGTTGGTTGCCTTCTCCCAGTTGGCAACGACGTTGGGGTCGCCCGTGAAACCGTAGGCGTTGAGATCCCACATGCAGTTGTGGTCTTCGCGAAGACCGGGGCCTTCGAGCGGGAAGTTGGGGAAGCCGTAACCATTGGGGTCGGTGAGCTCGATGCCAGCAAAGATATCGTGGCTGGTATGGTCGTACTTGGTAGCCTGACCGCTGCCGATGACGTTGTTGACGCACCATACATCGTCGCCTGAACCGCCATTACCGTCGCCGAAGAGGCCAGGAGCATAGTTGTCGGCAATGCGTGCGATGCCGCTGATGAGCTGGGTGGCGTGCTTCGAGAGGTAGAGGTTGCCACCGTCGCGCATATAGTTGTGCAGTGCGGTGAGTGCATCTGCGTCGAATGGCAGGTTTTCGTAGCCGATACCGATGCCAATGCGGTCGATCTGAACCCAAAGGACGGGATACTCGTTGATGTCGAGACCTGCAATCTGTGCGGGGGTAACAAAGGCACCCTTGCCTGCATCGACGTAAGTCTGCTTGAACCAGGTTGCAGCAGCTACCTCGTCGTCGTCGGGCAGTTCGTCGATACTGTTGGCTGTAAGCACGTAGGCAGCCTTGGTCGAAACGGCACCACGCAGGTAGTCGAGGGTATTGGCCGTGAGACGGTTCACATTGTTCTGGTAGATGTTGCCACCTTCTTGGTTGAACTCATAGGCTGACAAACCATTGGCGACGATCTTGCCGAGGAATTCACCTGCACCAAGGAACTCGACGATGCCTGCACAGCAGTAGTCCTGCACGTGTCCCCAGGTGGCGAGGACGGTTGAGGTGGTGGCTGCCTCCCAGTTGGCTACGACGTTGGGATCGCCCGAGAATCCGTAGCTGTTGAGGTCCCACATGCAGTTGTGGTCTTCACGCAGGCCGGGGCCTTCGAGCGGGAAGTTGGGGAAGCCGTAACCGTTGGGGTCGGTGAGTTCGATGCCTGCAAAGATGGCATGGGCTGTGTGGTCGTACTTGGTGGCCTGGCCGCTGCCGATGACGTTGTTGACGCACCAAACGTCGTCACCCGAACCGCCATTGCCGTCACCGAAGATGCCGGGAGCGTAGTTGTCGGAGATACGACCGATGCCATTGACAAGCTGGGTGGCATGCTTCGAAAGGTAGAGGTTGCCGCCGTCGCGCAGATAATCGTGGAGGGCCGACAAGGCTGCTGCGTCGAACGGGAGGTTCTCATAACCCATGCCAATACCCACGCGATCGATGTGGATCCAAAGGGCCGGGCAATCGGCAGGACTGAGGACACCGAGCTGCTCGACAGTGATGAAGGTGCCTTCGTTCTTGGCCACATAGTTCTCCTGGAACCACTGGGCGGCTGCCACCTCATCGTCGTCAGGAAGGGCGTTATAGTTGTCGGCGGTGAGCAGATAGCCTACCAACGTAGCACCACCCTGGGGTTTCGGAGGAGCGGGGATGGCATCGACGAAGATACTTTGTCCGAGAGAGACAAGACCATTGGCATCGATATACTTGATGGTGTAGGTGAAGGTTTGCTCGTAGGGACAGAGGGTAGTATAGGTCGTCTCGGTGGTCTGAGCCACCAGTTCGCCATTGCAATAGACGAGATAGCCAACGGCTCCAGCCACGGGAGACCAGGTGAGCGTAAGCTCGCGGCCATCGACGCTCTGCGAAACACTTGCCACTGTGCCAAGATCCTTGTTGGCTGCTTCGGGAATCTCCACATCGCTGCAGGAAGTGAGGAATGCGACACCCGAGATGAGGGCAGCTGCGATATACTTGTATGATGTTTTCATTTTTTTTGGGATTTACCGGATGATTTATTTTATCGGAGTATTCAGAGTATTCAGAATATTCGAAAGAACAGAGATTCTTATTCGTAGAGACCGTAGCTGTTGTTGACCTCATCGTAAGGAATGGGGAGGAACTTCTCGCTGGCATCCATCGAGGCTTCGCCATAATAGCTGTGGAACTTGGATTCCGACTGGAAGTAGGCGTTCATCACGTCAACCACATTGCCCCAACGGCAGAGGTCGAACCAGCGCTGGCCTTCCATGGCGAGCTCCAGACGGCGCTCCATGCGTACGGCCTTGCGGGCATAATCCTGTGTCCAGCCGCTTGCGGGATACTCCTGCACGAAGTAGTCGGCCTTGTTGACATCGAGATCCACGGGGGTGTAACTACCAGCCTGATCGGCAGTGCGGATAGCCTTGGCACGAACCTGGTTGATGAGGGTGCGGGCCTCGTTGAGTCCACTGTTGTCGCCCAGCTCGATGAGAGCCTCGGCACGAAGCAGGATGACATCGGCATAGCGGATGAAGATGAAGTTCAAGGGTGAAGAATAGGGATAGGTGTGGAGACACATCGGGTCGTCGGGGCTGATGCACCACTTCTTTCCGCTGTATTCGCCATAGACATCCTTGGCACGGCACCAGGCATCGCCATAGATGTAGGCGCCTGTACCATTGTCACGCCATGGGTAACCCACGCGACCTACAGTATAGTCGAGACGGGGATCGACAGAACCAGAATAGTTCTCGCTGACATTCTCGGCCGGAGCATCGTTGTTGAGGTATGGCAGACCAGTGTCGGGGTTGGTGCGGAAGGCGTTGACCAGGTTCTGCGAAGCCAGGAAGAAGTCATCGCCGTTGCCGTAGAGGTTGCCTTCGCTGTAGGTGACGTTGAGAAGGTTGCTCCAGTTGATGTGCGAATTGTCGTTCACATTCGAGCACTGGAGTGCAAAGATGGACTCCTTGGTGTTGTTGAAACTGATCTTCGACATATCGCCGAAATTGTCGTAGAGCGAATAGACATTGCTGTCGATAACGGTCTTGGCATAATTGGCCACCTCGCTCCAACGGCTCTCGTAAGCATTCACGCGGGCCAACATGGCAGCAGCGCCATACTTGTTCACGCGACCGGCAGCGGGCTGAGAGGTAGGCAGGTTGTTGTAGGCCTCCTCAAGGTCGGCAACGATCAGCTGGAACATCTCATCGCGGGTGTAGCGGTCGTAACGAATCTCGTTGGCATTATCCTCCTCGGTGAAATAGGGGAAGCGCTCGAAGAGGCGATAGAGATCGAAGTAATAGAAGGCGCGGAGGAACTTCAGTTCGGCGAAGTAGGTTGCCTTGGTTGACTCGCTGAGGCTTGATGCGCCCGACACTGCATTGATGGCAGTGTGCACACGGCTGATGGCATAGTAGTTGTTCTGCCACTTGTAAAGACAGGAGGGGTTGGTCGAAGTGAGGTTCGAGATCTCAAGCTGGTGAATGTTGCTCTCCATCGAGATACCACCGCCACCCTTCAGGGCATCGTCGGAACGAACGTCGAAGATCCAGTTGGTGGATGGACCGGAGAAGGCGGGGTTGTTGCCGAAGAAGTGAGCCTCGACGCCAGCGTAAGCAGCGGCTATCAGACCTTCGATGGCATCATCGTCGAGCTGTTCGTCGGTGAACTGTCCGTAGGGCTCGGTCTCGAGCATGTCATCGCAGCCGACCAGGAAAAGAGAAGCAGAGCAGAAGAGAACTGCAGCGATATTCTTATATATAGTTTTCATAATGTGGACGATTATTTAGAAGGTTACATTTACACCAAGTGAGAAGGTACGCGAGCGTGGATAAGCGCCATTGTCTTCGCGGCAGCCATAGCCACCGAGGTTGAGTTCGGGATCGAGACCGGTGTAGTCGGTGATGGTGAACACGTTCTCGAGCTGGGCAAAGACGTTAAGGGAAGAAGCTGAGATGTACTTGCAGAGCTTGGGCTGAAGGTCATAGCTCAGTTTGATGTACTTCATCTTGACGTATGAACCATCCTCGACGAAGTAGGTTGACATACGCTTCTCGTCGTTGTTGTCGGAGAAGGACACGGCTGGGATGGTAGCCGATGGGTTGTTGGAAGTCCAGGCTTCGAGGATATCGGCACCACGGTTGGTGTAGGTGTTGCCTGAGCTCATGAATTCGAGCTGACGCTTGTTGGAGTTGAAGATGTCGAAGCCAAACTCGCCTGTGAAGAAGGTGCTCAGCGTAAGTCCCTTGTAGTGGAAGTCGAGGTTCAGACCGCCTGTCCAGTCGGGATTCGGATCGCCGATGATGCACTGGTCGGACTCGTTGATGATACCGTTGCCATCGAGGTCACGATACTTGATACGGCCTACGCCCTTGCCTTGCTGCACAGCATAGTTGTCCACTTCATCCTGGGTCTGGAAGATGCCGTCGGTCACGTAGCCGTAGTACACGCCCATTGGCTCGCCTTCCATGAGTCGGATTTCCGATCCGATGTAGCTGACGTTGTCGGAAAGCTTCACTACCTCATTCTTATACTTGGCCACGTTGAGCGAAGCATCCCAGCTGAAGCCTCCATATTCGGGAGAGTGGTAGCCGAGGGTGAGCTCGAAACCGCTGTTCTTCATATCGCCGGTGTTACGGTAGGTGGCTGCATTCTCGCCTGCTACCGAGAGCACGGGAGGAATGGTGATCATGTCGGTGGTCTTCTTGACATACCAGTCGGCGCTGAGGCTGAGGGCACCACGGAAGAACTGTGCATCCACGCCGACGTTGGTCTGTGTGGTGGTCTCCCACTTGAGGTCCTTGTTACCGGTGGTGGCCACCTTGATACCTGTTGTCACGTTGGTGTTGGTACCGTTGAGGTCGTAGGACGAGTTGCCGGCATCGTAAGCGTAGGTGCTCCAGTAGGCGTAGTTGTTCGAGATGGCCGAGTTACCGTTCTGTCCCCAACCGAAACGGATCTTGAAGTCTGAGAGGAAATCATTCTCCGGCCAGAAGGCCTCGGCAGTGGGACGCCAAGCTGCAGTGAAGGCGGGGAAGATACCCGAGTTGTTGTCCTTGTAAAGGCGGCTGGTGGCATCACGACGGATGGTGAAGCTGGCCAGGTAGCGGTCGGCATAATTGTAGTCGGCCTTGAAGAAGTAGCTGAACAGAGCCCATTCGGACTTGCCACCACCATTGGTCTGGGTTCCTTCGCCGGCATCGAGAACCATGTAGTTCACGTCCTCGAAAGCAAATCCCTTGCGGTTGGCCGACATGCCATCGTACTTGTAACCGATAGCCTCGACACCTGCCAGGCCAACGAGGTTGTGTTTGCCCCAGTTGCCTACGTAGGTTGCGGTGTTGGTCCAAGTCCAGGTATCACCCTGGCCATAGCTGCGAGATACGGAGTTCTCGTCGGTTTCGAGGGCCTTGCGACCGAGAGATGAGCTGTTGAACTGGATATGCTCGATACCGATGTTCGACTTGAGGGTGAGGCCCTTCACAGGCTTCCATTCGGCGTAAGCATTGCCGAAGATGCGCCAGTTCTCATTGGAGTTGTCGCGAGCGTTCCAGAGGCTCTGCATGGGGTTGGCATAGTCGGACGATGCGATGAGCATCGGGCTGCTGAACTTTCCATCGGGCTGATAGGTGGGGATGCCCGGGTGCTGCAGCATGGCAAGCGATGCGATGCCACGGTCGCCGCGCGAACTGTCGTAGTTCTGCATCCATTTGGCCACCATGAGGTTCTCGCCTACGCTGAACCACTTGTTGATGTTGTAGGTGCTGTTGACACGTGCGCTGAAGCGCTGGTAGAAGGTCTCCTTCTGAATACCATCCTGGTTGATGTAGTTGAGCGAGAGCATCATGGTGCCCTTTTCGCCGCTGTTGCTGACGCTGGCGCTGGTATTGTGGGTCCAAGCCGTGCGGTAGATGGCATCCTGCCAGTCGTTGTTGGCCAGAGTGTAACCATTGGCTGTGGCATTGAGGTTACCGCTGGCATCGTAGAGCAAGATGGATGGCATGGAGCCGTCGTTGGAAGTGGCCTGCAGATAAACCTTGCCCCACTGGGCTGCATCGAGAAGGTCGTACTTCTGGGCGATGGTCTGCATCGAGGCGCTGTAGCCCACATTGACGGTGAGGCGGTCGCCCTTGCCACGCTTGGTGGTGATGATGATGACGCCGTTGGCGGCACGCGAACCATAGATGGAAGCGGAGGCTGCATCCTTCAGCACCTGTATGCTTTCGATGTCGGAGGGGTTGAGAGAGTTGAGGTTCTCGGTGGTGGGCACTCCGTCGATGACGTAGAGTGGGTCGGTGGAGTTGACGGTGCTCATACCACGGATTCGGATGGTGGAGCCGCCGCCACCAGGAGCTGCGTCGGTGGTGACATTGACACCAGGCAGACGGCCCTGCATCGAGTTGACCATCGAAGCGTTGCCCTCCGAAGTGGGCTGTTTCATGTCCATGACGGATACGGCACCGGTGAGGTCAGCCTTGCGCTGCACGGTATATCCGACAACTACAAATTCTTCGAGCATCTCGGCATCTTCGCTCAGCACGATGTTCATCTGTGCCTGTGGTGCGAGCTGCTGGGTCTGGAAACCGATGTACGACACTGTGATTGACTCAGTGCCCTGGGGTACGTCGAGGGTAAAGTTACCGTCGAAGTCGGTCATCGTGCCAGTAGTGGAGTTACCGGTCACATAGACCGAAGCGCCGATGATAGGCTCACCGTCGGTCTTAGAGGTGACGGTGCCATGTACAGTCAATGTCTGGCCGATGGCCAAGACTGTGGTGAGGATCACCATGACTGCGAGTGAAAGGAATCGTTTCATTTGCGTTTGGTTTTTTATTATTAATGTGGTTGTTTAGTTCGAAGGGTTCGAGGGGTTCGAAAGGTTCGAAAGGTTTGAGGGGTCTCGGATTTCTCGGTGCAAAGATACGGGTATTTACCTACGTACAATGAAACGAATGATGCACTAAAAAGAAGATTTGTTGCAAATCGAGGATCTGCAACAAATCTTTTATCAAATGAGCAAAAAGTGTTATTTTTGAACCAATATTTGGGGATAAAAATGTCTTTTCATCCCTTTTTCTTCACCAATTCGTTGGGCATGTGGCCAAAATAATCCTTGTAACACTTGGTGAAATAGCTAGGAGCGGTGAAACCGACGGAGTAGGCGACCTGCGCGATGGTCTCGTCGCCCTGAGCAAGCATCTGTTGTGCGCGCTTGAGTCGCATGTTGCGAATCAGCTCGACAGGCGAATAATTGGTCAGGGCCTTGGTCTTGCGATAGAGCTGGGCACGACTCATGCCGATCTCATCACCCAATTGTTCGACACCGAAGTCCGAGTCGGCAAGATTCTTCTCGATAATGCTGCGCACCTTGGCGAGGAACTTGTCGTCGAGGGAGGGTGTTCTGAGAGGGTTCGAGGGGTTCGAAAGGTTTGAGGGGTTTGAAAGGTTTGAGGAGGTTGAGGGGGTTGAAGGGGTGTCGGCGCTCCAGGAACCGAAGAAGTCGCGCACGCGGTGGCGGTTGTCGATCAGCGTGCGCAGCTGAGCCATGAGTACGTCGGGATTGAAGGGTTTCGACATGTAGGCATCGGCACCGCCTTCGGTCAGGCCTTCGACACGCTGCTCGTCCATGGCATTGGCGGTAAGCATCAGTACGGGGATGTGGCTGGTGTTGACCTCATGCTTCAACCTGTGGCAACAGGTGATACCGTCCATCACGGGCATCATCACGTCGCAAATGATGACATCGGGCACTGTGCGCATAGCCTTGCCAATGCCCATTTGTCCATCGTTGGCGGTGATGACGCGATAATGATCACCAAGCAGCATCTGCATATACTGGCGGAGGTCGGCATTGTCGTCGATGACGAGTACCACGGGGCGGGTCTCGTCGGCAGGGACTTCCTCGTCGATGATGGCATCGCCGAGCTCGGTATCGACGGCAGCTGCATCGATCTGCAATTCGGGAGATGCGACACTGGCATCGGCAGGCACTTCGACCTTGGGGATCCTGACGGTGAAGATTGCTCCTGTGCCAACGGACTGATTCTCGACTTCGATGGTGCCGCCATGAAGCTCGACGAAGCTCTTGGCTACTGCAAGTCCGATGCCCGACCCTTCGTGACGTGCCGAATCAACTTGATAAAAGTTTTCGAAGATACGTTGAATATGCTCCACGTTGATGCCAGGACCGGTGTCGGCGACTTGCAAGACTATATGTTCGAGGGGTTTGAGGGGTTCAAGAGGTTTGAGGGGGTCGAGAGGTTCGAGGTTAAGGGTGGCGGTGATGCGGCCATTCTCGGGAGTGAACTTGAAGGCATTGCCCATGAGGTTGAAGAAGACACGCTCGAGCTTTTGGACATCGGCCATGGTGCTGAAATCTCCTTCACCGACCATGAGTTCGAGGTGGATATGCTTCTTGTAGGCCAGTCCCTTGAAGGATTGGATACTGGTCTGGATAGCCTGACGCAAATCAACGGGTACAGTGTTGAGCTCGAGCTTGCCGCTCTCGAGTTTGCGGAAGTCGAGCACCTGGCTGACCAATCGTTGGAGCACCTTGACGTTCTTCTGTGCCATTCCAAGCAGTTGGCTGGCCTCCTCGTCACGGCCATCCTTTCGGATCTCTCCGTTTTCGACCTTCTGACGGATCTGTTCGAGGGGGGCGGCAATGAGTGTCAACGGGGTGCGGAAGTCGTGGCTGACGTTAGTGAAGAACCTGAGCTTGGCTCGTGTGGCCTCCTCGACCTGCTCGCTGAGCTTACGGAGCTGGACGTTGCTCTCGGCCAACTGGTCGCGCTGCGCCTTAAGCAACTCCTTTTGACGATTGAGACTCTCGTTGAGGCGGTGCTTCTGGCTATAGTTGCGCCAGACTACGACGAGAAAGATAAGCGACATCGCGAGGAAGGCGAGCAATAGTCCCATCAACGTACGTTCGAGGTTGTGCTGCTGCCAAAAGTAATCGACGCGCTCCTGCAGCATTCGTACTGTCTCGGTCTGATGATTGACTTCCTTATATATATTATTAATGAGTGGTGCGGTACCCTGGTCGATGAGATATGATTCGAGGTTGATGTCGCGCTCGAATGGTTCGCCACGCAGTATCTTCATGGCCGTCTGGATGATAATGTCGCCGCCTGTGGCGTAGGTTGCCGAAACGTCGATGAGCCCACCGATGATGGCTTTGATACCGTTGTCGGGACCCGTGAGGCCATCGACACCCATGATGTGGATATGGTCGATGCCAAGTCGTGCGACGGCCTGACTGGCACCGATGGCCATCTGGTCGTTTTGCGCAAGGATGACCTTGATGCCGGGGTGTTCACGCAGCATGCGTTCAACCTCGGCTTCGCCCTGCTGGCGATTCCAGGCTCCCATGCACTGATAGATCTGATAGCGGGATCTAACTTCACCGATCGATGTCTCGAAGCCTTGATGACGAAGTTCCTCGGGCGTGGAGCCAATCAGTCCGAGCAGCTCGAGCACCTCACCCCCTTCAGGCAACACCATTTGCAGATACTGTCCCTGCAGTTGACCCACCTCGAAGTTGTCGCCTCCTACAAAGGCGGTATATTTGTCACCCGTGACCTTGCGGTCGGCCACAATGACGGGGATGCCGGCATCGTAGGCCCGCGATACGGCGGGAGTGAGCGAATCAGCACGATTGGGCGAAACGATGAGCAGATTGACTTTCTGATCGATAAAGTAGTCGATATCGCTTGCCTGACGTTCGTTGTCGTCATCGGCCGAACGCACTTCGAGCGTCACTCCAGGATAGAACAGCAGTTCGCGCTCCATCTCTTCATTGAGCTTGGTGCGCCAAGCATCGTCGCTGCACTGTGAAACACCGATGCGATAACTTGCCACCTTATCTTCCCCGCAGGATGTAAGTAGCAGAATACCTGTCGAAAGAAGTATGGCCCTTATAAAAAAGGATATGGGTTGATTCATGGTTAATAAATCATTAAAGCCAAATAAATTTCCATTTATGCATTGAAAGAAATCAATGATTTACGAGTGCAAAAATAGTTATTTTTCGTGCTTTTTCCAAATTTTTCATCATAATAATATAAATTTTTGGTCAAAAGATGCAACAAATGTTGTATTTTCTATTCAATGAACGAAAATTGCTATTCGAAATCGAAACTATCACCTATCTTTGCACCAGTTAAAGTGTTAGTTAATTTATGTATATGTGTGTGTAACAATGAGGCAGGCATCGTCCGTGAGGATGGTGCCTGCCTCGTTTGCAACAGGCGACAACTTTTTTATGCGAAAATTTGGAGGAATGGAAAAAATGGTTTATCTTTGCGGCATCAAAACTCTATAACCCATAACCCATAACCCATGAACCCTGAACCATGACCCATAAACCACATCATCGTCTCACCACGTTTATCGTGCTCGCTTTGCTGGCAATGCTCGGCTCGTGCTCCCTCATGCAGGGTGACGATGCCCAGCGTCGGGAGGAATTGGCCCGGCAACGCATCTCCCGCCTGCAGGATGAGAGTCGGCTGGTATTCGTCGAATATACGCTCAAGGAGATCTGCGGCAGCAAGGATCAGACCGTATGGCGTGTCCTCGGCGACAAGGAGGTGCTCTACAGCCTTACGGCTCACGTCACCGCGGGCATCGATACACGCAGGATACAACCCGATGCGCTCGTCATCGCCGACGACAGCACCGCTGTGCTCACCCTACCCCACTGCCAGGTGTTCGACATCGATATCCCCAACAGCGAGGTTCGCCACGTCTATGAACGCATCACAGGCATTTCGAACGACCTCACAGCTGCCGAGCGCAACGCGGTGCTGGCAAGTGGCGAGAAGCAGGTGAATGCCACCATCAGGAAGCTCGAGATCATCCCGCAGGCCGAAGCCAAGGCAGAGGTATTCTTCCGTGCCATGTTGTCGCAAACAGGTTACAATCCTGCCCGTTGTAAAATTGTATTCGAATAAGCCATGAAACGAACTCTTAAAACAATAGGCTGGATCATCCTCGCGATCTTCCTCTTCTGGGGCATTCAGAAGGTACGAGGTGTAGATTCCCCCTTCAGCCGACTGGGCCGTCAGATGTCGTCCACCTTCGTCCCACAGCAGACCATCTGGACCGACACCCCAATTGTAGAGAGTATCAGAGGGATGCGGCAGTTCGTCACAGCCTCCTTCTACGAGGAACTTCCAATCGTGAACACCAAGGATCGCCAATGGCCTATCCCCGACGATGACCTCGTCATCATCTACAACGTCACCATCGAAGCGGGCTTCGACCTCAGCAAGCTCTCCGACGATGATATCACGCTACAGGGTGACAGCGCCATCACCGTCTATCTCCCCGCTCCAGGCATCCTCACCCGCCGTTGCAATCCGAGCGACAAGATAGTCTTCCACGACAGCAACAAGTGGAGTCAGACAGAACTCGACAAGATGCATCAGGAAGCTCTCGACAAGGTGGAACACAACGCCAAACGCGACGGTCTGATGACCGATGCCATCACAAATGGCTGCCAATACATGTCGCGCCTGCTCTGTTCCTTCGGTTTCAAGCAGGACAATGTGCATGTGTATATACGGAATTAAGGGGAATAGGAAACGTAGAAACAGCAAACAGGTGCGGCCTCACGGTCACACCTGTTTTCACGTTTGTAGTAAACATTAATTTTGCTTATCTATTAGGAACCATACCTTGTAGTAAAAAATGAGATTCTGTGGCCATTATAGCCTAACAACTGGTGCAAAGATAAAGCATCTTTTCATATCCTCCAAATTTCAATCCACTTCATCCAAAAAAATAAACAAAAAAAGTGGTTTTGTACTTATTTTAGTAATTATAGATGTCATTTTTCCCATCTTTGCTTATCAAAAGATAAGAATTCCTTGATAATTTCACGTGTCGCCCATAGATTCTGCGCAAAAAACTTGTATATTCTTGCAGAATATGTTAAATTTGCCATGCTATTCTGAAAAACTAACTTAAGTCAAACTACCGATAATATAGACCACACACCAAGATGGAAAACCGCATCATCGAATGTGTCCCCAATTTCAGCGAGGGACGCGACATGAATGTTATCCGTGCCATACGGGCCGAAATCGAGGGTTGCAAGGGCGTGAAATTGCTCGATGTAGATCCAGGCGAGGCCACCAATCGCACTGTTGTTACCTTTGTCGGAGATCCCGATGCCGTTTGCGAAGCTGCTTTCCGTGCCGTCTCTCTGGCTGGCCGCCTCATCGACATGCGTCATCATCACGGGGCCCATCCGCGCATGGGTGCCACCGATGTGCTGCCCCTCATTCCCGTCGCGGGCATCACCCTTCAGGAGTGTGCCGACCTGGCACGCAAATTGGCTCAGCGCATCGCCGACGAACTTCGAATCCCCACCTATTGTTACGAAGCCGCTGCTCTGCGTCCGGAAAGAAAGAACCTCGCCGTGTGCCGTGCGGGCGAGTATGAGGCGTTGGCCGACAAGCTCGCCAACCCTGAAACTGCCCCCGACTTCGGAGCACGTCCCTTCGACGAAGCCATCGCATGCACGGGATGCACCGTGGTCGGTGCCCGTGACTTCCTCATTGCCGTCAACTTTAACCTCAATACCACCTCGACACGCCGTGCCAATGCCATAGCCTTCGACGTTCGCGAGAAAGGCCGTCCTCAGCGCGAGGGAGGTTCCCTCACCGGCAAACCGCTCAAGGATGCCGATGGACAACCCCTGATGATTCCCGGTACGCTCAAAGGCACGAAGGCCATCGGGTGGTACATCGACGAATATGGCATCGCACAGGTGTCGATGAATATCACCGACATCAATGTCACGCCGCTCCATGTAGCCTTCGACGAGGTGTGCCGCTGTGCCAACCTCCGTGGTCTGCGCGTCACGGGCACCGAGATCGTGGGTCTCATACCCAAGCGCACCCTCATCGAAGCTGGCCGATACTTCCTTGCTAAGCAGGAGCGTTCGACAGGTATTCCCGAAGACGACATCATCCGCATCGCCATCCGTTCGATGGGCCTCGACGACCTCAAGCCCTTCAACCCACGGGAGAAGGTCATCGAGTTCCTGCTCGAGGACGAGAAGCGTCCGCGTCGCCTCGTCGATCTCACGGTCAAAGGTTTTGCTGAAGAGACTTCGCGCGAATCACCTGCACCTGGAGGTGGCTCCATCTCAGCCTATATGGGAGCTCTCGGTGCCGCCCTTGGCGCGATGGTCGCCAACCTTTCGAGCCACAAGCGCGGTTGGGACGAACACTGGCAAGAGTTCAGCGACTGGGCCGACCAGGGACAACAAGTCATGAACGAACTGCTCGTCCTCGTCGATCGCGACACCGATGCCTTCAACGGCTTGATGAGCGCCTTCGGTTTGCCAAAAACGAACGACGAAGAGAAACGCTTGCGCAGTGAAGCCATTCAAAATGCCACCCTCTATGCCACTCAGGTTCCCCTCGAAACCATGAAGACGGCTTTCCGTGGCTTCAGCATCTGTCGAGCCATGGCTCTGACCGGCAATCCCGCCAGTGCATCCGATGCCGGCGTAGGAGCTCTCGCCATCCGAGCAGCTGTGCGTGGTGCTTGCCTCAACGTCAAAATCAATGCAGCCTCGCTCAAGGACCGAGACACAGCCGAACGTCTCGTCGCCGAAGCCAACGATATCGCTCACCGTGCCGACCTCGAAGAGACCGAAATCACCCGTATCGTCGAAGAAAAACTTTAACCCCTATGACCCTCCAAGAATTCCAAGCCGACATCCGAGCCGGCATCCCCGACTATTTGCCCGAGCCACAAGCTTACGATCCTGAGATTAATCATGCGCCCAAGCGCAAGGATATATTGACACCCGACCAGAAGCGCCTTGCCCTACGCAACGCCCTACGTTACTTCCCCAAGAAGTTTCACGCCGTGCTCGCACCCGAGTTTGCCGAGGAACTACGCACCTACGGACGCATCTACATGTATCGCTACCGTCCGCGCTACGAGATGAAGGCTCGTCCCATCGGCGACTATCCGCATCGCAGCGAACAGGCTGCTGCCATCATGCTGATGATTCAGAATAACCTCGACCCGCGTGTAGCACAGCACCCCCACGAGCTCATCACCTATGGCGGCAACGGTTCGGTCTTCATGAACTGGGCACAGTATCGCCTCGTGATGAAGTACCTCAGCGAGATGACCGACGAGCAGACCCTCGTCATGTATTCCGGTCATCCCCTAGGTCTGTTCCCCTCGCATCCTGGTGCACCTCGCGTCGTGGTGACCAACGGCATGGTGATTCCCAACTACTCGAAACCCGACGACTGGGAGCGCGACAATGCCCTCGGAGTAAGCCAATACGGACAGATGACCGCAGGTTCCTACATGTACATCGGACCACAAGGCATCGTGCATGGCACCACCATCACCGTGCTCAATGCGGCACGGCGTGTCATGCAGGGTCGTGACCAGAAACCTCTCTTCGTCAGCTCCGGTCTCGGTGGCATGAGTGGTGCTCAGCCCAAGGCGGGCAACATTGCAGGCGTGGTCAGCGTCGTGGCCGAAATCAATCCTAAAGCCGCACAGAAGCGCTATGAACAAGGCTGGGTCGATGAACTGCACACCAACCTCGATGAACTCATCCCCGCTGTGCGCAAGGCAGTAGCCGAACGGCGTACTGTCTCGATGGCATACGTCGGCAACGTCGTCGATCTATGGGAACGCCTCGCTGAAGAAGATATCGAAGTGAATCTCGGTTCCGACCAGACTTCGCTCCACAACCCTTGGGCCGGCGGCTATTATCCTGTGGGCCTCACTTTCGAAGAAAGTAAACGCATGATGGCCGAAGACCCCGCCGCCTTCAAAGAGCGCGTACAGGAGTCGTTGCGCCGACAAGTAGCTGCCATTAACCGTCTTACTGCTCGCGGAATGTACTTCTTCGACTACGGCAACGCTTTTCTGCTTCAGTCAAGTCGTGCGGGTGCCGACATCCTGCTGCCCGATGGCCGTTTCCGCTATCCCTCCTACGTGCAGGACATCATGGGACCCATGTTCTTCGACTATGGTTTCGGTCCGTTCCGTTGGGTTTGCACCTCTTGCGACCCGCATGATCTGGAAGTCACCGACCGACTCGCTACCGAAGTGCTCATGGACGAACGCCGTCATGCCAGTGCCGACATCGCGGGACAACTCGACGACAACATTCACTGGATACGCGAAGCTGGTCCCAATCACCTCGTCGTGGGCTCACAAGCCCGTATTCTCTACGCCGATTGTGAGGGCCGTACCCGCATCGCCCTTGCCTTTAACGATGCCGTGCGTCGTGGAGAACTCAGTGCTCCTGTTGTACTTGGTCGCGACCATCACGACGTGTCGGGCACTGACTCACCCTTCCGTGAGACATCGAACATCTACGACGGCTCGCAGTTCTGCGCTGACATGGCTATCCAGAATGTCATCGGCGACAGCTTCCGTGGTGCCACCTGGGTCAGCATACACAATGGTGGCGGCGTAGGCTGGGGAGAAGTCATCAATGGTGGCTTCGGCATGGTCGTCGATGGCTCCGAACAAGCTGAACGCAATATCCGCCAAATGCTTTTCTGGGACGTCAACAACGGCATCACCCGACGCGCCTGGGCCCGCAACCAAGGTTCCATTGACGCCATCCGCCGCGAAATGAAACGCACCCCCGACCTCAAAGTCACACTCCCCAACCTCGTTGATGACGAGATAATCGATTCAGCTTCCCTCTAGAGTCCCTAGGAAATCTAGAACCTCTAGAAAATCTAGAAAAATAACAAAATAATCTATGGCCTTAAAAATACACGAAATCAGCGCAGGACACCTGACGCTGAACAAAGTTTCCGAGATCATTCGCTTAGGTTACAAACTCCAGCTTGGCGAAGACTCGCGACAGAAGATTGTACGCTGCCGCGAGTACCTCGACCAGAAGATTGCCGACACGAAAGACCCCATCTACGGTGTCACCACAGGTTTTGGCTCACTCTGCAACATCAATATCGACAAGGACCAACTCTCGCAACTACAGATCAACCTCATGATGAGCCATGCCTGCGGCTGCGGCGAACGTGTACCCAACGACATCGTGAAGCTCATGATCCTGCTCAAGGTGCAATCGCTCAGTTACGGTTATTCGGGCGTACAACTACACACTGTCGAACGCCTCATCGACTTCTTCAACGACGACATCTTTCCCATCGTCTATATGCAAGGTTCCGTAGGCTCGTCGGGTGACCTCGTACCCCTCGCCCACCTCTGTCTCCCCCTTGTCGGGCTTGGAGAAGTGGAATATCAGGGCCGTCGCATGAGCGGACGAGAACTACTCAAGCTCAAGGAATGGGAACCCATCAAACTCGACTCGAAGGAAGGCCTCGCTTTGCTCAACGGCACACAGAACATGGCAGCCTTCTGCTGCTGGTCGATCATCCACGCCACACAGCTCAGCAACTGGGCCGACTACATCGGTGCACTGTCGCTCGATGCCTATGACGGACGCATCGAACCCTTCCATCGTGCCGTCCACATAGTGCGTCCGCACAAGGGGCAGATGGATACCGCTGAAAACATCATTCACATCCTCGAAGGCAGCGAACTCATCAAGCAGCCCAAGAAACATGTACAGGACCCCTACTCCTTCCGCTGCATTCCACAGGTACACGGCGCTGTGAAGGACACTGTTCGCTATGTCCAGACGGTCACCGATATCGAGATCAACGCCACCACCGACAATCCCACCGTCTGCCCAGACGACGATCTCATCATCTCGGCAGGCAACTTCCATGGCGAACCCATTGCTTTGCCCATGGACTTCCTTGCCATCGCTATGTCCGAGTTATCCAACATCTCCGAGCGACGCATCGACAAACTCGTTTCAGGCACACGCGGCCTACCCAGCTTCCTTGTCGCCTATCCGGGCGTCAACAGCGGCTTTATGATCACCCAGTATGCCGCTGCCTCCATCGTCAGCCAGAGCAAGAGCCTCTGCATGCCTTGCTCCGTCGATAGTATCCCCACCTGCCAAGGACAGGAAGACCACGTCAGCATGGGCGCTAACGCCGGTACGAAGCTCTATCAGGTGGTACTCAACACCGAACGTGTCCTCGCCATCGAACTCTTCAATGCGTGCCAAGCCCTTGACTTCCGTCGTCCCCTCAAGACCTCGCCCATCCTCGAGAACCTTTATAATGAGTATCGTCAGGTTGTCCCATTCATCGACACCGACACCGTGATGTATCCATACATCGCCAAATCTGTCGAGTTCCTCCGCAACTCGAAGATCGAGAACCTCTACAAGGCACTATAGTTCTTTATCATGAAGAGAATACTCATCCGAAACATCGCCCACCTCTACGGCATACTCCCCGCTGGCATCGAACGTCTCCAAGGCAAGGAGATGGCACACGTCGAAAAAATCGATGATGCATGGCTCTCCATCGAAGGAGGCCGCATCATCGACTTCGGACCCATGTCATCGCTGCCATATACTACGTTCGACGAGGTGATTGACGCCGAAGGAGGCACTTTGATGCCCTGCTTCTGCGATCCGCACACCCATCTGGTTTATGCAGGCAGTCGCGAACAGGAATTTGTCGATAAGATACAGGGACTGAGCTATGCCGAGATAGCGCAACGTGGTGGTGGTATCCTCAACTCCGTCGATCTGCTGCATCGTCTCTCCGAGGAGGAGCTCTTCGAGCAAGCCATGCGACGAATGGAAGAGATTGAAGCCAAGGGAACAGGCTGCATCGAAATCAAGAGCGGCTACGGACTCTCCACCGAGGACGAGTTGAAAATCTTACGCGTTATCCGTCAAATTGGTCAGTCGTCACGTGTCAAGGTCGTCTCCACCTTCCTTGGTGCTCATGCCGTGAGCCGCAACTATCGTGGACGACAGGGTGATTATGTCCGTCTTGTCATCGACGAGATGATACCTACTGTGGGTCGTGAGCAACTGGCCGACTACATCGACGTCTTTTGTGACCAAGGTTTCTTCACTCCCGAAGAGACGGCCCGAATCCTCGAAGCGGGTGCACGCTATGGTATGCGTCCCAAAATACATGCCGACGAACTTGCTCCCTCGGGGGGCGTGCGTGTTGCAGTGGAGCACAATGCGCTTTCGGTTGATCATCTTGAAAGCATGCCCGATGACGAGATCGACCTTCTGCTCGGTACGGCAACCATGCCGACCTGTCTCCCCGGTACATCGTTCTTCCTCAATATGCCCTATGCTCACGCACGCCGCATGATAGATAGAGGACTCGGCATCGCCCTCGCCTCCGACTATAACCCGGGATCTACTCCATCGGGCGACATGAAGTTCGTCTTCTCGTTGGGCTGCATCAAGTTGCGACTCCTGCCCGAAGAAGCCTTCAATGCTGTCACCATCAACGCCGCCTATGCCATGGGTCTGAGCCAAGAATACGGCAGCATCACTCGCGGCAAGGTGGCCCATCTTATTATCACCTATCCCATACCATCGCTCGCCTTCATCCCCTATGCTTACACCTCACCCATCATCCGACAAGTGATACTGAAAAATATTTTATAGCAATCGTGCGTTGACGTGGTCGAGTAGAGTCTGTTTGTAACTATCGCCTATGGGGATTTGGACATCGCCGAAAATGATTCGCTGTCGGCTGATTTCGGTGACACGGCGGAGGTTGACGATGTAGGAACGATGGACGCGCATGAAGTGATCGGTAGGGAGGATCTCCTCGATACGCTTCAAAGAAAGGAGGGGCATGTAGGGGCGGCTCTGACCTTCTACGAAAATACGTATGTATTCACCCATGCTTTCGACATAGTGAATGTCGTCGATATTGATGCGGGTGATGCGATAGTCACACTTTACATAAAAGAAACCATCCTGCTCGATGGCGCTAGTGGGCTGAGGCACGAAGCCATAGGCGGCGGTCTCGCTCTCGATGCGCTGGCGAGCACGTTCAGCTGCGGCCTCAAGATCCTTCAAACTAAAAGGTTTGAGCAGGTAATCGACGGCTTGTACCTTGTAACCATCGATCGCATAGTCGCTATAAGCGGTGGTAAAGATGACCTTGGGCGGAAATTCGAGCGAGCGCACGAAGTCAAGGCCGTTGAGGTCGGGCATGTTGATATCGACAAACATCAGATCGACCTGGGTCTGTTGCAGAATTTCATGCGCTTCTTGAGCACCGTGGCAGCGTCCCACGAGCTCAAGGTAAGGCACTTTGTTGATGTAAGATGCGATTTGTGCGAGCGCCAAAGGCTCGTCATCAATGGCTATACAGCGAAGCATGAGGAGGAGAGGTTAGAGGTTAGGGGTTATGGAGGGGTTCGAAGAGTTCTAATGGTTCGAAGGTTCGAAAGGTTAAGAGGGGGGCTGGGGGGTTGAAGTGAGGGGCAGCCACAGGTCAACGGTGAAGTCTTTCTCAGTGGGGACGATGTCGAGGGTATAGCTGCCAGGATAGATGAACTCAAGGCGCTTACGGACATTGTCGAGACCTATGCCACCCGGCTGTTTGGGCATGCTGTTGCGACTATAGTTGCTGTTGGCGCAGTGGAAGTGAAGCGTTCGTCCTTCGATGGCGATATTGACGTCGATGAACGATGGTTCGCGGTACGAGATGCCGTGTTTGAAGGCATTTCCTATGAATGGAATGAGAAGCAAGGGTGGTATGTAGGAATCGAGGCCTGGAGTATTGGTTTCAGGTTCAGTGAAGGTGAGGGAGACTGACTCATCGCACCGTAATCTAATAAGATTGATGCATTGACGAATGAAGTCAAGCTCGCGCCGCAAGGGCACAGTGGGATGGTCGCTTTCATAAAGAATGTAGCGCATGAGGTGCGACAACTCTATAATGGTCTGCTTGGCCAGTTCGCTATCGATATCCACAAGGGCATGAATATTATTGAGTGTATTCATGAAGAAATGCGGATTGATTTGATACTTCAAATGAGTGAGTTCAGACTGAAGCTGAGCAGCCTGCTGTTCCTTGAGCATAAGCTTATCCTTGCTCGACCGGAAGAGGGCAGCACAGGCAAGACTGGAACCATTCATGAGCAATGCCATGAGCAACCTGGGGAAGAAAGGTCCTCGCAGATATGATTTGAAGTTAAGATTCTGTACAATCTCGCGATTGCCCACAGGCTCTCCATCGATGAACTGAATGTCGGTGGACTGTCGGGGCAAATGCGTGTCATTTTTCTGCTCGACGAATATCCAAGATCGATGGCTTCTTGGGGGTATAAAATATCCCGAAACGAGAAGCAGTACTACCGCCGCAATGAAAGAGATGATGAAGAATGCCGGCTGCTTTTGCTTGAAGAACAATTTAGGCTCCAAGACGAGTTTGCAAAGTAGAAAGAGGAGCAGGTAAGGCAGGAAGCGAACGTAAACGAAGCACAAACCGCGCCAATCAAAATGGTCGGTGATATCGACCAGATAGTCATAAAGTTCTGCAAAAGCAGGGATAAGCAATAAGATGCCCCAAACGACAATATAGAATGTTGTCTCGGGCGAAAAACGATTCCTCATAACCTTAACCTTGTGCCAGCATTGGGATTATCGATGGCTTCGGCCTGCGTGATGATGACCTCATGTACTCCGTCATGGATGGCGCTGAAGGCATTCTCGAGCTTGGGCAACATACCTCCCGACACCACACCTTCGGCGACAAGTGCGGGGAACAGGTCCTGTGTGATGAGAGGGATGACCGAGTCGTCATCGCCGGCATCGCGGAGCACGCCACGCTTTTCGAAACAGAAGACGAGCGTGACATCGAACGCAGAGGCAAGCGCCTTGGCTACTTCGGCAGCGATGGTGTCGGCATTAGTGTTGAGGAGTGTACCATGAGCATCATGTCCGATGGGACTCACCACGGGCACCACGCCCTTGGCGATGAGGTCGGCCAACAGGTCAGCATTGACATGGTCGATGTCGCCCACGAAACCGTAATCAACAAGTTGGGTATCTCCATCGTCCATCCGAACATTCTTTGGTGGGCGGCGATGGCTTTGGATCACATTCATGTCGGCACCCGAGAGACCAAGGGAATTGATGCCACGGGCTTGCAGCTGAGCAACAATATTCTTGTTGACGAGTCCGGCATAGACCATGGTGACAACACGAAGCGTCTGGGCGTCGGTGACACGACGCCCCGCCACCATCTGCTGCGGCAGACCCAGCTGCTCGGCGATGCGGGTGGCACTTCGCCCACCGCCATGCACCAGGACCTTGTGGCCCGGGATGTTTGCGAACTTGTCGAGGAGGGAACGGAGCGAATCGGCGTCCTCAACGATAGCACCACCTACCTTTACTACAGTTAGATTCATAACCTTTCGAACCTTTCTTAACCTCCCCCTAGTGCCAATCCTTGATGTGCTGTTCGGAATCAAGACGGCAGATGAGGAGGGTGCCGTTGTGCTCGGCGACAATACAATCCTTCAAGCCTTGGATGACGACCTGCTTGCCCTGGGGCATACGCACCATGCAACCCTCGCAATCGATGAGTTTGACACCATCTCCAATGATGGCATTGCGGTCGTCGTCCTGTGGGGTAAGGGTGTGGAGACTGCCCCATGTGCCAAGGTCGCTCCATCCGAATTCGGCGGGCATGACGTAAGCTATCTGTGTCTTCTCCATCACGGCGTAGTCGATTGAAATCTTCGGACATGTGGCATAGAGCTGATCGACCATCGACTGTTCGCGCACCGTGAAGAAATGGGGTGCGAGGCGATCCATGATGTCGCTGATCTCCGGCTGGTACTTGCGAAGCTCGGCGACGATGGTGGCTGCCTTCCAAAGGAACATGCCGGAGTTCCAGGTGAAATTGCCCGACGCGAGGTACTCTTCTGCCGTAGCGAAATCGGGCTTCTCACGGAAGCTGGCAACCTTAAAGATGGGTTCGAGGGGTTCGAGAGGTTTGAGGGGGTTGAGGGAAGTCGGTTCCCCTTGCTCAATATATCCATAGCCGGTCTCGGGACGTGTGGGCTGCATACCGAGAGTGAGGATGCGGTCGCCGGCCTCCACGAAGTCGATGCCCTGGGCAATCACGCGTCGAAACTCATCGACCCCAGTGACGATGTGGTCTGATGCTGCGACGACAATGGTAGCTTCGGGGTCTTCGGCGAGAATCTTCCAACTTACGTAAGCCACACAGGGAGCTGTATTTCGCATACAAGGCTCCAGCAGGATATGATGGGGATTGATGCCCCCTAGCTGATCGCTGGTGAGCTGGGCGAAATTCTTCGAAGTGACAACCCATACGCGCTGCAAGTCGATAAGTCCACGGAAACGATCGTAAGTCTGCTGAATCATGGTACGACCCGTTCCCATGATGTCGAGGAACTGTTTAGGGCACTGGGGTGTTGACATGGGCCAGAAGCGGCTGCCAATGCCGCCGGCCATGATGACGAGATGAATCATATATAATTAACAATTAATAATTAACAAATAACAATTATCCATTATTAAAAAAAACAATTGGAATGGACGCGGCAAAGATAGGTAGTTTTTGGGAGAATGGCAAATTTTCGAGCGAATATTTCGCGGGGCGTGATGTTTTTTGGAGGTTATGAAGGCAAAGAGGGGTAATCGACAAACAATTGCCTGCATAGAAAGATAGAGACAAAAACAGGAAGCACTTTCGAACTGTGCTTCCTGTATATTATTGGATTACTGAACTTTCAGAACAAGTCTGATTCACACTTATCTTTACTTGTACTCAGGGTTCTGGACGTAGAGACCGTCCTTCACGTTGATCTGATCCTGGGGGATAGCGTAACGATAGTATTTGCTGCTGATGTTGGCAATGGCGGTCTGTGCGTAGTCGGTGGTATAATATTTCTGGAGCATGGCCTTGTATTCCTCAATCTGACCATTGCGTACCATATCATGCCAACGGATGCCCTCCTGTGTGAACTCCAGACGACGTTCGCGCTTTACGACGCCCGCCCAATCGGCCTGTGCCTCGGCGGCTGTCACACCATCGGTAGCACGTTCGCGGATGAGATTGAGCAAATGGAGCGTGTAAGCGCTGTAGCCGGCCACTTCGCAGTACATGAGCATCACATCCTCAAGACGGATGATGGGGAAATTGATCTCGTCCTTGTAGTAGTCGTTGTAGCCGAGATTGAGAGCCTCGTAGCCGTAAGCCTCGCGCTTGGGTGTGGTCTCGAGGAACTTGGTGTAGAATGGTTCGCCCGAATAACCCGTGCCGGAAGTGGCGTTCGTGAGGTCATTGCCGGTGAGGTAGCAGACGGTCCAGTCGGCACGCTTGTCCTTGTTGTGGTTGCCCTCCGAACCGAAGCTCGATGTGCCGTCGTGGCCATACATCTCGAGGATATCGGCAGCAGCATAGAGCTTGTTGCCGAAGATACGCACGGGATAGAAGGCATCGCAACGCACCTCAGGCTGCATCTCGAAGATGGCATTGTTGCCCAGCGTCTTGGCTGCATCGGTGGCATACTGGAGCTCCCAGATGAAGTACTTGTTGTCATTCTCGTGGAGGAACATGCCTGCCCACTCTCTGGCATCTGCTGCCCAATACTTCGTAGGAGTGCCGGTGGTGTTGCCCTCGGGAATACCTACGTAGGCGAGCACTTCGGCGAACTTGCCCTTGGCGAGCTGCTTGTAGCTGTCGCCGCCGTTCACGTCGGGATGGGTAGCCATGGTGAGATAGACGCGGCCGAGCATGGCCTTGGCTGCAATCTGGGTGGGCTTGCCGGCCACAGCGTTGCCACGGAAGTCGGTAGGTGCATTGTTGAGCAACGATTCGGCCTGTTCGAGGTCGCTGACGATGAGCTTATAGACTTCGGTGGGTGCGCTTTGGCCCAGCTCCAATGCCTCGTTGAGGCTCAAAGTGTGGTCAAACAGGGGGATATTGCCGAAGAAGCGTACGAGGTCGAAATAGCAATAAGCACGAATGAAGTGGGCTTCGCCGAGCATCTGGTTCTTGATGGCATCGCTGGTGAAACCGGTGATGTCGGGAACCTTCTCAAGGAAGGTGTTGGCATGAGCAATGGCCTCGTAATAGTCGGTCCATGCGCCATTGAGCTCGTCGAGAGCGGTGATGTTATGATCGTGTACGCAGAGGGTGGACCAGGTGCGCTCGGTGTCCCACTCGCCGTAGGTCTCGTCCGAGGGGATGTCGGCCAAATAATAGGTGTGATAAGCCATAGGCACCAAGTCGTGATAGACGCCGTTCAAGCCCTGCTCGGCCTGATAGGGCGAGCCCCAGAACGAATCGGTGGTGAGGGTGTTCGACGGAGCCACATCAAGGTAATCTTCGCAGGCAGTCAGTGCCAGAGCTGCTGCAAGTGGCAATGCCAGGATATATTTTTTCATAATTGTCTTTTATTAGAATGTCACATTAACGCCGAGGGAATATACACGAGCCGAGGGGTAAGCGCCGTAGTCGTAGTTACCCTTGATGCCATTGGTAGAGCTTGTGCTCGAGTTGGACGACTCGACCGAGAAGTAATCGTAACTATCCCACGAGAAGACGTTCTCGATGGAAGCATAGATGCGGAGGTTCTGGAGGTGAAGCTTCGAAGCAGGAACGTTGTACCCCAGCGTAATGTTCTTGATCTTCACGAAATCCGAGCTGTAGAGCCAATCGGTGGTGTAGTAGGTGGTCGAATTGGTGCCGCCTACGAGCAGAGGCGTCTTGCCGTCCCAAGTGTAGGTGCTCTTCATCTGGGCGTCGAGGTACTCCTCTTCATAGTAAGCGTTCACCCAACGCTTCAGCACGTTACCAGCTGGACCCATGCCCGTGCGGTCGATGGCGCGACCCAAGAGGCCGTAGATCTTGCCGCCAGCCTGTCCGGTGATGAGCATCGAGAAATCGAGATTCTTGTACTTCAGCGTATTGGTGAGACCCCATGTCATCTTTGGCGAAGGCGAGCCGCAAATCTGGCGGTCGTCGCTATTGATCTTGCCGTCACCGTTGTAATCTTCGAAGATATAGTCACCGATGATCTGATTGCTCAAGTGAGGATACTTGTCGAAGTCCTCCTGCGAGGTGAACACGCCAATGGTCTTGTAAAGATAGAAGGCGTTAATGGGCTGGCCTTCCTCGAGGATCTGTGTCGAAGAGAAACCGGTATATACCGACTGACCTTCGGCCAGCTCGGTAACCTCGTTGCTGTTGAAGCCGAGGTTCAAGATGGTATTCCACTGGAAGTCGCGGGTGCGAATGTTGGTCGAGTTCAACTCGATCTCAAGACCCTTGTTCGAAATGGTTCCGATGTTGTCCCAGGCGCTCGAATAACCCATCACCACAGGCACCTGCACCTGGTAGAGGAGGTCGGTGGTCTTCTTCTGGTAGTAATCGAGTGAGAGGTTGATACGGTTGTCGAGGAAGCCCATGTCGATGGCAATGTTCCACGAGTTGGTCTTCTCCCAACCAAGGTCAGGATTGGCACCTGCCGTGGCAGCGTAACCTGACGAGGAAGTACCCGCCCACGAATAGTTGGCTACACCAAGAGTGGCCAAAGCTGCAGTGGAGGCGATGGAGTTGTTACCATTCATGCCCCAGCTGGCACGCAGCTTCAGGTTGTTCATCACAAAGTCCTTTGGCCAGAAAGCCTCGTTGCTGATGCGCCAAGCGCCACTGACAGCGGGGAACCAACCCCACTTGGCGTTCTTGCCGAAGAGCGACGAACCGTCGCGACGCAATGATGCGGTGAGTAGATAGCGGCTGTCATAATCGTACTGCGCACGACCGAAGAACGAGACGAGACGTGTGGTGGTAGAGATATCGGCCGTGGCCGTATTGATGGTCGTAGCTGTTGAAGTATTGAAAGTCTCAAGGGCATTGTTCGGGAAGCCCGTTGCCTTGACTGTAGTGGTCCAGCCGCGCTGTTCCTCATCACCCCAACCGAGCATGCCCTGGATGTCGTGCTTGCCGAACTCGCCGTGGTAGTTGAGGAGGGACTCGATGGCGAACTTGTTGGTGCGTGCATCGGTACGGGTATTTACCGAGTTGGAGCCTTCGGGGTTGGTCTTCCAAGTCGAAGAATTGACAACATCGGAAGGAATGAAGTTGCGCTGCTCAGAGTCGTAGAAGTTCCAAGAACCCGTCACGCTGGCTGAGAAACCATGGGTGAGATCGAACTTCAAATAAGCCGAGCTGAGGATGCGAATCACGTCCTTGTTGTTATCCGACTGCTTCATCTTCTCGACAGGCGAAACAGTGGAGTTGGCCCATGTATAGATGGGATAAGGATTGGAACCCGATGCCAAACCGCCAACCGACTCGACTACGGGCACCATCGAAAGGGCATGGTGGGTCTCGGAGTCCTTGTTATCGACGCCACCTCCCAAGCGCTGCCAAGAGATGGTAGGAGCCACCGAGATGCCGTACTTTATCCATTTGTTAACCTCCGAATCGACGTTGGCGCGAAGGGTGAGACGCTTGTATCCCGTGTTGACAGCGATACCTTCCTGATCGTTCCAACCGGCACTGATGCGATAGCTGGTGTTATCGACACCACCACTCACGGCCAGTTCGTAGCTCTGGGTGGGAGCTGTGCGGAAGAACTCGTCCTGCCAATCGACATACATAAGGTCAGTAGTAAGATCACTGGCTGTATAGGACTCAGCATATTTGAGTGCATCGGAAGCCGACAGACCTTTGCCGCCATTGTTCCAACGGGGGTCATACATGTACTGGTTGCTGAACACGCCGCCATTCATGGCCAAACGTGTGAAATAATCGTCGTTTACAGTAGCACCCTTGCTACCGAACTTCTGGATATAATTGCGGTTAATTGCAAATTTCTTCATCCAAATCCACTCTTCTGCCGAAGCCAGATCGACCTTGCGCTCCATCTGCTGCCAGCCCCAAATGCCTTGGAACTCAAGGCGCGGCTTGCCACTCTTGCCATGCTTGGTGGTAATGAGGACTACGCCGTTGGCACCACGCGAACCGTAGATAGCCGACGAAGAGGCGTCCTTGAGGACTTCGATTGATTCGATGTCATTGGGGTTGATGGAGTTGATGTTGTCGGTAGCCACACCATCGACAACATAGAGCGGGTCGGAATTGGCGTGAATAGAGGCAGCACCACGGACACGTATTTGGGTGTCCTGACCAGGCTGACCCGAGGTTGAACGAATCTCGACACCTGCCATCTGACCTTGCAGGGCGGTGGCTACGTCGGTGATGGGACGATCTCCGAGCTTCTCGGAATTTACTTTCGCAACGGCACCGGTGAGAGAACCTTTCTTAGCCGTACCGTAACCGATGGCTACGACTTCTTCGAGCATCTCGGCATCTTCGGCCAACTTCACTTGGAAAGTGCTACGACCAGCCACGGGAATCTCCTGCGTGGTGTAGCCAATAAAAGAAACGACAAGCACCGAATTGTCTGCCACATTCGCGATGGAGAAATTGCCATCGAGATCGGTGGTAGCACCAATCGTCGTGCCTTTGACAACAACGTTGACACCAGGGAGCGGTTCTCCCAAGTCATCAACCACAGTACCAGTCACTGTCTTTTGCGCAAACGCTGCGGCTGAAAGACAGAACATCACAAAGAGCATAGTGGCCAGGCGTGACCACATTTGCCAAACTTTGATTTTCATCAGAATTGTGTGTTAAGTTTATAATATATAAAATGTACGTGTGCGGAAATCGCAAATGCCGTGATTTTCGGGTGCAAAGATAGTCAATAATTTTTGAATGGAGAAATTTTTAGGAAGAAAAAAAACGAAATCGCGTTATTTTGAACGAAATTTTATGTGTTATTGTACGATTTTCATGGGTGTGATGGTCACAGGACCCAACAGTCCCGAAGGTTGCGGCTCCCAATCGATGGCACTGAACACTCCATTCCTGCGATTCTCAGGACGACGCGGGCTAACGTTGATATTGTAAAACTTCTGCCAACGTCCGCCTTTTCGCTCAAGGTCGGCAATACGATTACCCATGCCATTGGCCACGCGAATGGTGAGGACATCGTTGCCTCGGAAGAGATCATTGGGTATGATGAGACTATTGGCCGACGATGTATCGTCGTCGGCTTGCATAGCGTCAGCACCGACGGGCAGGACGGTACCCACGTAACTGCCATTGAGATAGACCGAAGCATTGTTGCAGACACGGCCAAGTGAGAGACGCACGGCACGCCCCGACTTATCAACAGCGGGCAAGGTGGTGACGTACTCGGCTACACCTGAGAACGCACGGCAATCGGAATCTTCCAGTTCAGTCCATGAGACAAGGCGAGAAAGAGTACGCGAAGCGGGCAACTCGGGGCCACCTTCGATGAAAGTGAGTTGCCAAGGTCCTTCGATGCGCTGTGAAGCATTGGTCTTGGGCGCATAAAAGGTGTATGTGGGAGCACCCAGATAACGCTGATCATGAAGCACGACGATGAGAGACTCACCCTGTGCCAGCTGCAGGAAGAGGGTGTTGGTATGGGTTGTACGCTTCACGTTGGTCTTGCCGAAAGCTCCCGTCATAGGATGGAAGATGGCAGCATAATCGTGCAGATGGGCTGGTGCCAGCCCAACGGTCCCTGCAAAGTCGCGGCCACTACGATTGGCGATGAAATAGACCTCGCTGCCATCATCAAGGATGCGACGATGACAGAGCAGCTGCTGAGAGTAAAGGCTCGTCTCGGGGCGGACGTTGTCGATAGAAAGTTTTGAAATATCGGTGAGCACGGTCACACGTTCAGCATGTTTCTGTGCCAAGTCATGGAGTTCTGCATTGCGCTGAGCATAATCTTTCAGGCCTACCACATCATTGGGCAACTGACGTTCGAAGATCACCTTGGCACCCGCCTCAGCCAGACGATAGAGTTGACAGATTGTCTCGTAGGGCAATTGACGGGAATAGGGAACAAGGATGGCTTTGTAGATAATCGGAGTTTTCGGAGTACTCAGAGTATTCGAACAAAGGTTACCCTTGGAATCGACGGTAAATTGTTGTATCTGGCGATCGCTCACCATATCCCAACAGAAACCCAGACGGTCGAGCTGCTCGATGCAGCGACGGGTGTTGCTCTCCTGCATCTCGCGATCGAGACCGGCATAATGGCGCAAGGGACGACGCTCATCGTAGGCAGCCTGCATGTCGGTGATATTGTAATAGACCAGCACGTCGGTGTCAGCCCTACCCTGTTGCAACCACGACTGAGTGCGTGTAACATATTCATTCAGATGACGGAAGTCACCCCACCATGGATTATTCGGCTCGAAATGGGCAGCAGCATAGAACATCCATCCTGGCCATTGGGCACGGACGGGCGAGAAGCAAGTGCCGTGATAAAAGACATGATTGACGCCTCCGAGGAAGAAAAGGTCGATGGCCTGCTTGGCATCGCCCAAGGTGCCGAGGAAATGCTCGTTGAGCCAGGTGCAACCCTCGCAGCTTACCAGTTGCTTGCCGGTAAGATGGGCTGCCGAAGGTGCAGCCTTGATGCTGATAAGATCGCGTCCCTCGATTTCGGGCACGTCGGCCACCGCGTAGAGGTCGAGGATGTTGGCCGGCGAACCATGGGCTTGGTTGCGTATTCCCTTGCCGTGCTCCTTGGCCCATTGGCTCCATGTCATGGTGTATTTTTCGAGGACGAGTGCCTCGATGACCTGACGGAAGTCGTAGGTCACGCGGTTGTTCATGGCGGGCGTATCTTGTCCCAACAGAGCGGGCAAGTGCTGGCGTAAGTCGTAGCCCATGCGTTGCTCGAACTCATCGAACATCTTTGTCGTCCAGTCGCTCATGCCACGAGCATCATCAACCTCGTATGAATCATTGAAATAATAGCGCAAGTAACTGATATCACGTCCACGAAAGGCCTCGTCGAACTTCGAGAGGAATGTCAGACAGGCCTCGCGAGAAAAATGGTCCATCACATCACCCTCGCCACCGGGGCCTGCACGCTCGACTAATTTGCCATGGTCGCCGAGGAAAAGTGCTGTGAGGATCCAGTCGTCTTGTGCCGACGTATCGGTATTCGTATTCGAAGCAACGGAGGGAGCCACCCAATCGAGCGTACCATCAGTCTGAACCTGCGATGTCAAGTCGATGACCTGACCATCGGGACCATTGGCAGTAAGAATGATAAGAGGCAAATCCTTCTCAGCACGAATCTGTTCGAGACCCCACTGCTGAAGTTGCGTATTTTTGTACAAGGGAAACTGCACCTCGTTGATGTCGGGGACATTGTACCCTTTTATCATCGGTTCCTGATGGTACTTCACCTTCTCGGCGAGCCTTTCTCCTGACTTCACATGCCAAACGCGCGGCACCTTCGTCTTGCAGGCAAGATCTCCATAAATCCATGGACCACCGAAAGGCCAGCCGGAGGCATTGGCCAAATCAATGCCAAGATCATGGCGCTTAGCTTCGTCGAGTGTATAGCAAAAAAGATCGACCCATTCGGGTGAAAGGAATTCCTTGAAGCGCATCTCTTCGCCCTGCACACCATAGATATTGGTCACTTCGAGTCCTCCAAGTCCTACCTCGGCATATTGCTGCAGGGCGACACGTACATCCTCTGTATCGTATGCCGCTCCTAGCCACCACCAACGTGTCCACGGTTTAGTTTGACGTGTCACCTCTGGCCATGCCATGCGCGGAACCACAATATACGTTACATTCTGCTCAACAAGTCCAGACTTGAAGGCCGCACGATTAAGTGTTGTATCGGGAGAGGTGATTGTAAAATTGCTGAAGGTAAAATCCGCAAGGTCATATTCCTCAGGCATGGCAACAACATTGGTGAAACGATTAGCTTCAAGGTTACAATTGCGGAAAGTGATATGGTCAGCATATGAACGCGGTAACTCGGTGCGACCCTTGAGGTCGAAGAACTGCCGCCATGAAGCTATACGAAGCACGTCGCGTGTGTAGCCGTTGACATTGTCATAAGTTATGTAGTGATAGTGCTGAGGTGTGTCGGGACGCATTTTGAGCTGTAGCAAATGGCTCGAACCATCAACCGTGCAGTTGCGTACCAGAATGTTTCGCGCTCCCAGACATTCGCTGCCACAGGTGATGCTGCTGTTCCACGACGTCTCTTCTACGAGGATATTCTCACAAGGGCCATTGGCCTCCAGTTCGGGCGCATCAGGATATTTTCCTCCCTTGAAGCAAATGGCATCATCATTGACCGTGATGCTGCATCCCTTAACGAGGACGTAAGAGGTGGCATCGAGGTCGATGCCATCGGTACTTGCCGAGGCAATCGGGTGATTAGGACTAAAATAACGGACACCCAAGATCTTGACGTGGTCGCACTTGTAGAAATGACTGGTCCAGAACGGCGAATTCTGAAGCGTAACACCCGCAATGGTGACATTGGTCGAAAACTCGGCATAAAACAGGCGAGGACGCTGCTCGTCCTTGTTAGTGCATTTGGGATTCCATTCTCTGCGCAGACGGAAATTGCGCCAATAAGTCGAACCATTGCCATCTACCGTGCCCTCGCCGCAGAGCGTAAAGCCATCGGTGCTCTCTACATTGATCAAGGCGGGGAAATACTTGCACCATTCGCCTTCGATGCGCGTCATCTGGATTGGGAAGTCATAAATATCTTCGCTGCCCAAGAGAACAGCCCCGCGCGAAAGGTAGAGGTTCACGCCCTGTCGAAAATGCAAAGCGCCCGACTTGTAGATTCCTTCTGGCACAACGATGACACCGCCGCCATCGGCCGATGCACGATCGATGAGCTGCTGGATGGCCTCGGTCTGCACCAAATAGGGCGAACTGATGAGGCCATAGTCGTCCAATCGATACTGCGCCCCAAGATCGGCGAGCTGCGGGGTTGTAACATCAAGAAACCAGGGGTCGATGACTGTTCCGTCGGGGAAACGCTGCTGAGTGGTCTTCTTGGCAATGGTGACGGGAGCAGCGAAAAGAGAAGGGCACGATGACATCGAGCCAAACTGAATAAAGAACGAGAGAGCTAGAAAGGCAAGGAATTTGCGGCGCATATTAAAATATATCAGTGTGTGATATCGTTGGACTCCTTTTCACGGCCGAAGTCGAAGAGCTCGGACTCAGTGTGGCAGCTGTCAATAAGTGCATTGAGCTCGGCAGCGATGTCGGGATGCTCGACGGCTACGTTGTGATCCTCGTGGATGTCAGTACTGAGGTCATAGAGTTCGAAGACGGGCTTGTCGGTGCCCACATTGAGACGCACGCCCTTCCACCGACCACGGCGTACAGCCTGCTTACCGTTCTGCTCGTGGAACTCCCAATAAAGGCTCTCGTGGGTCTGCTGGCCTTCTTTGCCCATCAGTGTGGGCACGAAAGAGATACCATCAGTCTGGAGCGGCTTGTCGTAACCAGCCAGCTCGGCAAAGGTGGGTAGCATGTCCCAGAAGGCGATAATATGGTCGTTGGTGGTTCCCGCCTTAATATGACCGGGATAACTGATTAGGAAAGGCATACGGATACCACCTTCGTAGAGATCGCGCTTGATACCACGATAGGGTCCATAGCTGTCGAAGTAGTCAGGATTGGCACCGCCTTCTCGATGCGGGCCATTATCGGAAGTGAAGATGAGCACGGTATTCTCGGCAATGCCCAACGAGTCGAGTAACTGCATCACCTCGCCCACATAACGGTCAAAGCGGGTCACCATAGCGGCAAAGGAAGCCAACGGACGAACTGTCGGGCCATAGGCACCACGCCGATTGGGATCTTTGGGCGCGAATGGAACCTCGTCGGCCTCTGGAATCACACGACAATACATGTCGTAAACACTGTCGTGGGGCAGGATGAGTTCGGCATGAGGCAACGTATAGGACAAAAATGTGAAGAATGGGGCATTGGCATGTTCACGAATGAACTGCAGTGCCTGCTGGTGAATAGTATCAGCCGAATATGTAACCTCACGCTGCTCGTAGTTCTGCGGCATGTCGATGCGAAGCTCGTTGTTCCACAGATGATCGGGGTAATAGTCGTGTGCCAGCGTCTGACAGTTGTAGCCGAAGAACTGGTCGAAGCCCACCTTCGTAGGATCGGAAACGGAGCCAGGGAAGCCAAGGCCCCATTTCCCAAAGCATCCGGTAGCATAGCCTTGCTGCTTGAACATCGATGCCATGGTAAATGTGCCTTCGGGCATGGCCACCTGACCTTCGGGATCGACACCTTTGTTACCGCGCACGAAAGCATGACCCGTGTGAAGGCCAGTCATCAGCGAACAACGTGAAGGTGCCGAAACGGCGGTGCCGGCATAGGCTTGAGTGAATAACATACCTTGTTCCTGAAGACGATTGAGATTGGGTGTTCGAATCAATTTCTGCCCGTAAGGCTCGATATCGCCGATGCCCAGATCGTCGGCAAGGATGTAGATGATGTTGGGACGAGGAGGGTCATTGGGTTTCGTTCCGCTGCTACAGCTGGAAAGCGAGGCAACAGCGCCTGCAAAGCAACTGCCGATAGATAGTATATGTTTCATATTATTTTACTTCAAAAGTCGGTCATACCCGAGGGTTCGCATGCCTTGGGCTACGCTCTTGGCGTTTTGTTGTGCTCCGAGTAGGCTGGTATGAGTGTGGTCGTGATTGAAATATGCCTTGGCAGCCTCTTGCCCGATGCTGTCGAGGAAGTCAGCTGTGATGTTGTGCACGTCGATGAAGGGTACGCCTGTGGCTTCGACCACCTGGCGATACCAGTGACCATAAGTGTCGTTGCGCCGCTCGATGCGACCATCAGGCCACTCGTTGCGTGGGGTGAGGCTGAGCAAAATGGGGATAGCGCCTTTCTCACGAGCATCCTGTATCATCTTCTTCAGATACCAACCGAAACTATAGACCGCCTCGTATTCGCCCGAGGCTTCGAGCTTGAAAACCTTGGTCGAATCGGTGCCCAGGGCTATTTCGCCACGTGCTTTGCCTTTTTCAATATCTCCCACGTCGTTGTGCCCGAATTGCAGGAAAACGATGTCGCTTGGTTGCAACGAGTTATAGACCTTCTCCCAGCGCCGTTCGTTGAGATAGGTGCGGCAGGAACGGCCGGCCATGGCCTGGTTGCAGAAGATGACAGTAGCCGTATCGAAAACGGTGTAAGCCTGGCTACCCCAGCCCCACATGCCGTTGGGGTCGTTGTCAGAGTTCTTACAGGTGGAGTCACCACAAAGCCATACCACGGTCTTGCTTTGCACACGATTCACATCGACATGAACGGGTGTTAGATCCTTGAGATATTCCTTAAGAGGGCAATTCTCACACTGCTGGATAGCAAGGGCTGCGCTATAGGCATTGTTCTCTGCACCGAAGCGCGAAGTGTGGATCTTATCGACGTAGTAGAACATGTATTCAGTCTTCCAATGGCCGAACTTTTCGAGGCGCGAAGCGCTGACGCCTTCGAGGTCAATCCACGGCACATTCATCTCTTCGGCCACCGCCTTGCCCCATGGTGTGAAGGAGTTCCACTTGCGGGTAATGGTGGTCTCGTTGTCCCACGAGTTTCGTGGGGTGAGCGAAGCGATGAGCGGATGAGCGCCTTTGGCACGTACGTCGCTGATGAACATGCGCAGGTACTGGCCGTAACTAAAGACGGTCTCGACACGTCCGTTCCAGTCCTTCGAGCGGCAATCGTGCAGCGTCACCGTGACGCAGGTGTCGGGGTCGATACCGGCGATGCTGTTGCGGGCTGTCCAGGTGTCGAGGGGGCCGTTGTCGTTGTGGCCGAGTTCGATAAGAACATAGTCGCCAGCCTGTACCCCTTTGAGCACATCGGGCCAAAGCTGGTTGTAGAAGGTGCGGCTCGACGTTCCACCGAGGGCATGGTTTTCAACCGTGATACGCTCTTCGTCGAAATATTGTGCAGCGAAGGCACCCCAACCCCACTGGCCGTTGTTGCCATTGCCCTTGGTACCGGTGCGCATCGTGCTGTTGCCGACGAGGAAGAGCACGGGATTATTGCCCTTGCGGCTGGAACCGGGCACAGGGCGTGCATATTTCGAATCGGCATCCTCCGACTGCTTGTAGTTATCGACCGTGGTATCGTTGATGCCGTTGGCATCCTTGACTTGGGCTCCTCCAACAAACGCGATGGACAGGAGAGCGAGGGTGAAAAGGTTTCGTTTCATAGTGTGTGTTGTTTATTAATTTCCGTCAGGCTTGGTCATATCCACAAAGGGGCAGTTGTTCCAATGGAAGGTCTCGATGTCGTCGGGATGCGACGGATCGAAATGGCTGAATTCGGGGAGGACAAACCCGCCGATGGGCATTTCGGATTGAGCAAGAGCGGCTGCGACCATCTTGGCAATCTCGTAGGCGCCGTAGGGATTGAAATGCGTATTGTCGGCCAGGGCCTTCTCCTGATTGGGCCACGTAGCGGCAGGATAATGCACAAAGGCACGTTTCGAGCCCTCCTCTCCCATCGCTTCGTAGAACTTGCCTGTCATTTCCTGCAAGTCGATGCAGAGCAGATCTTCGCGCTCGGCGATGGCACGGATAGCTTCGGGATAGTCCTTATGAGTATTCTGGTTCACTCCGTCCTTGAAACTGCGACGCATCGTGGGCGTGCAAAGGATAAGGGTGGCTCCCTTGGCACGACATTGGTCCAGAATCAATTTCACCTGATGGCTGAAGGCATAATAGGCACCGTTGCCGGGGCGGTCGTCGGTCTTCTGGTCGTTGTGGCCGAATTCGAGAATCACGTAATCACCTTCGCGAAGGAGGCTATGGACCTTGGCCCAGCGATTCTGGCCGATAAGCGTGGCTACAGCCAATCCGCTCTCGGCATAATTAGCCACGGCGAGACCCTCGTTGAGGAATCGTGGAATCATCTGCCCCCAGCTGGCCCATGGCTCGTTGCTCTGGTCGACCACAGTGCTGTTGCCCAATAGATACAATGTGGGAATCTGTTCGTCGCGCTCGATCTCGATACTCTGGATGGCTGGAGCGTCGCCATTGATTTCGAAAGTTAGTTTGCTGTCCCAATGCAACTTTCCCTCCTCGCCCGGCTTAAGTCTTACCTTGTCGACCTTGCCTTTGTCATCGGTGAAAAGGGAGTCGCGCTTGTTGACCACAAAAGTGCGCGTCACCAGTTCTCCTTTTTTTGTGGCGAGGTTTTCGACAAAGAGACGACGGCTCTCGCAACGGATGGTAGTGACAGCCGCACGCCGTTTGCTGCCTATGGTTACGGTGACGCGATAGTTGCCATCGGGCACATTGACGCTGAAGAAGAAAGGTGTGGTGGCACGTCCATCCCAAGAAGTATTCAGATCGTAGCCATAGCCCGTGGCCTCGCTATAGGATGCCACCTTGGGAAAGTCAACGGTCAATTCGGAATAATCTTCGGCATACAAAAAGGAACAGCCGAATAAAAAGGTGATAAGAATTAAGTAATATTTCATTGGTTTTTCGATTAACGGTGCAAAGATAGTATATTTTGGAGAAACAAGCAAATAATGGGCGATAAACCACTGCTTTTTTTGCGCCATTTATCAATTTATTGTCGTTTCGTTCATCAATTTGCGTAATAATTTGGAATTTTTGACAAAAAGTCTTACCTTTGCACCGCCATAATCAGAGTTTCTGCTGACACTTTATATTTTAAAACTCAATACTATACTCAAACAATCTAAAGCTTATGAAACAGGTTCTACTTACTTCCGTTTTGGCTCTTGGCGCTACCATCGCTTTTGCTGAGACCGAAACCAATCTCACCCTCGTGGAAGGTCACACCCTTCTCGTTTCCGAAATCGATGGTCTTGGTGCTGCCGACACCGACATCGTGCGCTTCTACATCAACAACAACTCAGGTGCAAGCCGCGAAGGTTGGGGTATTGGCGGTTTTGCCAATTCCGACAACTGGTCACCAATTGTTGAGTGGGTTGGCCAAGCTGGTAATAGCTGGACTTACGAGTACACCGTGGCTAAAATCAAGGAAGTGGCTGGCACCACCCCTGGCCAATGGCACGACGTAGGCATCACCATCAACATCTACAACGACTGCGCTGTCGATCATGTGACGCTTGTAGGCGATATAGCACCAGTCACTGAACAGACCCTGTGGGAAGGCGATTATACCTTCGACGAGAGCTGGAGCGGTTCGGTAAGCATAGGCAAACTCAATGTCAATGCTGGCGACAAACTTATGATTACTGCCGAACCAGTACAAGCTGTAAGCTGGGAATGGGGCAGCCAGGTCTTTGTCAAGTCTCTCGCCGATGGTTGGGGCGCTATTGCTCCCACTATCAACGTCAACCAAGCTGACACTTATACAGTGGCCATCACTGACACTGATATCACCGTCGAGCCCTACAACCTTGATCCCTACACCTCCAACATGGTTTATGAGCTCAACAACTATGGTCTTGTCCTCCAAGGTATCGATGCCAAGGTTACCAAGGTAGTGCTTGTGAAGAGCGGAGAAACAGCCATCAACGAAGTGGAGGCTGCACCTGCCATCAATCACGTTATCTACAACATTGCTGGTCAAAAGCTCAATGCTGCTAAGGGTCTCTGCGTGGTGAATGGCAAACTTATCATGGTGAAGTAACAAACTTACAAAAAAAATTCTTTTCTTATTTCAGTCCCTCAGTACTCCAAAAAGTATTGAGGGATATTTTTTGTAGCAAAAAACGAGCGTTAGGCTCCACTTACATCTGTAAATGGAGCCCAACAGAGGGGAAGTACGGGTAGTGGGACTCGAACCCACACGCCTCGCGACACCAGATCCTAAGTCTGGCCTGTCTACCAATTTCAGCATACCCGCCTATCGAATTTGCGGGCGCAAAGATACAACAAAAAATCGGAACTTCCAAATAATTTCGAAAAATTATTCACTTTTGGCCGTATCTCGCGGTGCTCGGGTATTCAGCATGATATATTGACGTGCCGCTTCGATGATGTTATCGCGGTGATTCTGGAATGTTGACACGCTATCCATATCGACTTTGAGCCCTGGCGACGGGTCGATGCCCGACTCGGTGCTATTTCCATCAGGATCGGTCATGGGGCAGGCCGAGAAACGTATAGGCCAACCATTGGGCAACACACTCTCGAAAGGCAAGCCCGAACCGCCACCTGTACGGTCGCCACATATCTTGATCATTTTGGGGAAAAGAATCCCGAGCGAATCAGGCGTCATCGTGCCATCAAGCGCACGCATCAATTGCACGAAGTTGTTGGCAGCGCTAAAACAATGGCGATTGGTCAAAATCACCACAGGGCGCACCGAAGCATCCCACATCATCCGATCGTCAGCAGGCTCGATATAGAGTGGTTCGGCTTTGGAGAAATCGTTGTGACCTCGCCCAGTCTTGTGACGAATGTAACCGCTCAATGTCTTCTCGGTCGCAAAACGTTCCGCCAACGTGACGGCATTGGTCAGCGAGCCTCCTCCATTGTTGCGAATGTCGAGGATCAAACCATTGGCATTGCGGATGAGGGCAAGGATATAGTCGAGATTGGTGGCACCGATAGCACTATTAAACGAACTGTAGCGAACGTATGCCACCGAGTCGCGACGATACATCACATACTGCATACCAGCCGTGTACCAATAGTTCGTGCCAAGATAATAATCGTGCACGAGGTTGTCGTCGTAGTTGGTGGGATAATCCTCATACCATGACCAATAACGCGCAATATTGAAGGGTGCATAGACATTGATATGACCATCGCGCAACGTATCAATCATCTCATCGAGGACATTGAAGAGTTCGAACTGCGTCTTGATGGAATCATCGAAAAGAGGTGCATATTTTCGATGAATACCCTCCCAATCGATACCTTTCTCGTCAAAGAAACAATAATGTTCATCGAGCGTCTGCCAGAACGCCTCGAAATTGCCACGCAGACTGTCATCCTGCTCCAACTCGTCGTCGTCAAGACAACCAGAGAAGCAGCCAGCCACAAATAGCAGGCAACTGGCGACAGCCAGACGCGTCAGACGGGACAAGATTATGGTTGAAAAATCAATATGCATTGTAGGGCGAACGTTTTAAGAGACCTGCCTTACGGCGACTGAAGGGCAGGTACTGATAGACCCAGCCGATAACGAACTCAAGGCTACTGTAACGTGTGGTAATATGATTTATATCCATCGTCTCGATGTGATACGAACCACCCAGACGCACCACGGAATCAAATCTGCGGAACCACGGGATAATAGCCATTGGGAAATCGACGGCAAGCTGCACATCGAAATCCTGCTGGTTGTGCAACGATGTAAAATGGAAAGTGTCGGAGGACGAGTCGAGGTAGAACGTCTCATAATAGCTGGCTCCGTACTCCGGGCAGAATCCCATGCCAAGCAATGGGGCATGTGCCTGTAGCATTACTCTCATGCCTTGCGCTGCTGGTGTCTGGAACCGATAGCACACTGCACCAGCAGCGCCGAGGTTGGTGGTGACACGTGCGGTGGCAGGATTGTTGGACGATGCCAGCTTGAGGTTGTAGTCGAAGCCGAGGTCTATGCCTGCGTATGGTCCCAGATAAAATGACCATGAGGAGCTCTCGCTGCGAACGTCAAGGGTGGTGGGGTCGAGACAGTCGGACCAACGACGGAGGATACCATAACAGTAACGCAGACGTCCTGTCCATGCCTCGCTGTCGTGTCCATAATCTTCGCCAGTCGAAAACATGATGTCGGCCTGCTGCCAGCTGGTCCAATCGAGATTGCGATGCATGCGCCAGCGTTGCCCTTCGAGGCTGATATTGCTACCAGTATAAAGCAGAGGAGTCAGATAGGTGTCGCGCATCTTGCCCTGACCCAAACGTAGAGAAAGGATATTGGTAACGGGACGCGGCAGTTCATCCTGCGCCAAAAGATACACAGGGATGAGCAATATCACCCATGTCAATAAGAAAATTCTTTTCATCGCTTATCAAAACAATGTTTCAGCCGGGGCTTCCTCCTCGGGTTCTTCACCGCCTTCTGCATCATCTGGAGCCTCATTAGTATCAGGGAAACGGTATGGCTGGATTTCCTCAATGCTTGCCACCTTATATGGGGTTATACGCTTACCCTTGGTGTTGATACTGCGAATGGGTATAAACTCATCGGCATCGACCTCGATGGCAGGACGGAACTGGTCGGGCTTGCCCATCGTGATGCGGAAACGCGGGTAAGGGGTATCGATGACCAAAGGTTGTGGTTTTTGAGGCTCGACAGGTGCAGTTTCAACGGCTGTCTTTTCGACTTCCTCATCCTCTTCGGAAACGGGAGCCGCAACCTCAGGTATATAATGTAATCCCATGGCAATCTTGAAACGCTTGGGGTCACCCAACATATTCTGTTTACTAGGACGAGCATCAAGCAATGAGCGCTTCAAGTTGTAGCACTTCATTTCCTTGTCCCAAAGGATGAAAGTCCATACCTTACGCGGGTCATATTTCTCAACGCGAAGCACATTCGACTCGAAATGGACAGTCTCTTCGAAAGTAGTGATATAGTATTCCCAGTTATCGAGGATGACCAACACACGGTCCTCACTGAGGAACTCACCAAGATACTGTCCTTGCTTGTTGTAATTGATGCGCTGAACATCGGGATCCCACCAAACGGGACGTCCGCCGAGTGTCGATCCGCCCTTCGAGACAAGCAGAATCTTCTGGACATCGGCCTTGGTGAGCAGGTTGCCCTTCACGCCACGACCCTTGATGGGTGTCTCGGCGAAGTCTCGCTCGAAATTGACGACCTTTGAATTGCGGAGCTTCGACTTGATGAACACCCTGATGACCTCAGCCTCGCCGTTCTGGTTGGCGCTGAAATAAACGATGCGGGAGCCATCTTTGCCCTGGGTGATGTCGTACGTCTTGTCGCGCATCACCGAAGTGATGGCAAAACGCTTGATCATGTGCGGGCCGCCCTTGCCGTCGCGATAAACGACGTTATAGATGGTTCGGTTGTCGTTCTTGCGATAGACGTTGAGATAGAGCACATCCTTGCCGATAAAGATCTTCTGATCGACCTTCAATATCTTATACTGGCCATTCTTATAGATAACCAATATCTCGTCAATCTCAGAGCAGTTGCAGATGAACTCGGATTCAGACTGCTTGAGACCTGTACCCATAAATCCCTCAGCTTTGTTGAACCAAAGCTTCATATTCGACTCGATGACCTTGGTGGCATCAACCGAATCAAAGTTGCGTATCTCGGTCATACGCGGATGGTCGGCACCATACTTCTCCTTGAGATGCTCAAACCACTTGATGGTATAATTGGTAAGATGCTTGAGGTTCCTCTCGACTTCACGTATCTTCTTCTTGGTTTGGAGAATGTCCTCCTCGGCCTTCTGACTGTTGAACTTATGGATACGAGCCATCTTGATATCCTCAAGGCGCAGCAGGTCGTCGCGTGTCACTTCACGAACAAAGTCCTTCTTGAACGGTTCAAGTCGCATGTCGATATAGGCGAGAGCCGTATCGAGGTCCTTAGCCTGTTCGTACTCCTCACCCTTGTAGATTCGTTCCTCGATAAAGATCTTCTCGAGCGAACACGTCATGAGATGCTCCAGCAACTCTCCCTTGCTGACCTCCAGTTCCTGACGTAGCAGTTCCTTGGTGTTTTCTGCCGAACGGCGAAGCACCTCACTGACAGTAAGGAAATGGGGCTTCTTGTCGTAAATGACGCAGCAGTTGGGCGAGATGGAGATTTCGCAGTCGGTAAAGGCATAAAGTGCATCGATGGTCCTATCACTCGACACGCCGGGCATCAAGTGAACGACAATCTCGGCATGGTCGCTGGTGAAGTCATCGAAGCTCTTGATCTTGATCTTGCCCTTTTCGATGGCCTTGCGTATCGACTCGATGAGCGAATCGGTGGTTTTGCCAAACGGCACATCGGTGATGCGGAGCGACTTCTGGTCGATCTTCTCAATGCGGCTACGCACCTTGACCACGCCTCCACGCGCACCATCGTGATATTTCGAGACATCGATGAGACCACCTGTCGGGAAGTCGGGATAAAGTTCGAAAGGCTCGCCCTTAAGGCAGGCTATCGATGCATCGAGCAGTTCGTTGAAGTTATGAGGCAGAATCTTTGACGATAGGCCTACGGCAATACCTTCCACACCTTGAGCGAGGAGCAGCGGAAACTTGATCGGCAGGTTAATGGGCTCTTTCTTGCGTCCATCGTACGACAGCTGCCATGGGGTAATCTTGTTGTTGAACACCACTTCAAGGGCGAACTTCGAAAGACGTGCCTCGATATAACGGGGCGCAGCAGCAGAGTCACCCGTGAGGATGTTGCCCCAGTTGCCCTGACAGTCGATTAGCAGTTCCTTCTGTCCAAGTTGCACCAAGGCATCACCAATGCTGGCATCGCCATGCGGATGGTATTGCATGGTCTGTCCGACAATGTTAGCCACCTTGTTGTAGCGTCCATCATCGATCACCTTCATTGCATGCAGGATGCGGCGCTGTACGGGTTTAAGGCCATCGACAAGATGCGGGACTGCACGCTCCAGGATAACGTAGCTCGCATAGTCGAGGAACCAATTTTGGTACATGCCACCCAAATGATGTATCTTGTCGTCGGAGATATCGTCGTCGTTGTGCGGCTTGTAGCCATTGCCCCCCGTCAAAGTTTCTTCGACGGTCTCTTCATCTCCATCGGCAGCATAAGTGGCCTCATCGGGATTGAGTTCCTGTTCGTCGTTCTTCTCGTCGTCGATCATAGGAATATTTAAGATGTAAGGATGTTAAAAATAATAAGTCAAGCCAATGCGGTGGGTACCCATCTTGAAGTGGCTCTTCGAATCATCATAGATGGTCTTGAAGCGAAAGCTGCTTTCGAACGGAATGGCGTAAAAATATGACACCTGGACATGATCGACAAGGATGACACCTACACCGAGGTCAAGTTTCCAAACGCGCGTGCTGGTGCGATATTCCGAATCGACTTCATAGAGGCGCTTTGCCGATTCGGGATCTTGCCTGAAGAATTCATACAAGTCAAAATCGTTCAGCGCGAAATTACATTGGGGTCCTCCAAATAGATAGGGGATGATGAGGTCGGAAAGGAACGGGAGCTCAAGATCGTAACGCACATGGACAGGGACACTGAAATAACGCAGTTTATCCATGATGCTGGCTCCATTCGATTCGATGTCGGCCATTTCTTGAGAATAGACGAAAGAAGCATCGAGACCGAAATTCAAAATTGGCAAAGACAGTCGTGCTGTGATGCCAGCATAATATCCACCCGAACTGTCGTAATGCCATCCTGTATTCATGAAGCCCGTTCCAGTGCCGTCCACCTTGGAAATATTACCACCCGCAGTGATGCCCCAACGGAAGATGTCACTCTCGGCATATACACTGTCCAACGAGAGCAAAGCATATACCAAAAGGAGACCAATTCTCTTCAAAAATGTACGCATTGTGTAATATAAACAGAATAATTTGCTGCAAAGATAAGGCATTTTGCCCACTTTTCCCAAAGATTGCCCGAAAAAAAACAAAAAACACAGTCATTTTTTGGTTAATCAAAAAAAAATCGTTACATTTGCCCAAATTTTTAACTTTTATAACATGATGAAAAGGATGTTTGGCCTCGTTGGCCTCATCGTTTGCCTGACACTCTGCCCGACTTGCCCCATGCAGACCTTCGCACAGTCGTCAGACAGCCATAACAAGAAGAAAGTAGAGGATCTACATCTCGACGTTCAACAATACATGGAGATCTTGGGATCGGCCATCACCACTTTGCAGGGTCAGTATGTTGACACCATCGACTGGGGGAAAGCGCTGGCAACAGGCGTAAAAGCTATGCTGACCGAACTCGACCCTTACTGCGAATTCTACAGCGAGGACGATCAGTCGGACTTCAAGACCATGACTACTGGCGAATACGGTGGCATAGGTGCACTGATACAACAGCGTGGCGACACGGTAATCATCGCAAACCCTTACGAAGGCCGACCTGCCATGGAAGCCGGTGTCCGTGTGGGTGATGCCATCCTCAGCATCGACGGCGAGAGTATGCTCAAGAAGAACACTTCCGAAGTAAGCGAGAAGTTGCGCGGACAAGCAGGAACGACGTTCAACCTTCGCGTGAAGCGACCTTACATCGATGAGCCTATCGACTTTGAGATTCATCGCCGGAAAATCGTGCTCGATGCAGTGCCATATTACGGCTGGCTCAACGACAGTGTGGCCTACATCTTCCTTTCGCAGTTCACCGATAAGGCTGGACAGGAGGTGCAGGATGCACTCGTCAAATTACGTGCCGACCAGCAACATTCGCTCAAGGGCCTCATCTTCGACTTGCGTCAAAACGGAGGCGGACTGCTCGAGGAGGCCGTTAAGATTGTCGGAATGTTTGTACCAAAAGGCAGTCCAGTAGTCGAGACAAAAGCCAAACGCCCTGAATGGAATAGTGCCTATCGCACCAACACCGTACCCATCGAGCCCAACCTCCCCATTGTCTGCCTTATCGACCGGAACACCGCATCGGCTGCAGAGATTTTGAGTGGATCGTTGCAGGATCTGGATCGTGCCGTCATTATGGGTGAGCGTTCGTTTGGTAAGGGTCTGGTTCAAAGTACGCGTCCACTACCCTACAACACGCTGATGAAATTCACGACAGCCAAATACTACATCCCTTCGGGACGATGCATTCAAGTCATCAATTACAAGTTAGGCGAGGCTGAACAAATCCCCGATTCACTCACCCATGTGTTCTACACCGCCAATGGCCGCGAGGTGCGCGATGGTCGCGGAATCAAACCCGATGTTGAAGAGAAGCCACAGCAAATGTCTGGACTGGCCTATTACCTCGATCGCGAATATCTCACCTTCAACTATGCGACACGCTATCGCCAACAGCACGAAACCATTGCCCCCATCCGCGAGTTCAAACTCTCGGACGAGGAGTATGATGCTTTCTGCAAGGAAGCCCTCGCACATAAGAAGGACAGCATCCTGACTTTACTGAAGGTCTTCGATATGAAACACGACCTCGATTCGCTGCGCGACGAGATCAAGGAGGAAGTGGCCAACGAGATTATTCTGCGCTACTACTATCAGCGGGGACAATCGGAACACAGCCTGCTTCAGGATACCCTCGTGAAGAAGGCAGCCCAACTTGTCGCCGACCAAAAGCGATACAGCGACATCCTGCAATCGACAAACAAGAAGAATAAGGACAATAAAAAGAAATGAAAATGAAGAAAATCATGCTCTGCGGCGTTGCCGCCATCCTCTCGTGCGCTGCCATTGCACAAGATGAAGCAAAGAACGACTCTGTCAAGGGATTTCAATTTACCACAATTGATTCATTGGCTATCACTCCAGTCAAGAACCAGAAGAATGCTGGCACCTGCTGGAGCTACTCTGGCCTCAGCTTCCTTGAGAGCGAGATACTCAAGAAGACCGGTAAGATCTATGACTTCTCGGAGATGTATGTCATTCAGAAAACTTATCTGGATCGTGCTGAGAAATCGGTGCGCACACATGGTGATGTCAGTTTCGCCCAAGGCGGCTCGTTCGTTGATGTGTTCTATTGCCTACGCAACTACGGACTCATCCCCGACAGCGAAATGCCAGCCGGTGCGATGTATGGCGACACGCTCAGCAATCACAGCGAACTCAGCGCCATGACAAACCCAATCGTCAAGGCCGCAGCCAGTGCCCGTACTCTTCAGTTCAGCCCCGATGGCGAACCCTTATGGAAAAAAAGTCTGCGTGCAGTACATGAAGTCTATCTCGGAAAGGCACCCGAGACATTCACCTACGAAGGCAAGACCTATACGCCCATGACATTTGCTGCCAGCACGGGACTCAATCCTGACGACTATGTCTCGATTACCTCGTTCACCCATCACCCATACTCTACGGGCGCCAACAAGGGCAAAGGCTTTGTCATCGAAGTGCAGGACAACTGGCGCTGGGGTGAAAGCTTGAACCTTGAACTTGATGACTTTATGCAAGTCATCGACGATGCCATCAAGGCAGGCTACACCGTGCTTTGGGGCGGTGACGTCAGTGAGGACGGCTTCACCCGCGATGGCCTTGCCGTCTATCCCGACATGAAGGCTCCCGATGCTCCAGGTGCCGACCAGGCACGTTGGCTGCGTCTTGACCGCAGCGCCAAGGGCAAGGAACTATCTGAGAAACCTCTGCCACAGAAGAAGGTGACCGCCGAGGAGCGTCAGCGTGGTTACGACAACTTTGAGACGGGCGACGACCACGGCATGCACCTCTTTGGCACTGCCAAGGATCAGGAGGGAAATCTTTACTACTTAATCAAGAACAGTTGGGGCATCACCGGCAAATATGACGGCATCTGGTATATGACACCTGAGTTTGTTCGTGCCAAAACCCTCAACTACGTCGTCAACAAGAATGCCATTTCGAAGGCCATTCGTGCCAAATACGGCATCTGATCAATGCACAGTTTCGACCGAACCATCTTCGCTTTGAGCGATATTTCTCAAAGCGAACTTCACCACTTCGGCATCGAGGGGATTCCTTTCCCTTCGGTGCCGGAACTGCGTGAATTTGTCGATATTTGCCGCTCAGTGCTCTTCCCTGGCTATTACGGCAAAAACGTGGTGACAGGCGGCTTGCAGTACCATATCGGCGTTGGCGTGGAGCATCTCTACGAAAAAATCAGCAAGCAGTTCATGGCAGGCATTGCCTTTGCACAGGGCGAAGACTTCGTGGAACGCGAGGTAGTACGCGATGCTGCCAAGCGCCGAGCCAAGACGTTTGTCGAGGCCCTTCCCAAACTCCGCGAGATACTGGCCACCGATGTCGTAGCAATGTACCGCAACGACCCCGCAGCCAACAACTTGGGTGAAGTCATCCTCTGCTATCCCGGCATGCATGCCGTCACCAATTATCGCATTGCCCATGCTATCTACGAGCTTGACGTACCGCTCATCCCTCGCATGATCACCGAGTTGGCCCACAGCGAGACGGGTATCGACATCCATCCTGGAGCGACCATTGGCCCTTCGTTTGCCATCGACCATGGTACGGGTGTCGTTATCGGCGCCACAGCCATTCTGGGTCATCATGTCACCCTTTATCAGGGTGTAACACTTGGTGCCAAGAACTTCCCGCAGGAGCCCGATGGTTCACTTGTCAAAGGCATAGCACGTCACCCCATTCTCGGCAACAATGTGGTGGTTTATGCCAACGCTACTATTCTGGGGCGTGTTCATATCGGTGACAACACTACAATTGGCGGCAACCTTTGGGTTACCCACGACGTACCTGCCAACACTAAGCTATTTTACAACGCTCAATGACAAGACAGGCACAAAGATGCCTGTCGGTTACCATTACATGGAAAAATTCAAGATCATCACTAAAACCCTCGCCGGTCTCGAAGAGATACTGGCCAAGGAAATTGAACAGCTGGGTGGTGAAAACATCACCATCGGCAACCGCATGGTAAGCTATCTTGGCGACAAGCAGTTGCTTTACAAGTCTAACCTCTGGCTCCGCACCGCGCTGCGTGTGCTCAAGCCTATCGAGCAGTTCACAGCTGCCGACCCTGACGAACTCTACGCCAAGGTGAAGGCTATCAACTGGAGCCAATATGTAGCCGAAGGACAGACCATCGCCATCGACAACACCATCTTCTCGGAGAATTTCCGCAACTCGCGTTTCGCCATCTATCGCACCAAGGATGCCATCTGCGACTATTTCATTGAGAACGGCATGAAACGTCCCAAGGTAGCTGTGGGCTCTGCCGACGTGCAGTTCAACCTGCATATTTCCGATACTGCCGAAAGCAGCTCTGTCGGTTCGACATGTACCCTCAGTCTCGACTCCAGCGGTGACCCACTTTACAAGCGCGGCTACAAAGAACAACTCACCGATGCGCCCATCAGCGAAGTGCTTGCCGCCGGAATCCTGCTCAAAGCCGGCTACGACGGGACGCGTGACCTCTACGACCCGATGTGCGGCTCGGGAACCTTCCTCATCGAAGCAGCCCTCATTGCCACCAACACACCCGCCGGCCTCTATCGCAAGGGCTTCGGCTTCCAGCGTTGGACTGTGGGTGAGCTTGCATACGACGACGACCTTTGGCAGGAACTATATGACGACGATTCACAGGAAAAGGTTTTCCTACACCACATTTACGGTTCCGACCTCTCAAAAGTCGCCATCGATGTCACCACCGAGAATGTCCGCAAAGCAGGATTACAGAAATACATCTCTCTCGCCGTAAAGGATTTTGAAGAAGTCGATACTGCACCTTGGGCTCAAGCCCAAGCCGAAGCATTGGCCGAAGGCGAACAGCCACTCGGTGGTATTGTCGTGATGAATCCGCCCTATGGCAAGCGCCTCTATACCGACGTTCCCTCATTCTACCGAATGGTGGGTAACGTGCTCAAGAAATACTTCCAAGGCTCGGAGGCTTGGATCATCTCAAGCGATGACCCGAACGCCACTTTCGTTTATAACGACCCGCAAACAGGCTTCCGTAAGGAAGGCACCCCATTCGACTTCGTCGGCCTCAAGCCTTCGCTCAAGATCGAACTCAACAACGGAGGCATCCCCTGCCAGCTCCGCAAATACGAGCTTTTCAGCGGCAGGTACGACGAGTTCCGCAAGGATGGCAACGAGCTCGATAAGCTAAGCGCCGACCAGAAGCAGGACAACGACCATTTCGAACGTATCCGCAAAGGCAACGGGAAGAAAGGCAAGTCTTTCAAAAAAGATGACAAGAGGGACGGCAAGCCCTTCAAGAAAGAGGGCAGGAAAGATGACGGCGAAAAGAAGAAGCGTTTCTTCGACAAGGACGGCAAAGCCTACGATCGGGGTCACAAGCCTTCAGACAACGACAAGCCCAAACGTCCTCGTAAGGACAGCAACACCAAGCGCACCTACACCATCGGCAAGGACGGCAGCATCTCGGTGAGCCGTGGCAACTTCAAGCGCGGAGCAGACGGCAAGCTCGAGGAGCGCGGCGGAGAATACCAGCCTCGCGGACGTCGCACCTACGACCCCAACCGTCCGATGTTCGGCGAAGACTTCGACATGAGCAAGGCCGTCCTCGACTACACCAAGAAGCCCGACGACAAATAACCTCCGAGTATTCCGACCATTCCGACCACTCCGACCATGCTCAAAACCCTGCTCACCACGATATTGGCAACATCAATGATTGGCATCGCTTCAGCACAAACCATCCTGAGCATCATCCCTCAAAGCGAGGGAAAACTGCCCACGATGGCGCAGCTCACGCCAGGACATCCCGACTACATCTATACCCCCTCGCTCCTCAATACCTATTTCGATGAGCAGGGGGAGTTCCATTATACCTTGCCCGAAGATGCAGCCAGCGCCCAGCCTCAGGGTATGGGCGAAAAAGGTGAGCCCAGTGCCGATCGCCTGTGGAGAGCCTTGTGCGAAGGCGACCGCCTGTGGGTGGAGCAGATCACCGATGATGACACCCCCGTGCGCCATCAGGTCAGCGACCCTGACGCCGCCAGCGATTCGCCCGACCCCGGGCAGTCCGACATCGTGTGGGGACAATCCGTCCATCGCAACGAGTTCGGCATCAACGGAGGCATCTTCTGGAGTCCAAAGGGCCACTTGCTGGCATTCTATCGCATGGACCAGTCGATGGTGGGCCGATACCCCCTGCTGCAGACCGATCCACAGGAAGCCGAAGTCAAGTGGATACGCTATCCGATGGCGGGCATGACGAGTCACCAGGTCACCCTCGGCATCTACAACCCCGACAGTCAGCAGACGGTCTTCCTCAAAACCAACGGGAAGCCTGAAGCCCAGCCATTGTGCTCAGGGACAGATGCCTCGCGCACCGCTTCCGGCATCAACGCTCCGGATCATTATCTGACCAATATCACATGGCGCCCCGATGGCCGTCAAATCCTCATTGCCGAAGTCAACCGTCTGCAGAACTATGTCGAGATGAACGTCTATGATGCCCACACAGGCGAGTTCGTCCGAACCCTCTTCACCGAAACTTCCGACAAGTACGTCGAGCCGAAGCATCCCGTCTACTTCCTCCCAGGTTCCAACGACCGCTTCGTCTGGCTCAGTGAGCGCGACGGCTACATGCAGGCTTATCTTTACAACATGGCTGCCGACAAGGTTACGTGCCTCCAGTTGACCAAGGGCAACTTCGACATCAGTTCAATCGTCGGTGCCGACCCAGCCGCTAGGTTCCTCTATTTCATGGCCGCCGCCGACAGTCCGCTCGAAAGCAATCTCTTCAGCGTAGCCATTCCCAAAAAATCCATAACCCATAACCCGAAAATCACCCGCATCACCCAAGCGGAAGGCCGTCATAGCATCAAGGTCAACAAACAGTTCACGCAGGTCTATGACACCTACACCAACTATGCGACACCACGCACCTGCCAGCTGATTAGCCTCCGAAACGGCCGCCCCGCCACGACCAAGGTGCTCTACACCGCCGACAATCCTTATCTCCAGAACGACAAGCACCCCGCGTTGGCACGTCCCGAAGTGGAACTTGGCACGCTCAAGGCCGCCGATGGGGTGACCGACCTCTACTATCGTCTGGTCAAGCCCCGCGATTATGCCGACAATCCCGGCAAACGATATCCCACCATCGTTTATCTCTACAACGGCCCCCACGCCCAGCTTGTCACCGACGGCTTCCAGTGGGGTCTGCCTGGATGGGATTGCTACATGGCCAACCGAGGCTATGTCGTCTTTACCATCGACGGACGCGGCTCCGACAATCGCGGCATCGCCTTCGAGCAGGCCATCTGGCACAACCTCGGCCAAGAGGAGGCGCTCGACCAGCTCCAAGGTGTCGGATATCTCAAGACACTGCCCTATGTCGATCCCGACCGCATAGGCATCTACGGATGGAGTTACGGAGGCTTCATGACAACCTATATGATGCTCAACTACCCCGACACGTTCAAGGTGGGTGTCTGCGGTGGTCCCGTGCTCGACTGGAGTCGCTACGAAGTGATGTACGGCGAGCGCTATATGGGCACACCCGACAACAACCCCGAGGGATATATAGCCACCACCTTGATCGACCAGACTGAAAAGCTGCGCGGGCACCTGCTCATCATCCACGACGACCAGGACGGCACCGTCGTCCCGCAGATGTCGATGCAGTTCCTCAAGAATGCGGTAGCCAATGGCACCTACCCCGACTATCTGATGTACATCGGTCACGAGCACAACGTGCGAGGCCGCGACCGTGTACACCTTTTAAATAATATCTCACGCTATTTCGACGAGCACTTATGAACATCCTCTTACTCGGCAGTGGCGGCCGCGAATGCGCCATCGCCTGGAAACTGGCACAAAGCCCCAAGTGTGAACAACTCTTCATCGCCCCGGGCAACGCAGGCACATCAGCCTATGGCCTGAACGTCCCCATCAAGGTGGGCGAATTTGACAAGATAGGCGAATTTTGCCTCCAACAGAACATCGGCATGATCGTGGTAGGCCCCGAAGACCCCTTGGTCAATGGAATCTACGATTACATCAAGGGCGACCCTCGGCTCCAGGCCATCCGCGTCATCGGTCCAAGCCGTGCCGCAGCCCAGCTCGAAGGCTCAAAGGACTTCGCCAAGGGGTTCATGACGCGCCACGCCATCCCCACGGCCCGCTATCGTTCGTTCAATGCCAGTCAGTACGACGAAGCCTGCCTTTTCCTTGAGCAGCTCCAGGCACCCTATGTGCTCAAGGCCGACGGACTGGCAGCCGGCAAGGGCGTGCTCATCCTCCCCACCCTCGACGAAGCCCGACGCGAACTCCGCGCCATGCTCGACGGCATGTTCGGCGCAGCTTCGGCCATCGTCGTCATCGAGGAGTTCCTCTCAGGCATCGAATGCTCCGTCTTCGTGCTCACCGACGGCCTGCACTACAAGATCCTGCCCGTCGCAAAGGACTACAAGCGCATAGGCGAAGGCGATACAGGCCCCAACACCGGAGGCATGGGCAACTGCTCGCCCGTACCCTTCGCCGACGAGCAGTTTATGCACAAGGTCGAGGAACGCATCGTCCGCCCCACCATCGCAGGCCTCCGGCAAGAAGGGCTCCGCTATCAGGGCTTCATCTTCCTGGGCCTCATCCGCATCGACCGCGACATCCAGCAATATCATGCCGGCGATCCCATGGTCATCGAGTACAACGTCCGCATGGGCGACCCCGAGACCGAAGTTGTCATGCCCCGCATCCAGAGCGACCTTGTCGAACTCCTCCTCGGTGTAGCTGATGGCGACCTCGACCAGAAGGCTCTCGAAGTCGATCCGCGCGCCGCCGTCACCGTCATGCTCGTCAGCGGCGGCTATCCTGGTTCGTACGAAAAGGGCAAAGTAATGACAGGGATGGACAACCCACTATTCACCCAAGGCATCGTCTCCCCCGCCGACTCGGCTCGCCGCTCCATCCTTTTCCATGCAGGCACAGCCCGGAAGGACGATGCCATCGTCACCGCAGGCGGACGCGTCATCGCTGTCACCTCCTATGGCCCCACACTATCCGAAGCCCTCGCCCAATCGATGCGTGGTGCCGAACTCATCCAGTTCGAAGGCAAATACTATCGCCGCGACATCGGCCGCGATCTCGCCCTCTGACCATGTATGCTCCCCTGACCACATATCGCCACATCACCCCCTTGCTCATCTTCTTGAGCCTAGGGCTTGTTGTGGCGCTCATGCTGTTGGACACTGCTCCACCACGAACACTCATCCTCGGTTGGATCATTGCCGGACTGCTCACTTTAGGCATCCGACATATTGTCGCACGTTTCCGACTCGACGGAGGAGCCAGTGTCAAGGCCTTCGCCATCGGTTGGCCTCTACTCACCGTAGTGCAATGCTCGGTCATCTGTCTCTTCCCCTCAAACCTCTCAAACCCTTCAACCCTCTCAACCCCCTTAACTCCCCTTTTGCAGCAGCTCGCTATCATCACCATCATCTCGCTCCAGATGAGCCTTTGGCAGCGGCGTATAGCCATCATCAAGCATTTGTTGCTCGGTCTCATCATCGGCCTTATCTCCACCCTACATCCCCACCTCATCCTCCTCGTACTTCTGCTGCCTATCGCGGGATATTATATGCGTTGTCTTAGTCCCCGAAACCTGCTCAGTGCCATCACCGGCACCGTGCTCGGTATCTGGATCATCTATCTCATCCTCTGCATCCTCCCATTATTGGGAAGTAAAGAGGGGGGCATTGAAGCTGCCGACCAGATGATCATAGCCTATAGCCCATATCGTCTCCTAAGCGCGCCACTTCCAACCTTTCAACCCCCTCAAGCTCATCATACCACTCAAACCCTTTTTTCCCCTTGGCAACTCGCCCTATTGGTTTATGTGGTTCTGCTCCTACTCATTCACACACTCACCAGCCTTGCCGTCGATTTGGGACAAAGCGTGCGAGCCGAAGCGTCGATCATGATGCTCTCTATAATCAGCATTGCCTTCATTGTACTGCTCATCCTCGATGCTTCCCACCTCTCCATTCACCTTGTCACCCTCGCCTTGTTGCTTGCCCTACTGCTCACCATCCATCAAGCCAATGCTCATCATCCCCTTGTCGAATGGTGGATACTCATCATCCAACTCGTCGGTATCATTCTCGCCATCCTCCCCTGGATCAAATGACACGGCAGTCCACGCAACGCCTTTCCCCTTACGCATACTTCCTATTCCTAGAGTTTTAACCATAAAAAAAACAATCTTATGAAAGCAATCCGTTTCCTACCCCTCATGATGGCAGCAGCCATCGGTGTAGGCGCAGCAGCCCAAACGCTCCGCACTAACTTTTCCAATGCCCTTCCCGCCTCCCATCAGGGCACAAACACGCGTGAACTTCAGGTTGTTCGCACAAACTCAGCACCCGTCATCCGTCTGGGAATCCCCTCCCTTTCGTCGGAAAAACGCCACGTTAGTGCGCGACCCAACCAAGCCGACTATCCCGTCCTCTATGGCCTCAAGCACCAGGACAGCGGATACAACGATGTGTCAGGCGGCCCCTACAACGTCATCCGTTTCCATGCCGCACCCCAAACAACCAAGCGCGATGTCAGCCCCGAACTAGGAGGCTCCACCGCCTTCTATGCACGTGGCAAGTTCTATACCCTCGAAATGGAGAGTACCCAATGTATCATGAAGACCTACGACGCCTCGACCTGGGAACTTGAAAGCACCGACGTCATCTGCGAACGCGACGACTACTTGCGCCAAGTTGCAGCCTTCGACGAGACCACCGGCAAAGCTTACTTCGTCTTCTGGGGCCAACTCGACTGGAACACCTATCGCACTGCACGTCCACTCATGGAGATCGACCTCGACACCAAGACAGCAGTCGAGGTAGGTATGATTGACCAAATCTTTGTCCAAACCCTCTTCTTCGATAACAAAGGCCAACTCTACGGCATCCCCTACAACACCAAGGAGCTCTACCGAATCAGCAAGACCGATGGAAGCTATGAGTTGGTGGGAGAGCTTGACATCCCGTTTGGTCGTTATCCAAACTCCGAAACTGCCGTCACTGACCCCGCCACAGGAACCACGTACTGGATTGTTCCTCGCGTGCCGGGCAACGGATACGCTGCAGAGTCGTATATCTATACCATTGACTGTCAGACATGCGAGTGTACATTCGTAAGCGATATGCCCAACGACGAACACCTTCAGGGAGCATTCATCAAGTATGCGCCTGCAGCAGCACCTGCTGCAGCTACAGGCATCAGCTATGAGGCCGGCAAACTCTGCTTTACCGCTCCCACCACCACATACACTACGGGAGAAGCTCTCACAGGCTCACTAACAACACACATTGTGGTCGATGGCACAGAACAGACTCTCTCCCTTGAACCAGGCGCAGAAGCTGAAGTGCCTCTAAACCTAGCCGATGGAGATCATGAGGTAATCATAACTCTCGAAGGCGAGGGGGGCATTGGCCCCGAACGCATTTGGGAAGGCTACCTCGGTATTGACCAACCCACGGGAGTTGAGAATCTCACTGCAACCCTCGATGGCAACACCGTCACCTTGACATGGACCGCGCCAACAGCTTCAATCAATGGTGGGGCTTTCGACGATGCCGATGTGAGGTACTATGTAATTCGTCATCCCGACGAAAAAGTCTTAACTGAAGCCACCGCAGAGACCACACTTACCGACGAACTTCCCTCCGCCCACAATCATTACACCTGGGAGGTAACATCGTTCGTAAGCGAAATGACCGACAACAACGTTTCTGTTACATCCAACGACATTGTCTCGGGCAGCATCTGGGTACCCGATTATTCCGAGGAGTTCCTTTCACAGGACGATTGGAACCTCTTCACCGTTATCGACAACAACGCCGACGGAGCTGGCTGGAAGTATCAGGAATCACAACAGACAGCCTACCTCATGGCCAACGGCATGTATGATCCTGACTATAATCCCGGTGGTGGCAAGGGCATGGATGACTATCTCATCACTCCATCTATCCAACTCAAGAAGGACGTGCAGTATCGTCTTACGTTCGATGCCATCGATGTGGGTCTGACGCACGAATACCTTAACGTCTATCTCGGTCAAGGCAACACCATCGAAGCAATGACAACAACCCTTGCCAAATATGACTTCGACTACCGCAACGACAACTTGCGACAAGTCACCGACTTCAGCGTCCCAGCCGACGGACTCTGGAACATAGCCTTCCACAGTTGCGCACCTGTTTACAGTTCCAACTACGCTCTCGACAATATTGGCATCGAGGTTTACTCATTCTTCGACGCCCCTGCAGCTTCAAGCAATGTTAGTGCCATACCTGGTGCAGGTGGCGCACTCAGCAGCACGCTGACGTTCACGCTGCCCACCACAACCTTCAAGGGTGATGCCCTCAACGAAATCTCTTCAGTAGAAATCTGCCGCAACGGGCAACGGATAGCCACTCTCGAAGGCAAGCCAGGCGAGACCCTTACCTACGAAGACACAACGGTGAGCAATGGCGAAGCCGCCTATACCATTACTTGCTTCAATGCTGTTGGTCAAGGCGCCCCTGCCTCCGTCACCATCTGGGTAGGTCTCGATACTCCTGTCGCTCCTGTCATCACAGAATACCACCAGACTGCCGACATCAAACCATCGGTTAGTTGGAGTGCAGTACCCGCAACCGGTGCACATGGTGGCTATGTGGCTCCCGAAAAGGTAACTTACACCCTCTGCAAGTACAATGAGTACAACTGGGAAAATCACTGGGAGCAAGTGGCAACAACCACCGATCTCAGTACCATCGATGAAACCTTCTTCAGCTACTGGGGCCAAGACTTGGTGACCTATGCCCTGTTTGCCACCAATGAAGCTGGCACGAGCGAAGGCACACAGTTCAGCATTACCCTTGGCACACCTTGGGAGACTCCATACCAAGAGAGTTTTGCATGGGCATTTGCCAACCAAGGGCCCTGGACACTTTTCGCTTCGAGCTATGACTACGCTTGGAGCATCAGCAACGGCGCAAGTCTCGCTGTGAAGCCCTACGACGAAGATGGCGGCATGCTTTACTACACTTACAAGGCAGAAGATAGCAACAGCCAGATCATGCAGGGTCCGCGCGTAGCCCTTAGTACCCTGACGAAGGCAGAACTCAGCTTCTTCATGTATCATGGCATGGAGGCTGACCCCGAAGACGTGGTGCTCGAGGTTTTGGCAAGCTACAATGACGGTGAATGGCAGAAGATTGGCACAGTGGACTACAACAATGGAGCCACAGGGTGGACACGCAGTTCGTTCGCACTCGATACCCCTGCCGCACCAGAAGGATTTTCTCCCAGCAACGTCCAAATCGCCTTCCGAGGCATTACTACCGTCCCATCTGCCTCGCTTTTCATCGACAAGATTGCCATTGCCGATGGTGTGGAAGTTGATGCAGCCCTCATAGGTATCAGTGGCAACAAGCGTATCTCTGCCGGCGAGACTCAGACTCTCACCTTTACCGTGGCCAACTATGGCATGAACGAACTGAGCGACTACAAGGTTGCCATCACCCTTTCTGATGGCGAGAACACCACCGATGAAGAAGTGATAGGTACGCACGCCCTTAATGCTGGCGAGATTGGCATACTCAACTACGATATCGTTCTCAATAAGGCATGCGCAGGCAAGACCTATGCCGTCAATGCAGTTGTACAGGCCGATGGCGACACAAATGATGCCAACAATACTGCCGATTACCAGTTCTACGTCAAGGGGAGCAACCTGCCAGCAGCCTCTGACCTTGAGGCCACACAAGATGACAAGGGCATCAATCTGAGCTGGACAGCCCCCGCGACCGACGAAATCGTCGATCCGGTAGTTGATGGCTTTGATGACTATGAATCATTCATCATCGACGGTATCGGTGACTGGAAGACCTACGACGGCGATGGAGCTATTACTGTTTATTTCGGCGGACCTAGCATCCCCAACAATTTCGATGCCAAAGCATGGCAGGTATGGGCTCCTGAGGAAGCCGGCTTCAGTTTGGAGCGTTTTGACGTGCTCACGCCACACTCCGGCTCGAAGTACATCGCTTCTTGGACAGCATCGGATGGCGTTTCAACCACCATGCCTACCGACGACTGGTTGATTTCGAGCGATGTGCAGGGCGGCAGTGACGTGAATTTCTACTACCGCGTCCCCAACGAAGGTTCCGACCCACAGAACGTCGAGCTCCTCTACTCCAACACCGATCAGCAAGTTGAGAGCTTCCAGCATGTCGATGGCGACCAGATTGTAGGCACCACGGCTTGGGTAAAACTCGAATACACACTACCTGAGGATGCCAAGTATTTCGCTATCCGCAACTGGAACGATGGTAACGCTACCACGGTAGCCTTCATCGACGACATCGAATACACACCGCTCTATGGTGCCACTACGAAGCTCACCTTCCTAGGATACAACGTCTACCGGGATGGCCAGCTTATTGCCGAAAAGGTACAGGAGACCACTTTCTGCGATGAGTCCAGTGTGGGCGAACACGAATACTTCGTCACCGCTTTATGGGCAGAAGGCGAATCGAACGCCACCAACGTCATAGAGATTGAAGTGATTACCAATATCGGTGAAATCTGGATGAGCAACGAACCAGTCGAAATCTTCTCAATCGACGGACGCCGCATCGAAAGCAAGGTTGAACCCGGTATTTATCTGCTTCGTCAGGGCGAAAAGACGGCCAAGGTAATTATCAAGTAATCCATTTATCCACATCATCAGACATCTGCACGGCAACCGCTCCCGTGCAGGTGTCTTTTATCAATAATTAAGAAATGAAGCATCTTTCACTCCTTTTGCTTCTCATGCTCTGCAGTATAGGTATCTTGCAGGCCCAGGTAGAGCTTGCATACTGCGAGGATATCGACCATGGTTTCGGCGAGGCTGGCGTAATCTATACCCCTTATGTTCAGTTCGTAGCTGAAGACCTGACCCCCTACATAGGCAACAGCATCACCCAGGTGCTCATCGGAATGAAATCAAGTGCGACCAATGTCACTATATACATCAAGAACAATCCACACGATGCCAATCCTCTCTATCGACAGACTATCTCGGACGGCTTAACCGAAGGTTGGAATGTCATCAATCTTGACACTCCCTTCGAGATTACGCAAGGGAAAGACCTCGCCATCGGATGCCGATTCCGTGGCGCCGAAAGTAACGCCTTTGGATTCAGCGACGCCAAGAACTCGCTTGCCGATCAAATCCTGATCAACCAGAGTTCCAAGTGGACCTCTTGCGGGGGCTCGCTTTGCATCAAGGCTATGGTCGAAGGAGAACACATGCCAAAGCACGAACTGGCTATCGGCACGTTGCCTAACCAACGTGTTGACCCGGAAGCCGAAAGCATCAGTTTCTCGACTACCGTACGAAACATGGGAATTACAGAAGTCGAACGGTACACCTTGCAGTGGAGTATTGACAATGGCGATACTGAGACCATTAGATATGATCACACAATTCCAGTCAACGGACGAGACACTTTTGAACTTGTTATCCCTGCCGACTACGGCTTCGGTCAGCATACCCTCAGCATAAGCATTGAATCTGTCAATGGCGTGCCCGATGAATATACCGGCAACAACACCGCTTCATGTTCTTTCACCGTACCCGATGAGCGTTTTACCCGTCGCGTAATCTGTGAAGAGTATTCGGGTTTCTGGTGCGGTTTTTGTCCACGAGGCATGGTAGGCATGGAGCTCATGAAAGAGGCTCACCCTAATCGATTCGTTGCTATTGCTGTGCATGGGGGTGATGCGCTTGAGATTTCTTCCGACAGCACTTACACTTATGCACCACTCATTAGTCGTTTCACTGGGGCTCCAAGCTGTACGGTCGGTCGACGTCTGCAAGGCGATCCCTTCTACGACATTGAAACCCTCTACCAATTGGAGACCACTGCCGAGAACCACATCGCATACAGCATGACAGCCGAATGGAATGATGATGCTTCGGCCATCCTATGCCATGCTACAATCTTGAGTGACCAGAACCTCAGTGGAGCACATTACAATGCCGCATTCGTGCTTGTTGAAGACAGCATCACAGGACATGGGTATTATCAAACCAATTATTATTCCAGCAGTTCACAAAACTACTCGGGCCCCTTCTACGGATGGGAAGACAAAGCCTACATCACCACAGACGTTATTTTTATGGACATAGCACGTGGATGCTTCCCCTCGTTTGATGGTGTCACACTCTATGAAGGAGATATGGAGGCCATGCGGGAATACTCTTTTGACTATATACTTCCGCTACCTACAACAGTGCTCGACAAGAAGCAACTCCACGTCGTTGGCATAGTTATCGACCCTAGAACAGGCTATATCCAAAACGGACTGAACGTTTGGCCTAGCGGAGAAATCCCTGCAAGCATAGAGCAGATTTCCAACGACTTGCCACAGCAGGCAAAGAACACATATCTCTTTGACCTCAGCGGACGACGCATCACCCACCCTGCAACAGGTCAGCCATTCATCCGCGCCATAAGATAATCTATTGTCAATTCATCTAGTATGAAAATTTTCCATAAAACATCGTTAACCGCTTTCCTCCTGAGCTGCTCACTCTCAGTATCCGCCATCCCCGCCTATCCAGGTCTTCAGAAAATCACCCTTGCCGATGGTGCCGAAGTGACATGCCGGTTGGTTGGTGATGAATATGGACATTGGTTCATCACCACTGATGGTAGGGCTCTCGATCTCGATGCAAAAGGCCAATGGCAATGGCTCTCTGATGCTGACATAGAAGTACGGCAACAACAGAGAAGCCAATCCAGAGCCGAGGCCTTCGGCAAGCGTGCGATACCACCACATTTACTTTCCAACAATGATGATTCAGGCCGCATCACCAACTTCCCTACCATAGGCGAGGTACGAGGACTCGTCATCCTCGTGGATTTTGAAGACATCAAGTTTCAAGAAGGGCACGACAGCCTGCGTTACACACGCCAACTAAATGAGGTGGACTTTTCCGATGATGGTGCTACAGGATCAGCACGCGATTACTTCATCGGCCAATCCTATGGGGATTTTACTCCTCGCTTCGACGTTGTGGGGCCCGTCAAATTACCACACAATGAGAGTTACTACGGTGCCAACCAAATGAATCAAGATATTAACCCTGAACAGATGGTAATCGATGCCTGTCTATTGGCACACGACAGCCTTAACGTGGACTTCAGCATCTATGACTTTGATCAGGACGACATCGTAGACTTCGTCTTCATTATCTATGCAGGTTATGGAGAAAACTACGGTGCCCCTTCAAGTACCATCTGGCCACACATGTCACAACTCTTGCCGAGGGGCAAGCAATTGACGTTAGACGGAAAAACTTTCGACCTCTATGCTTGCAGCTGTGAACTGATTGGCAATACTGGCAATAAAATCGACGGCATCGGGGCCCTTTGTCATGAGTTCGGACACGTGTTAGGATTGCCCGACATGTACAATACGGTCAACTCGCACAGTATCCAACTCGGTGCCTGGGACATCATGGATTCGGGTGGTTACAATAACAACTCACGCACCCCGCCGTCGTACACGGGTTTCGAACGCTATTGTCTCGGATGGATCGAACTAACGGATCTTACAGAGGCTGCTGATAGTATCATTGTTCCTGAAATAAACGAGAGTCGCATGTGCTACCGCATCCCGACCAAGACAGGGAAGCCAGGTGAATATTTCACTCTCGAAAACCACCAGATGCAAGGGTGGGATGCATATCATCCAGCTTGCGGCTTGATGATCATCCACATTGACTACGATGAGAATTTGTGGCGCGCGAACAACGTCAACTCGGGCACATACCCACACTACGATCTGATGGAGGCAGATGGCTCACAGGGAGCACCCACCCGCACTGACCTTTATCCGATAGAGGGGAATAACATGTTCACCGACTATTCAACCCCCAACAGCCTTGCTTGGGATAAAACGCCGACTGAACGTGGAGTGGATCATATTGTCCAGCATGACGATGGCAACATCTCGATTCGTTTTATGCTTGACAGACTCACACGTCCTGTGGTGTATGATGTCACTGAGATAACCGACTCTTCGTTTGTGGCAGTATGGGAGTCTGTCGAGGGCGCCATCGGATATCGTATCGACTTGCAAGAGGTGCTCCCCGATTCGCTCAATCCCATTATCCTCGACGAAGATTTCTCAGGATTTGAAGAAGGCAACTATCCCATTGCAAACAACACTGACATCTCTTCATCACTCGATTCATACACCCAGAACCCTGGATGGAGCGGTTCACACTGTTATCAAGCAGGAGGATATCTCCGTATCGGTGCTTACGGACAATCGGGCACGCTCGTCAGTCCCGATCTTACCACCTCACAACCTCATAACCTCACTATGCTCTATACCGCATCAAGCTATCCCGGAAAAACGGTGAGCTACACGCTAACCTTAAAGAATGCCGAGACAGGGGAGGTCATCTGTGATACGACATTGAAGGCAGACCGCAATATCGCAACCGACATACTATATTTTGAGAACGTGCCCGAAATGGTTTCGTTCAGCTTCGAGACCTTCAAAGAGCGCCTCTACCTAGATGAAGTGCGTTTGGCATCTGGCATCTTCGATAGTCTTGAGGTTCGCACGATGGGTCCAGCGTCGTGGTCGGTCGATAGCATTGCCCCATTGCTAGATGACGATGACCTACAAGTTGAATCGCAGCGATGCCTCATCACCCATCTCGCCCCAAAACGCTCCTACCACTTCCAGGTGATTGCGCTCGATGAGGAACCCATGCGCAGTTCGCTGCCTTCTGAAGACGTATGCATCACTACCCTTTCCCAAAGTGAGAACGGCATCGAGCCTGTTCACACTCTGCCAAGAAATTTTGCTCCCCTCAGCTTCCACGACCTCTACGGACGTAGGATAAACTCTACAAATGGCAGGGGACTCTACATCAGCAATGGAAGAACGTACTACCTCTTATCGCCTTCGACGCACCACTAACGTAACCGAAACGAAGATGAGCACCATGCCCATGAATTCACGCAAATTAATGCTTTCGCCCAAAAAGATGATACCGAGCGTCACGGCAGTGACGGGTTCGAGTGCACCGAAAAGTGCTGTAGAGGTACTACCAATGCGCTGGATGGCCCATGCCGTAAACAACAATGAAACGACGGTAGGTAAAAGCCCAAGGGCAATCAGATTGAGCCACATCAGCCCATGTCGGGGAAGTGTGAATGCTTCGCCCGGATGCGACTCAGGGGAACAACCTCCGAAGCAGATACGCCATACGAAGAGCAAGAAACCAAAACAAAGAACATAGAACGTGACTGGCATCGATGCAATAGTGCGCACACGCGTTTTGTTGAGTCCCACAAGATAAATAGCGTAAGATAGAGATGAGAGCAGCACCATCAGCACGCCAATCATAAAGGGTGAAACGATGGCATCACTACTGATGGGGACGATAGCATCGGGAGTAGTACAAAGCATTCCAACTCCCGACGTGGCCAAGAGCAGACAGACAACTACAAGCCATGACATTGGTTCGTGATAAACCAATGTCATAATGACGGCCACAAGGATAGGATAGGTGAAAAGCAACGTTGATGCGATGCCGACAGGCATGTAGTTATAACTCACGAAAAGTGTGAGCGACGAGAGAGCCATCAGAATGCCAAGGATGACGAGCTGGGGCAAGGTGTGACGACTGACGCGGAAGACACTCGTCAAATCGTGTGTACGCAACCCACGGCCGACCATGATGAGCCCGAGCAGCAGGATGCCAAACGCATAACGAAACAGCAACACTGAGTCAGGATTCATCCCATCGGCATAAAGTGGCTTGGCGAAAATGGGATTGGTGCCGTAGGATGCGGCAGCGAGCGCGGCGAAGAGATACCCCGATTGTTTCATCGTGCTACGGGATCGCAGGTGACGTCAATACCGAGCTTCTTGAAGATGGTACGATCCACTTCGCTGAGCATGACTGTGGCATGCACCTGGCAACCACGCAGCAGGGGTAGCGTCTCGAGCGCACGACGGCAGTTGGTGTCGTTGACGCTTAGCATCGATAGGGCGACAAGCACCTCATCGGCATGGAGACGTACATTGCGACCCTGAAGATATTCGAACTTCATCTTCTGGATGGGCTCAATCATGGTCTGCGGTATGAGGTTGATCTCATGATCGATGCCTGCCAGATGCTTGGTGACATTGAGCAGCAAGGCCGCTGAGCAGCCGAGCAAAGAACTGCTGTGGGCTGTAATGATCTGGTGGTTGGGCAATTCGAGGGCTATGCTGGTGTGACCGCTCTCCTCCTTGCGCTTGCGTGCTGCGGGCACAGTGTGGCGGAAGTCGGTGTCAATGCGGGCCTGCTTCATCAGCAGAGCGATCTTCGAAACTTCAGTGCCGTCGGTCAATCCTTCGGCATACTTGCCAAGGGCTGAGAAATAACGGCGTACGATCTCGTCCTTCGAGGCACGGCAGCACACCTCGTCGTCGCTGATACAGAAACCAACCATATTGACACCCATATCGGTGGGTGACTTGTAGGGCGACGAACCGTAGATACCTTCGAAGAGGGCATTGAGCACAGGGAAGATCTCGACATCGCGATTGTAATTGACAGCCATCTTTCCGTATGCTTCGAGATGGAAGGGGTCAATCATGTTGACGTCGCCAAGGTCTGCGGTAGCAGCTTCGTAAGCGATGTTAACAGGATGCTTAAGCGGCAGATTCCAGACGGGGAAGGTCTCGAACTTGGCATATCCTGCGCGCACACCGTGTTGGTTCTCGTTATAAAGCTGCGAGAGACAGACAGCCATCTTGCCGCTGCCAGGGCCTGGGGCGGTAACGATGACAAGAGGGCGTGTAGTCTCGAAGTATTCGTTACGTCCGAAGCCGTCGGGCGAGGCTATGACATCGACATTGCGCGGGTAATCTTCAATGAAGTACTGGTAGTGGGTGCTGATACCCATACGTTCGAGGCGCTCGCGGAAGGCCTTGGCACTGGCCTGACCGTTGTAGTGAGTGATGACAACACCGCCCACATAGAAGCCGCGGTTCTCGAATTCACTGCGCAAACGCAGCACGTCCTCATCGTAGGTGATGCCGAGGTCGGCGCGCACTTTGTTCTTTTCGATGTCGGAAGCGCTGATGACGATGATAATCTCGGCCGAGTCGGCGAGCTGGCTGAGCATACGCAATTTACTGTCGGGCTGAAAGCCCGGAAGGACACGCGAAGCGTGATGGTCGTCGAATAGTTTGCCACCAAGTTCGAGATAGAGTTTGCCTTCGAAGTGAGCGATACGCTCTTTAATATGCTCCGACTGTATGCGGATGTACTTGTCGTTGTCGAAACCTAATTTCATAGGGGTTGAAGAGTTTGAAGGGTTCGAGGATTTTGAGGGGATTGAAGTTTTTTCAAAAAAAACACGGCAAAGGTAGAAAGATTTTTCGGTTTTTTCAAAAAACAATGAAAAAAAATGATACTTTTTTGACAAAAGAAAATGGAATGACACTTTTTTGCAACGATTTCGTGCCATTTATTTGCTAAATTCGTGGATTTCGTTTATATTTGCCCCCATCTTTCAGATGCCGCACCAATACAAAACCTACACGCCGGCGCCACTTTAAATGAATAGCTCAATGGATAAGATTATTACCGAAATTACTCCACTCACCGAGCACGATAGCTTCTACGTGATGGATCACAAGAAGGAACGTTACGACTATCCTCTGCACAAGCATGAGGAAGTAGAACTCACATTTATGGAGAACTGCACGGGCGTGAATCGTGTGGTGGGCGACTCAATCGAGATTTGCGGACCGTACGACCTTGTGCTGATAGGCAGCAACCTGGAACATGCATGGGAGCAGCATCCCGACGAAGTGCTGGTCGATGTAGCAGCAGGCAAGAAAGTGCGCGAATTCGTAATCCAGTTCTCACCCGACCTGCTGGGCGAGTCGTTCCTGGCCAAGAGCCAAATGGCCTCGCTGGCCCGCCTTTTCGAGAATGCCAAGCGCGGAGTATGCTTCGGCCTGCCTGCCATCATGCGCGTTTTCAACAAGCTGGACAAACTCTCGTCTGAGAAGCCCGGTTTCCCTCGTGTTCTCAAGTTACTCGATATCCTCTACCAACTCTCGCTCGAAGACGATTTCCATCTGCTGGCCTCCTCGTCGTTCGCTTCTGTAAAAACGACGGCCGACAGCCGACGAGTACGAAAGGTGGAGGAATACATCGACGAGCATTTCAAGGAAGAGATACGACTGAGTACCGTAGCTGACCTTGCTGGTATGACACCGACGGCCTTCAGCCGCTTCTTCAAGGTGAGGACGGGACGTACGCTTTCGGATTATATCATCGACATTCGTCTGGGGTATGCAGCCCGTCAATTAGTCGATACCACCACATCGGTCGTAGAGATCTGCTATGACTCGGGGTTCAACAACGTGTCGAACTTCAACCGCATCTTCAAGAAGCGTAAGGGCTGTTCGCCCACACAATTCCGTGAGAACTACCATAAAAACAAGATATTCGTGTAATGAAAAAGAAAGTATTGGCAATTATTGCCCTTTTATCAAGTTTCGTGGGCATGCAGGCCCTCGAACTGCCTGAAATCATCGGCAACGACATGATGCTGCAACAGCAGACCTCGGCTCGCCTGTGGGGATGGGCCAAAGGTGGCTCAACCGTTGAAGTAAATACATCGTGGAACAACGAAACCTATCGCGCCACTGCCGACAAGCAGACCGGACGCTGGGAACTGCAGATCCAGACGCCTGCTGCATCATACGAACCGCAAAGCCTCACCATCAACGGTGATGGCGTAACACGTCGGATTGAGAATGTGCTGATCGGTGAAGTGTGGTTCTGCTCGGGCCAGTCGAACATGGAGATGCCGCTTGGTGGCTTCTGGAATTGTCCCGTTCAAGGCGCCAACGAGGAGATAGCCCTCTCGGGACGTTATCGCCGCAGTATTCGTGTGGCTACTATCGCCAAAAAGGATGCCCTCGAGCCCCAGGACCGTGTACCCGGAGGCTGGAAGGTTTGCGAACCGCAGAATGCCAGCAGTTTCTCGGCTTGTGGTTACTTTTTCGCACAGACGTTAACAGAGATCCTCGACGTTCCCGTAGGCATCATCAATTGCTCATGGGGCGGCAGCTGCGTAGAGGGATGGTTACCCAAGGAAATTCTGCTCACCTATCACGATGGTCTTACCCCGACGAGTGATGCCGACTATCACCGCAAGATGGTGATGTACAATGGTATGCTCTATCCTTTGGCCGGCTACACGGTGAAAGGGTTCCTCTGGAACCAGGGAGAATCGAACGTTGGACGCGAAAAAGAATACATCGACCGCTTCAAGACCATGACTCGCCTTTGGCGCAAGATGTGGCGACAGGGTGATGACCCATTGCCAATCTACACTGTTGAATTACCCGGTTATAGTTATGGCAATGTCGATGGCACCGATTGCGCAGACTTCCGTGCCGCCCAGCATCAGATTGCCCATGAGCTGGAGAACAGCGGATGCGTTTCGACCAACGACCTTATTCTTCCCTACGAGGCCGAACAGATTCACGGCTGCCGCAAGAAGGAGATCGGACAACGCCTGGCCTACATGGCTGCTACGCGCGACTATGGCATCCAGGGCATTCATGCCGAGGCTCCCGAGTTCCAGCGCATGAAAACCATCGAGGTGGCCACCAAGGACCTCAATATTGTGGCAGGTTCAGCCGTAGCTGCCAATCCCAACGACAAAGGACAGATCGTTTGCCTTTATTTCAGCAATCTCACCGAGGGTGTCGATCGCATGTTCGACATCGAGGGCTTCGAGGCAGCTGGTGCCGATGGTGTTTGGCACAAGGCCACCGTTTGGGCTGATGGAGACTGGCGCGACCCCGAATATCAAGGCTGCTACCTGAAGCTTATCTGTCCCGAGGCTGGTAGAGTAAAGAACGTTCGCTACAACTACCACAACTTCACCACCACACAGCTGCACAACTGTTTTGGTCTACCGGTGGTGCCCTTCACCACAGCTAACTGAAAAGGGATATGAAAAAGCTATTATTCTGCCTTTCACTGATTACACTACTTGTTTCATGTACAAGGCCCCAAGAAGAAACTCCGTACGTGGCTGTCCGTGACGGCAAGTTCTTCCAAGGCGGCAAGGAATACCGCTATGTGGGCACAAACTTCTGGTATGGAGCCATTCTTGGCTCGACAGGACGCGGTGGCAATCGCCAACGTCTCGTCGAAGAACTCGACGATATGAAGGCTGTGGGCATCGATAACGTTCGCGTCCTTGTAGGCGGTGATGGTCGTGAAGGCATCCCCTCACATATCTCACCCAAACTGCAGCTCGAGCCTGGTGTTTATAACGACACGATTCTCGAAGGACTCGACTATATGATGTTGGAGCTTGAGAAGCGCCAGATGAAAGCTGTGCTCTATTTTAACAATGCATGGGAATGGTCGGGCGGATATGGCGCCTATCTCGACTGGGTAGGCTATACGGGCGACGTGATGAGTTCGAAGGAACCCGGCAAGATGGTGCACTTCGACCGCACTCCCGTTCCCAGCTACGATGGTTGGTGGGAGTACATGCAGTACGTGTCGGCCTTTGTTCTCAACGATTCGGCCAAGGCTTTGGCAGCCAATCATGTTCGCTTTATCGTTGGCCGCACAAATTCTATCACCGGCAAGCCATATTCCGAATCACCTGCCCTGATGGCCTGGGAGATTGCCAACGAACCCCGCTGTTTTGCCGACGACTCGCTCCACAAGACTAAGTTCGTAGAATGGATCGATGAGCAATCCCGCCTCATCAAGAGCCTCGACCCCAACCACCTCGTCACTACGGGCTCCGAAGGTTATCATGGCTGTCAGGACGACTACGACCTCTTCAACGCCGTCCATACCCTGCCGAACATCGATTATGCATGTATCCACATCTGGCCCAACAATTGGGGTTGGCTCGGACAGTTCAACCAGAACTATGACGCCGACAAGACGATTTCCGAAGACATTCCCGATCCCATCGTCGAACGGGTGCAAGCAGCTTGTGATTCTACTTTAGATTATATAAGGAACGCATACAAGTACATGAGCGCCGCTGGCCGTCCCATTGTACTTGAGGAGTTCGGCTATCCGCGCGATCGTTTTGTCTTCACACCCGGTTCGCCCACCCAGGGACGCGATGCCTACTATCGTTATGTCTTCTCCATCATCCGCGACTCGGGCATGATAGCAGGCTGCAATTTCTGGGGATGGGGAGGCCGCGCCAATGTCAAGAATGTGATTTGGCAACCTTACGACGACTACGTTTGCGACCCTGCCCAAGAAGAACAGGGCCTCAACTCCGTCTTTGCCTGCGACACCACCACGCTCCAAATGATTAAAGAGCTGAATGCTGACATCAGCAAATAGGACGAAACTTTTACTATAGATTTTATAGCCACTATAGTTACTATAGTCACTATAGATAATATAGCCACTATCGCCCCCAAAAAATGAAAAAATTCTTAGCGCTAAGTTTAGGCCTGCTCTCATTGGCCTTGCAGGCCCAACCCAAGGTCACGCTTGAAGGCGAGGACTGGGTGTGGTACGCTCCCGATTCTCCCGAATTGACATTCACCATCAAGGACTCGCTGCTCAATCCATTGGACGACATCATCACTGTACGCATAACCACCGATACGCAACTGCCCGTCTGTGTGATTTCACAAAAAGTCAGCATAGCCAAAGGCGACAGTGCGCGTCTCTCCATCAATCCCTGCATCGCCAAACCAGGCTTCTATCATGTCTTTGTCGAAGCAGGAGGGCAGAACATCGTTGATAATGCCTACGAGCAATGGGGCGGTCAAGGACACCGACCATTCTACGTCATCGGCTACGAGCCCGAGAATGTCATCTCGTTGCCCGATGCACAGCCCGACTTCCAGAAATTCTGGGACGAGGCACGCGCCGAACTTGCCGCTGTACCCCTCTCACCGCAGGTCAAAGAGATAAAGGATAAGAGCTCAAAACGAAAGAAAGTGTATTCGGCCAAGGTGCTCAGCATCGATAACGACACGGTACAGGTCTATTACACCGTACCGGTCACGAACAACAAAAACGCTAGATTCCCGATGCATGTGCTCTTCTTGGGTTATAACAGCGACATCTGGGATCTCGACACCGAAGGACAAGAGTACATCGAAGCTATCGTCAGCGTGCGCGGCCAAGGACAGAACAAGCCCCACAACCGCTATGGCGATTGGATACAATACGGTCTTGAAAGCCCCGCCTCCTATTACTATCGCGGAGCCTACCTCGACTGCATCCGTGGCATCGACTACCTCTGCACCCTGCCTCAAGCCGACACCCGTAACATCTTAGTCGAAGGAGGCAGCCAAGGTGGAGCATGCAGTATGGCCGTGGCAGCGCTCGACCACCGCATCACGGCAGCCGCCGTCTATATCACGTTCATGAGCGACTTCCCCGATTATTTCCAGATTGTACGCTGGCCAGCCGAGCCCATCGAATCCCGCCAGCACGCTCTAGGCATGAGCGATTCCGAGATGCTTCGCGTGATGAGCTACTTCGACATCAAGAACCTGGCACGATGGATCGAATGTCCCGTCTATATGGCCATCGGGCTGCAAGATCCCACCTGTCCACCGCACACAAACTTCTCGGGCTACAACCTCGTGAGGGCTCCCAAACAATACCGCATCTTCCGCAACTACGGCCATCACGTCAATTACGACATCTGGAATCCCACGATGTGGGAATGGTTCGCACGATGGAGGAGGTGAAGAGTTTGAGAAATTTGAAGGGTTTAGGGATAATTGTTATTTGTTAATTGTTAATTATTTATTGTTAATTATTTATGGTTTTTGAAACCATATCATTCGACCATCTGCAAGCCTGGGCACAAGTAGCTACCTTTGCCCCACTCCATGGCGTATGTGAACGCCACATCATCCTACATGTTCAGCGTGGCTTCGACCGCTTCGAGGCTCAGATGGAGAAGATACAAGGAGCATATAGCCAATTACTGAAAAAGTTCCCCTCTTCCAATGTCATCATGCGACGCTATCTGCTCAGCGACATTGCCAACCAAGCGCCCATTCTCCGTGCACAACTGCAGCGCGAAGGCAATGAGCAGGGAGCACTTTCGATGATCGGACAACCACCCCTCGACGGCACCAAGCTCGCCTTATGGATATATATGGCCGAAGGCATCGAAGTATCTGCTTCCGAAAACCTCACCATCACCTTCCACAACGGCTATCGACACTATTGGAGTACCAACTGGCAATCGACCACGGGAGGCTCCAACACGCAGACACGTGAGATTCTCGAAGGCTATGAGGCACAACTGCGCCATGCCGACCTCAATCTGGCCGACAACTGTCTGCGCACCTGGCTGTTCATCCGTGATGTCGATACCAACTACAAGGGAATGGTCGAAGCGCGCTGCAACAACTTTACCATGCAACGCCTCACTCCTGATACACACTACATCGCCAGTACCGGCATCGGCGGACAGCCCATCACCACACAAAGCCGCGTGCAGATGGATGCCTACGCAGCACAAGGATTACAACCCGAACAGCAGCGATACCTCTATGCTCCCACACATCTCAATCCCACCTACCAATATGGCGTAACCTTCGAACGCGGCACTGCCATCCAATATGGCGACCGTCGGCACCTGCTCATCAGCGGCACAGCCAGCATCAACAATAAGGGTGAAGTGATTCATTTGGGCGATGTCAGGGCACAGGCAGCCCGTATGCTCGAAAATATCGAAACCCTGCTCCTCGAAGGCGGGGCCTCGCTCGACGACGTTGCCCAGGCAATAATCTATCTGCGCGACGTTGCCGATTACGACTTGGTTAACCAGTATCTCGCCGAACGACTGCCCAAGATGCCGTTTGTCATAACATTGGCACCCGTCTGCCGTCCTGCCTGGCTCATCGAAATGGAGTGCATCGCCATCATTCCAACGACAGATGCAAGATACAATAACTTCTAATATTTCGAATCTTAAAGACGAGAATTTCGCATTCCAAATTGTATTATTTTTGCAATTATTTTGCACCCAGTTCACAAGATTGTTAAAATTGTTAAAACTAAATGTTAAATCTATAATTTTCCCACTTAATTGTTATTAAAACATCTATCTTTGCAACGTTTTTTGAATCCACTACGCATAGCTCACTTAGCACGCATATTAACTAACATATTTAATTTAATTTACTAATCAATGAGCAAAACAAGAAAAACTTGGCTCGCAGCAGGTCTTACCCTGGTGCTGGCTGGTGGTGCTCCTGGTTTCGTTGCCCCGTGTCTGATGCAGTCGGCCGTGGCACAAAGCCAGAAGGTTACCGGTACTGTTGTTGACGAATTTGGTGATCCGGTTATCGGTGCCAATGTTCGCGTCAAGGGTACTACCATTGGTGCCGTCACCGACATCGACGGCCAGTTCTCATTGGATACTCCCGCTGGCTCTGAGCTCGAAATCAGTTTCATCGGCTATGTATCCGAGTCAGTCAAGGCCGCTCCTGGCATGACAGTTACACTTCGCGAGGACAGCCAGTCACTCGAAGATGTGGTTGTAGTGGGTTACGGCACACAGAAAAAGAAGCTCGTCACCGGTGCCACCGTACAGGTGAAGGGCGAGGACATTGCCAAGCTGAACACCAGCAACGCACTGACCGCCATGCAGGCTACTACACCTGGTGTGAACATCACCCAGAGTTCGACCCAGCCAGGCCAGGGCTTCAAGGTGAATGTGCGTGGTCTCGGCACCGTCAACGGTGCGTCGCCACTCCTCATCATCGACGGCGTGAATGCAGGTACCGCTGACAATGGTCTCAACGGCCTCAACCCCAACGAAATCGAGAGCATCGACGTGCTGAAGGATGCTGCATCGGCAGCCATCTACGGTGCACGTGCCGCCAACGGTGTTATTCTCGTGACCACCAAGCAGGGCAAGGCCGGCAAGGTTACCGTGCAGTATGACGGCTTCGTGGGTTGGTCTAACCCTTACAAGCGTCCTGCCACCCTCAATGCAAAGGACTACATGCAGGTCATCAACGAGACGATGTTCAACTACACCGGCAATGCCCCTGTCTGGAACACCATCGTTCCGCAGCGCATTGTCGACAAGGTGAATGCCGGTTGGGAAGGTACCGACTGGTTTGAGGAATACCGCAACAAGAACGCCATGCAGCACAGCCACTCCCTCAACCTGACGGGTGGTACTGACCGCTCGAAGTTCTCTGTCAGCCTCACCTATTCCAAACAGGAAGGTATCATGGGTGCAGAAAAGGCCTCCAACTACGAGCGCTTTGGTGGCCGTATCAACTCCGACCACGTCATCTATCGCACCGCTTCGGGTCGCGATGTGATCAAGTTGGGCGAAAACCTCTCCTACTGGTATCACAACAGCCACTCTCTCGCCGAGAGCAACGGCTATTGGAACATCATGCAGGGTGCCTATTCGGCTTCGCCACTCGTTGAGCCTTTCGACGAGGAGGGCAACCTCAACGGCTACATCCCCGATGGCGCCGGTTATAGCACCATGATCTACTCCAACCCGCTCAACGGCCTCTACAATGGCCAGTTCGGTGGCATGAACAAGAGCCGTGACTTCGGCGTAGGCGCAACCTTCTACCTCGAGATCGAGCCCATCAAGAACCTCAAGTGGCGTGGCTCGATGAACACCGGGTTCAGCGCCAATCACTATCGCAGCTTCACGCAGCCATTCAGCGTGAGCAACACTAGCTCGAGCGACTCTTACCAGACTTCTCAGAGCGAGAGCCAGAGCGGCAGCCTCACCCTCGAGCACACCCTCTCTTATACGCTTCCCGACCTCGGTGGTCATCACATCGATGTCATGGTCGGCCAATCGATGGAGCAGCGCCTCTTCAGCCAGAACATGAGCGTGAACCTTTTGATCGGTTCGTCGGATGCCGGCTCCCTCCTCCTCAACGGTTGGGATTATGCCATAATGGACAACTACGAAACCACGGACGACATCACGGGCTTCAGTGGCGGCGACTTACACCATCAGATGACCCTCAACTCCTTCTTCGGTCGTATCAACTACAACTACAAGGAGAAATACATGCTCACCCTCATTGCCCGTCGTGATGCTTCCTCTAACTTCGCAAAAGACAAGCGTTCGGGTTACTTCCCCTCGGTTTCTGCAGGTTGGGTAGTCACCAACGAGACTTGGGCTGAGCCCATCACCCACTTCATGGACTTCTTCAAGATCCGTGGCAGCTGGGGTCAGAATGGTAACTGTAATGTTCCATCATCCTTCCCCTTCCTCTCCAACATCTACTTCTCTCCCACCGATTATGCTGACTACGGCTACAAGTTCTCAAGCGACAACAGCTACACCGTCAACGGCAAGTATGTTACTGGTGCTTATGCCTACAACCAGCCTAATCCCGACCTCGGGTGGGAAACCTCGCAGCAGCTCGACCTCGGTTTCGATGCACGCTTCTTCGGCAGCCGTCTTGGCGTAGCCTTCGACTGGTACCAGAAGGACACCAAGGACTGGATCATCGAGGCTCCACTCATCGACGTATTCGGATATGAGGCTCCTGCCGTTATCAATGGTGGCAAGGTGACCAACACAGGTTTTGAGGTGGCTCTCACCTGGAACGATCACATCACCAAGGATTTCGAATATCATGTTAATTTCAACTTCGCCACAAACAAGAACGAAGTGAAGCAGCTCGGCACAGCTTCCGGCACCATGGGCCAGGAAGTTGGTGACGCCATCTTCGAGAACTCAGGTTATGCCGCCCTCGTCAAGGAAGGTCACCCCATCGGCTACTTCAGCGGCATGACCTACAGCGGCATTTGGCAGAACCAGGCCGAAATCGACAATGCCCGTGCCGCAGGTAAGGCTGTGCTCGGCAATGCCCAGCCTGGCGATCCCATTTGGGATGACTTCAATGGCGACGGCAGCATCATCTATGCCGAGGTTGAGGACGGTGGCGACCGTCACGAAATCGGCAACCCGAATCCCGACTTCACCATCGGTACCAACATCGGCTTCTCATGGAAGGGTCTCGACTTCGCCGTTCAGGGCGCAGGCGCATTCGGCCAGCAGGTACTTCAGTGCTACCGCACCGCACTCCTTGCCAACCCATACGTGAACTATACTACCGATGCATTTGACCGTTGGACAGGCGAAGGTTCCAACAACTCTCGTCCACGCTACACCGTAGGCGGCGAGGCCAACCAGTGGGTATCTACCCTCTATATGCAGGATGCCGACTACTTCAAGATCCAGAACGTAACCATCGGCTACGACATCAAGAAAGTCTGGAAGGCTTGCCCATTCGGTCAGCTCCGTGTCTATGCACAGGCCCAGAACCTCTACACCTTCACTGGCTACACCGGTGTCGATCCCGAAATCGGCTCGAACGGCGGTAACGGCAACGGCAACTGGATCTCGGGTATCGACGTAGGTCTCTATCCATCTGCCCGCACTTATATTGTAGGTGTCAACATCAAGTTCTAATTATTGATTAGACAGAATGATATGTAATTATTAGTAATTTGAATTAATAATTAGATTTAAGATATGAAAAAATACATTATGCTGGCCGTAGCTGCCTGCTTCGCATTCGGTTCATGCGATGATGCACTCGACTCGGTGAACTATACTGGTGCCAACTCGGGCAACTTCCCTCATAGTCCCAACGACTTGAACAAGCAGATTGCCGCCCTCTATGGTGTCATGAACCAGTATGTTACTTCTCCTTTGGAAACCCCTTACATGACCTATAACCTCATGTCGGACGACTGCAACGGTGCCGGTGGAACGGGTGACGTCGAGGCACATGCCGTAGGTCACCTCATGAGCAATAAGGATGGACTCTACGACAACGCCTGGCACAACACCTACGTAGGTATTGCCCGCGCCAACTCCATTATCTATACCGAGGAGAGCGTGCTCGCCTCAATCGAGGAAAGCACCCGCAACCAACTCATCGGCGAGGCCTACTTCATGCGCGGTCTCTTCTACCTGTGGGGTTCACAGTTCTTCGGTGATATCCCCGCTTACTGGGCACCCGCAGCCCCCGATCCATGTCCACAGCTTTCGGCCAAGGACGAGATCTATCCCCACATCATCGCCGACTTCCTGACTGCCTACAACCTCATGCAGTTCGGTGGCACCACATTGGGCGACGGCCATGCCACCAAGGGTACAGCCGCCGGCTTCCTGGCCCGTGCGTACATGTTCTACGAGGGTTTCTACAACAAGGTGTCTGACGTTTCGGGGTCTATTCCCGACATCACCGCTCCCGAGGGTTATGCCTTTGCTTCAATCAGCAAGAACGACGTAGTGGGTGCCCTTCAAGCCACCATCAACTCGGGCTTCTATACGCTCGTCGATGACTTCCGTCAGCTCTGGACCTACACCAACGATCTTACGGCTCCCGACTATGACTATGTGAAGGACCTTGCCGCCAATAATCAGTATTGGGCAGGCAACGGCAACTCCGAGCAGGTGTTCCAGATCCAGTTCAGCAACTGTGCCTCCTGGAACGGCACCATCTCGATGGGCTTCATTAACCAGTTGAGCCTCTATTGCTCGCTCCGCTGCGATGACGACGGCGCAGGCAATGCCAATGGCAACAGCCACACCTTCCCCTACGCTGTGGGCTGGGGCATGGGCACCATCAATGCCACCCTTTGGGACGAATGGCCCGACACCGATCCTCGCAAGAAGGCCACTATTCTTGATGCACAGGATGAGCTTGAGCACTTCGTGTTCACCACCTCCTGCACCGAGGATGCAGGCTATTACAACAAGAAGCTTGTCGAGATTACCACTGCAGCCACAGCTGACAACGACCAGACTGCCGGACCATACAACTTCTGGAGTGTAATCCGCGAAGCTGAGGGCGCCACCCAAAACAATGGCAACTGTATGCAGGGTGACCACTTCACCGACCTTGTGCTGATGCGCTATGCCGACATCCTGCTCATGGAGTCTGAGCTCACCGGCACCACAGCTAGCTGGAACCTTGTGCGTAAGCGCGCAAGACTTCCCGAAGTAAGCGGCTATAATCTCGAAGATATGAAGAAAGAACGCCGCTTCGAGTTTGCGGGCGAGGGTCTCCGCTTCAACGACCTGCGTCGCTGGTCGGGCATCGACGGCGGAGCCAGCTGCGAAGCTGCTCTGGCTCTGCAGAAGCAGGAAGGCAGCCGTGTGAACTACACCGGCCGCTGGACCACCATGCGCCATTTCTCGACAGGTTGGGCTACCCGCTATGCCGAGACCAACGGCTTCCTCCCCATTCCTCCCACTCAGATTGCCAACATCGGCGACGAGACAGTCCTCAAGCAGAATCCCGGCTGGGGTCCCTCGCAGGCTGATGCCAACATGACTGGTACTCCGGTATATTAATCCTATAAAAGATTACTACAATGAAAAAAGCATTATATATCATCGCTGCAGCCAGTTTGATGGTCGCTTGCGACCCCATTGAGGAGGGAGGCACCTTCACCCCCACTGCAGTCGTTGACTCACAGCTCTCGCAACAAGGCTTCTTCACCTTTACTCAGAAGGATGCCAACGGCAATCCCGCTGCTGACGGCAACTACTTCACCTATACCACCAACCCTGCCACTATCGTCCGCGTATATAATTTTAACGCCAAGGGCGAAGAGCAGCAACTTGCCATTGGTGCTTCTGGCTCATTCCCCATCCTACCTGGACGTGGCTCCGACCCCAATCAGAAGTTTTACGTGCAGGTGGTCAACTCCGACCTCTCGAAGGCTCAGGCCGAGTATTCTGCCACCGTCTATGTTAAGCAGGAGCTTAGTTTGGCAGAGAAGCTCATGGTTTCCAACTCCGGCAAGAAAACCTGGATATGGGATACCACCGTCGATCAGTGCTGGGGCAATGCCGGCTACAGCGGCTTTGCCACAGGTGGTGCTGCCAGCCTTACTGGCGGCCAGTGGTGGGGCGTTGGTCCTGCCGACATCGTTGAACAGATTACGAACTATGGTTATCCTTATGAAGATGCCGGCGAAGAAGCCTTCATGGTCTTCAACGAGGATGGTTCCATCGTCAAGTCTTCCACCTCAGAATCCGGTTCTTGGGCAGCCGACCTCGCCAATACCAGCGACCTCGGCGGCTATGGAGAAGGCACAACGATGGGTCGCTTCACCACCACAGGTTGTGGCGTGCTCTTCAACCAGCGCATCAATGCCGCCGACCATGGCGACCTTCCTGCCACTATCAATGAATTTGATATCGCTTACGTCAGCCCCGAACACCTCGTGCTCATCGCTCCCTCTAACTTCAAGGCCGGTGGTGGCGAGAGCTGGATGGAAGGCACCTTCTGGCGCTTCCGTAGCGCCACAGATATCGAGGGATGCCTGACCAACAACGATAGCAAGACCTGGAAGTGGGACACCACCGTCGATCAGTGCTGGGGCAACGCTGGCTACAGTGGCTTTGCCACAGGTGGTACTGCCAGTCTTACCGGCGGCCAGTGGTGGGGCGTTGGTCCTGCCGACATCACCGATCAGATTGCTAACTATGGCTACGGCTTCCAGGATGCAGGTGATGCTACCATGACCTTTAAGAACGATGGCACCTACACCAAGACATCTGGTGGAAAGGGCACATGGACCTTTGATGCCAACAATACGTCCGATCTCGGCGGCTACAACGAGGGAAAGACCTATGGTCGCCTCACGACCGATGGCGACGGCATCCTCTTCAACCAGCGTATCAATGCCGGTGACCATACCGATCTTCCAGCCACCATCAATGAGTTTGACATCGCTTTCTTGGGCGACGACCACCTTGTACTCATTGCTCCATCCAACTTCATGGCTACGGGTGGTGAGAGCTGGATGGAGGGCACTTTCTGGCGCTTCATTCCCGCTGAATAATTGAACTACAATCCGTAAACAAAATGCTCCGCGTAGGCACAAGACCTGTGCGGAGCATTCTTTCTAAAATGAACAAACGATATTTCCACCTCGTTATTACCCTCCTGCTCGGATTGTGCGTCGGCCTCTTTTGGGCCATCGCGCATCCCGAAGCATTATCCTATCAGGAGCAGAACCAGCTTTTTCTCTGCACGGCGGATTATTTCCTGCATTGCATCTCCATCCCAGGAGGCATTACCGACTGGATGGCCGAAGGGCTGACCCAATTCTACTTCTATCCTGCTATGGGAGGCATCGTGTTGGCATTGCTATTCATGACATTGCAAGCGGGATGTCGTGCCGTCTTCCCCTCTTCTCTTCTCTCAATCCTTCCCGCGCTACTGATTCTTCTTTATATGGGCGACTTCGACGTCCTGCTTTCCTATCCCGTGGCCATTGCGCTGACCTTAGGATGCTTCGTCATCACAGCGGAGTCCCACCTTTGGCTCAAGGCAATCCTCACCCCTTTACTCGCCTGGTGTACAGGGCCTGTCGCCATCCTTTATCCCTTCTTGCTTCTCTGGCAGCGATGGAAGAAGGGGATTCTTCTCCTAATCATTTGTATCATAAGCCTGTTCGTAAGTTTTCGGCTATTGTCTTCTCCCCAATACCCAACCTTCACCATCTTGTGGGGCATCAATTATCATCGTCTCGTTCTGAAAGTGGGTGCGGCTCCTGCCATGCAATGGATCATCCTTATTGTGATTGCCGTCTCGCCTGGCTTGCATTTGTTGCACAAAGAACTTTTCAGTGGTGGTCGAAATCAAAAGATGCTTGCCACCTTGGACTTTTCCCTTTCACTCTGCCTTATCCTCGTCTCCACCCTGCCCACTCCCCTGACCAATCATTTCTACGAACGAAACGCCTATGCCATTCTGAAGCAATCCTATCTAATTCGCCGCAGTGCATGGAACGAGATTCTTGACGAGGCAAAGAAATGGCAACAGGAAGGACTTCTCGTTGCAAAAAGTGACGAATATTGCACCGCTGTCAATCTTTCCTTGGCCATGACAGACCGCATGGACGAACATTTCACCGACTATCCCCAAACAGGATTCACCGGCCTGCTCTCCAACAATCATCACGACAACATTTCCGGCATACCCACGATGGAGGCATTCTTCCAGATGGGACTCATCAGCGAAGCCATGCACTATGCATTCGACATGCAGGAGAGTATCTCCAACTATCGCAAAAGCGCCCGCTTCATCCGTCGACTGGTCGAATGTAACATCATCCTGGGCGACTACAAGGTTGCCGACAAATATCTCTGTCAACTCGAACAGACTCTATTCTATCGCGACTGGGCACGCTCAGCCCGTCAAACCCTCGCCGATGGCACGGCCATGCACCATGAACCTTGGGGCAGACTCCGCAGTTATTGCCTAACCGATGATGAATTCTTCCAGCCCCACCTCGCCGCTATAGTGGTGAGGAAGCTCTATCTTCACAACAGGGGAAACCGCATCGCCCGGCAATATCTGATGGCCTACACCAAACTCTTGCAGACTCGCCCATGAAGCGGTGCTGCCAATGGCTTACTTGTGGAAGCCTATTTGCGGCTTGCTGTAGTCTGTCGTGTCGCGCAGCAAGTTGTTGAGTTCCTGACGTCGCAAGCTATCGAGGCTTCCCACCAACGATTCCTGATTAATCCACATCGCCAGTTTGGTTCTGCCCAGCCCCATCAGCAGCCGGTAGTTATAGTTGCCCATCTCTTCGCGCAACGCTGTGGACTGCAGCCTGAACGACACACTGTCGATACTTCCCTCCTGCTTCATCCGAGAAAGTTGAGCCATTCCCTGCTGATAGTTGCCCAAATGCTCCTTCCACGACTGCAGAGAATCGTTTTGTGGCGTGCCATAGCCAGAACTAACACTATCAAGCGTAGCGTGAATCACGCCAGGCTCGGTCACCACCAGCAAATCCTGGATGCCGAAGCGCGACTTCAAGGCAAGGCGCAGCACGGCCACATGCTCCACATTGCCTGTAAACCGGAAACTGCCATCCTTGTTCACGAAAGTAGAATCTACAGGCCGGGGATGCGGGCCTCGCATCGGCACTAGAAAGATGCATGCTCCCTCATATCGCTCGGCAGGTAGCTTACCTTCTATTACGAACTCGCCTTCAGCAAGTTTTCCGTTCTTTCCTCCATGACATGCAGTCAGCACCGACAGCCCCGCCAGTGCAGCGACAACTAGAAATAACTTCTTCATATATTCAATCTGTTTCCTTGCAAGAAATTGATGGGAAATTACTCATCGAAAATAACGCCGCAAAGATAATCCTTTTTTTGCATTTGACCAACAATTATCTGCGAACAGTTCACTTTTTTCACAAATAATTAGGAAGATAACGCCAAAAGCGCTATCTTTGCAGCCATGAAACGCAATGATGTCATTAAATATGCGCTGTCACTCCTGTTGGGAGTATTGGTCTTTCTGTTCTGGTGGCTCCTGCATCCCGAATATCTCTGCTACCACGAGCAGAACCAGTTGTTTCTGACGACGGGCGACTATTTCCTTGAGCGCATCGCGGTAGCTGGAGGCTTTGCCGACTGGCTCAGCGAATTCCTTGTGCAATTCTATTATTATCCCTCATGCGGCGCCCTCATCATTGCCTTGCTGATGATGGCCCTGCAGGTGCTGACCTTTCTCGCCTTCCGCAACAAGGAATGTTCCTGGAGTCCCTTCGTCCTCTCGTTCATCCCCGTGCTATTCACGCTCCAGACGATGGGCGACATGGATCTGCTCCTCTCCTTCCCCGTCTCGGTCATCCTGAGCCTTTCTGTCTATCTGCTGGCACGTCGTTGGGGCTTTTGGGCCCAGCTCGTCGTCATGCTCCCGCTCTACTGGCTTGTCGGTACCGCCTTTATCGTGCAGGTGGGCATGGCCTGTGTGGATGAACTCATCCGGCATCGTTGGACGAAGGGCATCGTGCGCTCGCTGATACTGCTTGCCGCAGCAGGACTGTGGTTCTACGTTTGCCGCACATTTTGGATGGCGCAGTATCCGTGGAACACCGTGCTGAGCGGCATCAACTATCATCGTCTTACCATTAGAATGATGTCCGACCCCTCGCAAAGCTATTTACTCTATCCAACGCTCGTAGCGCTCGCAGCCTTCTGTCATTACATTCGATATCAGAAGACAAAACCGCGAGGACTGAAATCCGGACTGGAACTGTGGACCTCGTTGCCCCTGCTCGTCTGCGTCCTTTTGTTTGCCGCCATCAATTATTCCAACGACTACGACCCGAACATTGATTCCCTGCTCGAACAGAATTACTTGATTCGGAAAGGGAACTGGAAAGGTATCATCCAACTGGCCGAACAACATCGCAAAGAGGCGCTCCAAGCTATGAACAGCGAGCAAAGCTCTACGGCCGTCAATCTGGCGTTGGCAATGGAGGGTCAGCTGGCGAACCGCATGTTCACATTCTCGCAGCGAGGCATGCACAGCCTGCTGATGCCTTGGAAACGCGACAACCTGACCTGTGTGCCCACCATGGAGGCATTCTGGCAGCTCGGCTTTGTCAACGAATCGATGCGTTATGCCTTCGACCTGCAGGAAAGCATCCTTAACTTCCGCAAGAGCGGACGCTTCACCAAGCGCATCGCGGAATGCAACATCATCAATGGCAAATATGACGTGGCTTCAAAGTATATCGACCAACTGAAGCACACCCTCTTCTACCGCGACTGGGCCCGACAGGCCGAGACCTATCTCTACGACGAGGACAAGATTGCACAACACCCCGACTGGAGCCGCAAGCGTCAGATTCGTCTTGAGAACGATTTCCTCTATTATTATCCCGAGATGACCAAGATGTTGGGACAGCTCGTGCTCCGCAATCGCCAGAACCAGCTGGCTTACGACTACTTCATGGCCAGCCTTCTGCTTGCGGGCGATGCGCAAAGCTTTGTTGCCAACCTGCCGCAGCAGCCACAACCCAACACCGATCCCTTCCCAAAGGGTTATCGCGAGTATGTCGAATATATGAAGGCTCATCCGATGAAGGCCGATGTCGTGACGGGTGCCACATCGCATAACTGATATAAGTATGTAGTTATATGTGTCTTTATCTAACACGAATTATCATGAATTTACATGAATTATTATTTAGTATGTTGTGTCATATATACACGTGCTGAGAAATTAATTATAATTCGCGATAATTCGTGTTGAAATAAAAATATGTATAGTTAATTCTGAATAGTTACTAAATTGAATATGCTGCACAAACTGATATCATATTTTTGTTCAAATCCGGACTCCCTCCCTAAACAGGGAGGGTTGGGAAGGGTCTTCTCGATCGGTGCCTGTCTCACACTTCTTTTGACCGCCTGCACAGGCCGCCCGTCCGAGGCTGTGCAAATCGACCAGCTGCCCAACATCTATCCCGATTACTTCGATGTGACGATTCCCGCTGGCATCGCTCCACTCAACTTCAATCTGATGGCCGAAGGTCCGCTCAGAAAGGAGGCCGATGTTGACAAGATCTATGTGGAAGTCAAAGGAAGCAAGGGCGGGGAAATATCCGCCTCGGGCCAATTTGCCGACTTCGACATTGACGATTGGAACAAGCTCACCCGACAGAACGTAGGAGGCACATTGACCTTCAGCGTCTTTGTCAAGGACGATGGCAACTGGATGCAGTATAAGGATTTCGTGGTGAATGTCTCACCCTACAAACTGGAAGACTACGGCGTGACTTACCGCAAGCTGGCTCCCGGCTACGAGGTTTATAGCCACATCGGCAACTACCAGCGTGACCTGCACAGCTGGGACGAAGAGGCCATCATCGAAAGCCAATCCGTGCCCGGCCAATGCATGGGCTGTCATACCAACAATCGCACCAGCCCGCGCCAATTCACCTTCCAGCTGCGCGGTGCGCATGGTGCTACGCTCATCCAGCGCGAAGTGAGCAACGCACAGGGCAAGACCGAAGTCCGCCACGAATGGATCAAGAGCAACCACGACTCCATCCTCTCGAAATGTGTCTATCCCTACTGGCATCCCTCGGGCAACTACTGCGCATATTCGCTCAACAAAATCTACCAGCTTTTCTGGACCGCCCACGAAAGGCTCATCGAAGTGTTCGACGACGGTTCGGATGTCGTTGTCATGGATGTGCGGACCAAGGAAATCCTGCGTTCCCCGCTCATCGAACACACGAAGGGTGTCTATGAAACCTATCCCGCCTTCTCGGTCGATGGCAAGACGCTCTATTTCTGTGCATCGTATGCCTATATTGTGCCGCGTTATGCCGACTCGGTGCGCTACGACCTCTGCTCCATCCCATTCGACGAAAAGGATGGCACCTTCGGCAACCGAATCGACACCATCATCCCGGCAGCTTCCGAAGGCCACTCCATCACCTTCCCGCGTCCCAGCTACGACGGCAAATGGCTGCTCTATAGCCAAGCAGACTTCGGCAACTTCCCCATCAACCACAAGGAGGCCGACCTCTGGCTCCTCAATCTCGAGACGGGCGAACGTCATGCGCTCACCGAAGCCAATTCCGATTGTTCCGAGTCTTTCCACAACTGGAGCAGCAATTCCCGCTGGATCTGCTATTCCTCACGTCGGGAAGATGGACTTTACGGGCTGCTCTATTTCTCCTCCATCGATGATGAAGGACGCTCCACCAAGCCGTTCCTGCTTCCGCAACGTAATCCCTGGCAATATTACCATAGCAACAAATACAGCTTCAACGTACCCGATTTCACCTGCGACAAGGTCGATTTCGATGTTCATGGTGCCTATCAGGAGGTTTTTGGCGATGCACTCATTCCTGTCACCTTGCGTTGACGCAAAAAAAGAGGAATTCCTAAGCAAGCACAAGCCCTGGTGAGTAAAAAACCTATTTAAAAACGAAATAGCACAATCTCGGTCGAGATTGTGCTACGTTTGTCGAAGATAGCGCAAGAAAGTACGAAATTGTGCTACGTTTGTCGAAGATAGAACAAAAAAGTACGTAATTGTGCTACTTTGCTCGAAGATAGCACAAAAAAGTACGAAACTGTGCTACTTTCATTATATTTAGCACAATCTCGGTCGAGATTGTGCTAAATACATTTTTTTCTTTGTATTGTCAATAAACCCTCTGTTTTGATCGAAAAAGTGCTGACGTCTTCTATGCTTCGATGAAGGAATGGTCAAGTGATTTCAGGGCAAGACATTATTATGTCTTAAATTATTGATAGACTTTAGGAATCATCATTCTATGGGATTATCAATGCATAGTTCCTGACAAGCACGCAAGAAAGAAAGACTATCATAATAGCATCTTAGATATGCCAATGAATCGTCTAAATTATAATTAATCTCCTTCAGTTTTTGCTTATCCAAGATATAATATTTGGACCCGTATGGATTTAT
>JAFYZW010000126.1 GCA_017548545.1 Bacteroidales bacterium | reverse complement strand
GATAAAAACAGTATATTTGCCCAATAAAATCAAAAAAAATATTGAACTATCAAAAAAAGATATCGTTCTGCTTAGTTTTTCGGTTCGCTGAATCGTCTTTGAAGTAAAAAAGTCTTGATATGACAAAAAAAGAAGTAGAGACCCTATTCCGTCAGCATTATGCTGCTATGTATCGTCTGGCAAGGACGATACTATATGATGCTGACGAAAGCAAAGACGTGGTAAGCGATGTCTTTGTGCGCTTGCTTCGAGGCGATGTAGTTGTGCAAGCCGATAAGATGGAAGGCTACCTGATGATGGCCGTACGCAACCGTTGTCTCGATGTCCTCAACCACAAGTCGGTGCGCGAACAGGTGGAGAAACTGTTTTCCCAAGAGTTGAAGCAACACCGCATCGCCACCCGCAACGAGGATGACCGCTTGGATCGGCTGATGCGTTACATCGAACGGGAATTGCCGCCGCTAAGCCAAAAAATCCTACGGCTACGCTTCCTTCGGGAAATGTCCTACGAGGAGGTGGCACAGGAGGTAGGTGTGAGCAAGGTCACGGTGTATAATCATCTTTCCCAGTCGTTGCAACGCATCAAAGAGTATTTCAGTAAAGAACAAGTAAAACGATAACCATTATGAAACAGGACAAAATCAATCTTCTGCTATCAATGCAGGAGCACCCGGAACAATACACCGACGAGCAGATAGAGAAAATGCTCGCCGAAGACCCGGAGCTGGCTGAGCTCATGGAGCAGCTGGCACTGACGAAGCGTGCCTTCGTGAAAAGCGAGGTTGACGAGGAAGACGTCGCCGTCGATGAGGAATGGAAGAAGTTTGTAGGAGAACATGCTCCCGAAATGGATCGTCCCCAGCGTGGAATGTTCTTCAAGGTGGCTGCCAGCATCGTCGGTATCCTCCTGATGGCTGGTGTGACCTTTGCAGCCATTCATGTAGTGAGGATGATCGGTGGCAAGATCAATGAAACGGTGATCGAACAATCAGAGACTACCACGACTACGTCACCTGCATCGTTGGAATCTGAAGGATTGGAAGCCGATGCTGCCGATGAACTGGTCGTGTTCGATAACATTCCTTTGGAGAAGATGCTTCAGCAGATTGCCACCTATTACGGTAAGGAAGTGGTATTCGAGAATGACGAAATCCGCCAGCTTCGTTTCTATTTCGTATGGAAACAGCATGATTCGCTTGATGCCACCTTGCGTCGGCTCAACCTCTTTGAGCGCATTACTGTGGAACTGAAGGATAACAAGCTAATCGTGAAATAAACTATGAGACGACTATTTTCCCTGATGGCCTGTTTCATTGTATGTTTCACAATCCAGGCCCAGCGCATTACGCGCGAATATAATAATGTGCCCCTCGACCAAGCCCTGCGTCAACTGAATGACGAGCAGTCGAACTATACGATCAACTTCCTGTTTAATGATCTGGAGGACTTCCGCGTCACGACCAGCATCGAGGTCAAGACCTTACCAGAGGCCATCCGTCAGATGATCGGATTCTATCCCATCCGAATGACCGTAAACCGTGAGGATCATGAGATCTTTGTTGAATGTGTGCAGAAATCCAATCGTCACCTCACGGGTATCGTCACCGACGAGAACAACGAGCCTTTGGCTTTGGCCAACATCGCCGTGCTCAATCCCCAGGATTCCACCCTGCTGAATGGTGGTGTATCGAACGAGAGTGGTATCTTCGTCATCCCTATCGACCAGAAGGAAGTCATCGTCCGCATCACCTACATTGGTTACAAGCCTATTTGGCAGACTTGCACAGAGGAGGATATGGGCACCATACGTCTGCAACCCGAACCTCACACGATTGGCAATGTGTCGGTGAAGGGTACGATGCCGCAATACAAGATGACAACGGGTGGTGTGACGGTAGAGGTGGAACATTCGATCCTGCATGACGTGGGGACAGCCGACGACCTGCTTTCAATGCTTCCGTTGGTACAGGGACGCGATGGCGAATTCACCGTCCTGGCGAAGGGCGAACCGGAGATCTATATCAACAACAAGAAGGTGAACGACACCAAAGAGCTGAAACAGCTCAAGTCGATCGACATCAAGAATGTCGATGTCATCACCGCCCCCGGTGCGCAATACAATGCTGAGGTGAATGCTGTGATCCGCATCAAGACGCTCAAGACTCAGGGTGATGGATTTAGCGTGCAAGCATCTAGCGAGACTTCGCGCAACAACAAGTGGAGCAACTACGACGACTTGACACTGAAGTACCGTACGGGCGGATTGGAAGCCTTTGCCAACGTGGCGTTCGACTACGGCCACTACAGCAATGACGAGGACATCGATCAGGAGTTGCACATCAAAAAGGACGTTTTCGATGTTAAGGCATTTATACCCGTGAGGAGCTCTTGGACGGAACTGCAGTACAAGGCAGGTTTGAGCTACGATTTCAATGCTGATCATTCTGTCGGATTGAGTTTCTCGTCGAAAAAGAATCTTTCGAACCAGTTCAAGACCGATATGACGCAGCACTATCTGAAAAACGGTGCATTCTATGGCGACGTCAACCTGTTGACGGATATCGAGGAGCTTGATAAACCCGTGTGGGAACTGAACACCTACTATGTCGGAAAGGCGGGGAAGCTGGGCATCGACCTGAATGCTACTTTGCTGCGACGCGAATCGGAGAACGATCTCGACCAGATGGAGTATAGTGTGGAGATGGGTAATCGCCCTATCACCACCATTAGCAAGGAGAAAAATACGATGGCGGCAGGGAAACTGGTGCTGACCTATCCCATCTGGAAGGGCATGTTGAATGTGGGATCGGAGGCTACTTCGACACAGAGTCACGGCAACAACTTCAACAAGGAGAACATCATCCCTGAGGCCGACAACGAGATGAAGGAAAAGAACATTGCGGGTTTTGCAGGATATGAGATGCAGTTGGGACAATGGTATCTGAATGCCGGATTGCGTTATGAGCACGTGGCTGCCGACTACAGTTCGTTCGGCGAATGGCAGGCTGAGCCCAGTCGCACCTACAACGATTGGTTCCCGAACCTCTCGGCCGCGTGGCATAAGGACAAATGGGGCGCACAGTTGAGCTATAGCAAGCGCATCACCCGTCCGCCTTACGGATTGTTGAGCTCCGTGATTGTCTATGACAGCCGCATGTTCTATGAGGGAGGTAATCCGCTGCTGCGTCCTTCGGTTCGCCAGAGCATCGACTTCAACCTGACCTATTCGTGGTTGAACTTTGTGACAGGCTTTACGCGCGAGAAAGACTTCTTCACCCACATCGTCAAGGTGTATGACGAGGAGAAGGAGATTGGTATCTTCCAGACGGTGAACTTCGATCATCAGGATCGTGTATATGTCACTCTCGTGGCTTCACCCAAGTTCGGGTTCTGGCAGCCCACTGCCACGCTGCACTACTATCAGCAGATGTTCGATGCCGAGGCTTACGGTGCACCGAAGAAGCTGAACAAGCCCGAGTTCTCGGCCGGTTTGCAAAGCTGGTTCATCATGGGGCCGACAGCCAAGGCTTTGATTGACATCGGATATTCGGGCAGCAATCACTGGGGAATGATGTATCGCGGTAGCAACTTCATGGTGAATGTCCGTCTGCAGAAGAGTTTCTGGCAGGAACGGTTGTCGTGCACGCTTTACGCCAACGACATCTTCCGTACCATCAGGACTAAGGCAACCACCTACTATGACATCGGAAAGACGGTGCAGGATGTATATCAATACACGCAAAAAGTGGGCATCACCTTGTCGTACAACTTCAACGTAACACGTTCGAAGTATAGGGGCACGGGTGCAGGAAACGAAGAGAAGAGCCGACTTCAATGAGAAAAATCAGCGGAATGGAGACTATTCCGCTGATTTTTTTGGTCATTCAGTTTTTTATTCATATATTTGCAGCGTGATTAGAACACGAATTATCATGTAATTATCAGGAATATGAAAAGCATTTATGTACTGATGTCTATGTTTTCGGTGGGTATGCTTGCTACGGCGCAGGAAGTGAGTGTGGCACGGTTCCAAGGGGATCGGCAGTGTGCGGTGAGCCTGACGTTCGACGATGGAGTGCAGGAAGATTATACGCTCATTGCACCTCATCTGGACAGATATGCATTGAAGGCGACGTTTGCCATCAACGCAAGTGTGCTGGGAGACCTGGATGACCATTATTCTCCGCGTATGACGTGGGAGGAATGTCGCTCGCTGGTGCGTTCGGGCCATGAGTTGAGCAATCACTCGTGGTCGCATCCTCATCTGACAGAGTTGGGCGACGATTCGTTGCACATGGAGATAGCCCGGAACGATTCGGCCATAGAAAAGGAGACGGGGAAACGTCCTGTCACGTTCATCTATCCGTATAATGCCGTGGATGACCGTGTGAGAGCGGCCACCCTGGAGGGCAGGATCTGCAATCGTGAGTATCAGTTCGGATTGGGACAAGCTGACTCGCACCAGACGCGCGAGAGCATCGGACAATGGCTCAGGCAGCAGATTGACGAGGGCTCCTGGGGTGTGACGATGACTCATGGTATCTACACGGCGTGGGACCATTGGGAAGAGCCGTGGGTGCTGTGGGATTTGTTCCGCGAACTGGCGTACAAGAGCGATACAATCTGGACCGAGACCTTTGCGAAGGTCGGCGCCTACGTGGCCGAACGCGATGCCGTCCGACTTGATGTGGTCAAGAAGAAGGGCATCATTACGGTGACGCCTTCGTTGGATTTGGATCCTGTGCTCTTCACCGAGAAACTGACCTTGAAGGTGAGTGGTATGCCCAAGCCCGGGACGAAGGCAGCAAAGAAGGTTTTCGGATATCGTGCGGTGCAGGACGGTAAGAACCTGCCCTTGATACTGAAGGGCGATGATCTGCTGTGCGATTTCAATCCATACGGTGGTCCCATCACCATCGAGCCACTCAAGACCGACCCGTTGGCAGGAAAGACCATCAACATCATTGGCGACAGCTATGTGCAGAACCATCGCCAGCCTTACGAAAACGCTTGGCACTACAAGGTGGCTGCCAAGCATGGGATGACCTATAACAACTATGGTCGAAACGGTGGTGCCATCGCCTTCGACCGCACGAATCGCAACTTCGGCAAGGCGCTCTATGTGCGCTATGCCGATATGGTGGATGAGGCCGATTATGTCCTTGTGGTGGCCGGTCACAACGATGCCTATTTCGTTACGCAGAGCAAGGATTCGCTGGCTGCTTTCCTTGAACATCTGGAGGATTTCTACATGGGTCTGCGCAATAAATATCCGAAAGCCAAGATTGCTGTAGTATCGCCATGGAATGTGTCGTACGAAGGCTTTCCCGTGGTGATGCGTGCCATACAGGAAGCCTGCGAGCGTCACGGTTTCCCCTTTCTCAATGCTGCTACGACGAGCGGCATCGAGGTGGAGAATGAGGAGTTCCGTCGGCAGTACTTCCAGCATCCGAGCGATCGTGCCCACCTCAATCCCCAAGGTCATGACTTGCTTGTATCGTGGGGCGAACAGTTCCTGATAAGCCTTTGATTTGAATGGTAAAATAGATAAAAAAGCGTCTCGTTGAGAGACGCTTTTTTGTTACTTGCGCAAAGCCAGATTGTAGTTGTAATAGTCGAAGTCGCCGGTAATGTCCTTGACGATGCGGAGGAATGGAGGCAAAAGAAGATCTGCATGACAGGCGATGCCTTTGGTTTCGAGAATCATCAGGCCTTCGTGTGGTGCCTCGTAGGCATCGAGTTCGAAGAACTGTCCACCTGCAATGAAACTCTTGCGGTGCTTGCTGATGGTGTGACGATAGGGATCGGCCTGTAGTAGGAGAGTCTCGTAAAGCGCATTGGACACTTGACGCTCGGTAACAATTTCCTCGTTGTTGGAAATGCGGCGGCGTGTAGTGTGGATATTGACGGTGTGGTTGCCCGTGACACGGCGACGGATGCGCACTTCGGAGCCAGGTTCGGAAGAGAGATAGGTTTGTTGGATATAGCTCTCGATGCAGTCGCTGGGCACTTCGCCGATGAGTTCGACGATATACTTGCGTTCCTCGACGATGGCTTGTGGTAAGCCGAGCACAGAGTTGATTTCGTAGAGGACACGATTGAGTTTCTGTTCGAAATCCTTGCGGTTGTCGATGACGCGCAAGTGCTGATGTCCGGTCCATGCCTGTATCACCTTCTTGTCGAGTTCGCGGGCAAGCTTCAGTCCTGCTTCGTCGGCTTTCTCGTAGCGTGATGCATTGTTGGCCGTCGTATAGAAGCTCTCGGCACCGTCGGCTGCGGAAACCATGTGCAGGACGGCATCATAACGGTTGCCATGACGCAGTTCGTCGGCATTGGTGTGGCAGGCGGCACAGAGTTCGTCGTACATCTCGGGCGAGATGTAGGCTGAGATATCAAGGGCACCGCGATCGCAAATGATAACACTCGGTTCAGTACACGTTTCAGCCAGGCGACGCATCTTGTCCTCCATTTCGAGCTGGAGTTCGAGAATTATCTTCTCACCTTCGTAGTAGAAATCATGGTTGCTGGTGAGGTAGCTCCATCCCGACGCAGTGACCATGGTCGGAATTTCGGGTACGGTGAAAACCTTGTAACCGAGGTTGGATAAATACTCGTTGATGCGCACCAGGGCGGTAGTCTTTCCAGCGCAAGGACCACCTGTGAGGACAATTTGCTTGATATCTTTTTTCATAGTAAAGGTAATGCCCTGCCACAATGCGGGCAGGGCATGATTATGGTGTTAATTACTTGTCGTCGTCGGAGCCGATGAACTTCCAGATGAATGCAGCGAGAGCGCCACCTACGAATGGACCAACGATGAATACCCAGAGCTGGCTGAGAGCCTTGCCACCCTCGAAGAGAGCTGGGCCGATGGAGCGAGCGGGGTTCACAGAGGTGCCGGTGTAGTGAATGCCTACGAGGTGGATGAGCACGAGCGAGAGACCGATGGCGAGGCCAGCGAAGTTGCCAGCGCCCTTCTTGGCATCGGTGGAGCCGAGTACTACGAGCACGAAGAGGCAGGTGAGCACGATTTCGGCAATGAGGCCGTTGGTGACGGTGCCTGCGCAAGCGTTAGCGCCAGTCTTGGTGCCGAGTGCGAGTTCGGGAGAAGTGGAAACCAAGAGGTAGAGAACACACGAAGCGAGGATGGCACCAATAACCTGGAATACCATGTAACCGCAAGCGTCCTTGCCAGAGATACGACCGGAAATGAGGCAGCCCAGGGTGATGGCCGGGTTGATGTGGCAACCGGAGACGCCGCCGATGGTGTAAGCCATAGCAACAACGGCAAGGCCAAAGGCAAGGGCAGTGCCGACTACGGATGCAGTGTCGATGCCACAGTTGAGGCTAACGGCAGTGCCGCAGCCAAGAAGGGTAAGCACGAAGGTGCCAACCAATTCTGCAAAGTACTTTTTCATAGAGCAGATTGTTGATTAAGGGTTAATAATGTAATAATAAATATATTGAATCACCAAGTGATGATTTATATGCATTTAATCGAAGAAGCTGTTGTCGTTCTCAGGAATCTCCTCCTCATGCTCAAAGGCACCTTCGACGGTGCATGGGTCGTAGCCCGAAGGATAGTAGAACGTATCAGTCGACGAATAGGGGAGAGTAGGATCGGCGAGCACTCGTTTGATGAACTGTGCCCAGATGGGCAATGCCATCGAAGCACCTTGACCTTCCGATGTGCGGTCGAAATGGATGGTGCGCTCTTCGCCACCTACCCATGTACCACCGACGAGTCCGGGAGTGAAGGCCATGAACCAGCCATCGGAGTTGTCGTTGGTAGTACCCGTCTTGCCGCCCATGGGAGCTGTGATGCCATAGCGTGAACGGATGCGTGCACCCGTACCATAATCTACTACGTCGCGAAGGATGGGCAGCATCTTATAATAAGCTTCGGCCGAGAAGACTTCCTTGCGGACGGGGGTGAAGTGGGCAAGTTCCATGCCCGAGTTGTCGCAGATGGACACGACATAGAGTGGTTGGCTGCGCATGCCGCGACCAGGGAAGCCCGAATAGGCAGTGACCATCTCTTCGACAGAGATATCGCAAGAACCCAGACAGAGCGAGAGTACGGGGTCGAGACGATTGCGGACGCCGGCCGAGTGGAGAAAATCGACAAAATGCTCGGGCGTCATGCGACTCATCACACGTGCGGAGATCCAGTTGTTAGATCGCATGAGACCCCATCGCAGGGTAACCATTTCGCCAATGCGCTGTCTGCCACCATCGCGTGGCGTCCAGGGACGTCCGATGGCGTCGTAGAGCACAGGTTGGGTGTTGAGTTCCTCGTCGCAGGGTGTGCGTCCTTCCTCCATGGCCAAGGTGTAAAGCAGGGGCTTGATGGTAGAACCTACTTGACGACGACCAGCTGTCACCATGTCGTACTGGAAGAAGGCGAAGTCGGGTCCGCCGACGTAAGCCTTGACATAACCCAGGGTATCCATGCACATGAAACCTGCACGCAGGAACTGCTTCTGCCAACGCAACGAATCCCAAGGGCTCATGATGGTATCGATCTCACCGGCCCACGAGAACAACTTCATGTCGATGGGCTTTTGGAAAGCCTTCTCGATCTCTTCGGCGGATAAGCCGTTCGACTTCATCTTATTGTAGCGCTCGGACTGTCGCATGGCACGACGCAGGGAGTTCTTTACATCCTCGTCGGTGAGCTTGCGGCTGTAGGGGGCATTGGGCTGATCCTGCTTCTCCTTGGTGAATGCAGGCTGCAGGAAGTCGCGAAGATGTTCGACAAGCGACTCTTCGGCATACTGCTGCATGTGGGAATTGATGCTGGTGTAGATGCGAAGACCATCGGTGGTGAGGTCGTAGTGCGATCCATCGGGTTTCTTGTTCTTGTTGCACCAACCATAGAGAGGATTGGTCTCCCAAGCAAGTGAGTCGTCGTAGAACTGCTGATCCTGCCATGAAGCGTAGCGAGAGCGGTTGGGCTTGTTGGCACGCATGATCTTGCGCAGATATTCACGCAGATAGGGAGCCATGCCTTCCTTGTGGTCGGCCGAGTGGGCAAGCTTGTAATTGCCCTTGTTGTCGGTCTGGGGCAGGAGAGGACGCTCCTTGTAGTCGTTGTACTCGGCTTCGGTAAGGTAGCCGGTCTTGAGCATCTGGTTGAGCACGATGGTACGACGATTCTTCGTCTTCTCGGGACGACGGATAGGATTGTAGAGCGAGGGATTCTGAAGCATGCCCACGAGCATGGCCGACTGATCGACATCGAGCTCGGAGGGGAGCTTGTCGAAGTAGATGCGTGCAGCTGAACGGATGCCGACGGCATTGTAGCAGAAATCGAAATGGTTGAGATACATGTTGATGATCTCCTCCTTGGTGTAAAGCTTCTCGAGCTTGACGGCGATGACCCATTCGATAGGTTTCTGCATGGCACGTTCCCAGATGTTCGAGGCCACTTCCTTGGTATAAACCTGCTTGGCCAACTGCTGGGTAATGGTGGAACCACCACCAGCCGAACGCTGGTGAAGCAAGACGGTCTTGAAGATTGCACGGAAGAGGGCCTTGATGTCGATGCCGGAGTGATCGAGGAATCGGGCATCCTCAGTAGCTACGAGTGCATTGATCAGGTTGGGCGACAACTCGTTGTAGTTTATGAAGACACGGTTTTCCTTGGCACGGCTGAAACGACCCAGTTCGACGGAATCGGCCGAATAGACGATGGTAGCATACTTGCTCTGTGGGTTCTCAAGTTCCTCGATGGACGGCATTTCGCCAATGTAACCATTGGAAATGGCCCACAGGACACCTCCTCCGATCAGAAGACCGAGGATAAAGATTCCCCAAAGAGCTAGGCAAACGTATTTGGTTAATTTGAGCATTTATGAAAGTATTACAGATTGTATGATGTTCAGTTCACACATGTTGATGAATCAGCTGAGTTTCAACACAGCCTCTCGAACGCGTTGCATGGCCTCGGCAATCTTGGCCTGCGAGGTGGCATAGCTGAAACGGATGCATGAGGGGTCACCAAAGGCTTCTCCGCTCACACCAGCCACGTGACCCACTTCGAGCAGGTACATGGCAACGTCGTCGGCATTGGCAATCAACTTGCCCTCTGGCGTCCGTTTGCCATAGAGGGCGCTGACGTCGGGGAAGACATAGAAGGCACCGCTGGGTTTCTTGTCGAGACGGAAACCTGGGATATTCTGTACGGCCGAGCAGATGAGGTCGCGACGGCGTTCGAACTCCTGACGCATCAGCTCGACGCAATCCTGTGGGCCATTGTAGGCAGCTTCGGCAGCCTTCTGGGCAATGCTGGAACAGCCGGAGGTGTATTGGCTCTGAAGCTTGTTGACAGCCTTGGCAATATAGGCGGGAGCGGCACAGAAACCGATGCGCCAGCCTGTCATAGCATAAGCCTTTGAAACGCCATTGATGATGACCACACGATCCCGCATAGCGGGGAAGGAGGCGATGGAGGTGGGCTGTCCGCAGTAGGTGATATGTTCGTAGATCTCGTCAGCGATGACGATGATCTGCGGATACTTGGCCAGCACCTCGACGATGGCTGCCAACTCCTCCTTGCTGTAGATGGCACCCGTGGGGTTGGAGGGTGAACAGAAGAGGAATGCCTTGGTACGAGGGGTGATGAGGCTCTCGAGTTGCTGAGGCAAGATCTTGAAATCCTGTTCCTGGCCACAATGGAAAGGCACGTTGACACCTTCAGCCAATTTGACCATCTCGAAGTAGCTCACCCATGCCGGGGTGGGAATAATTACTTCGTCGCCCTTGTCGACGATGGATAGTATGACATTGCAGATCTCCTGCTTGGCACCATTGCCCACGACAATCTGAGCCGGCGAGAATTCTACATTGTTTTCTCTTTTGAGTTTGCGGCTGATAGCCTCACGAAGAGACATATAGCCGGGGACTGGGGTGTAGAACGAGAAGTTGTCGTCTACAGCCTTCTTTGCAGCTTCCTTGATGTGGTCAGGAGTAAAGAAGTCCGGTTCGCCGACCGACAGGTTGATGATGTCGAGGCCTTGACTCTTGAGCTCTTGACTCTTCTGTGACATGGCCAGCGTAGCTGATGGCGACAATGCATAGAGGCGTGCTGATAAATTTTCCATACAAATACCTTAAATTTCTTTGTGAATTATATGTTCTATCTATGAGAATGGATTGGCGGTGTTATTACGCTTGCGTAACCTGCGGCCAAAGAATGCGCTGTGGTTGCTTCGCTGCTCGCGATGTCTCTTGGCAAACTCGAGGATGGGACGACTGCGACGCATCAGCTTTCGCATAAGCTGGGTGAAGCGTATTTTGTAGGTGTCCCAGTCGAAGAGCGGCGAGTCGTTGACGGCACGCCATGTCAGCCAGATGCCAATGGGAGCAAGAACCATCGAGGAGAGCCAAGTGCCGAACCAAGGTTGCATCGAGCCGTTCTTGGCGGCCTTGTAGCCCGTATTGTCGATGATGTAGTAGAAGATGAAGAAGAGTACACCTGTGATGATTGGAATGCCCATGCCACCTTTGCGGATGATGGCTCCAAGTGGTGCTCCGATGAAAAAGAACAACAGACAAGCTACGGAGAGTGTGAACTTGCGGTGCATCTCGATGGCGTGATAGTTCACATTCTTCTGCTCGAAAGCCTGCATCTCACGTTGGATGGCGAAGGTCTGGATAACGTTTTTCGCCCGTGATGTCGCCTTCTCGGTCAGTTTCTCCATCTGTTCCGGAGTCAGAGATGCATAGATGCTGTCGAGGTCGATCACCATCTTCTGGGGCTTTTCGGTTTTTTCGGCGAAGTATGCCGAATCGTCCTTGACCGATTCGCGTACACTGGTGTAGTAGACACTTTTTACCAGTTTCTTCCCATATCCGTAATTGATGGAATCGATTCGCTGGTTGAGGGAGTCCACTGAATGTGACAGTTGAGCCAGATTCTTGCCGACATGGCGGTCGGAGATAGACTCTTCGTCGGTGTCGAATCCATTATCGTAAGGAATATACACTTCCTTCTCGGAGAAGGATTCGCGACGATACTTGGGGTGTTTCTGCTGTTGCTGGTAGCTGTTGCCGGTGCCTTGACGGAATGTACCCACCTGCTGACCGCTCCAAAGGGTGAGTTTGAGGTGCTTGCCGGTTTCGGCCAGGGCAATCTTGGCGCTGTCGGCTACGGTAACGGTCGCGTCCTCGATGTTGGAACCATCGAAGATATAGATAGTCACTCCATACAACATACCCGTATCGTAGTCCTTGTGATCGACGTAGATGTTGTAGTTGTTGATCTCCTTGTAGAAGATGCCTTCGGGGATCTCAAGTTCGGGCGAGGTGTGCTTGATGCCAATGAGGATGGAGTACATCTTTGTATTGGCCAAGGGCAGAATGCGGTCCTGGAAGAAGAACGTGGCAATGGCCAGCACAACCATGAAGGCCGTAAGTGGCTTCATGATCTTGAGCAAAGAGATGCCTGAAGCCTTCATCGCCAATAGTTCAAGGCTCTCGCCCAGGTTGCCGAACGTCATCAATGAAGCCAAGAGGATGCCTAGCGGCAACGCCATTGGAACAAAGGTGAGCGAGGCGTAGAAGAAGAGTTGCGCAAGGATGTCGATGCCCAGTCCCTTGCCTACCAAATCTCCCACATAACGCCACAGGAACTGCATCAACACGATGAAGAGGCAGATAAAGAACGTCATGAGGAAGAGCGGCAGAAAAGTCTGCAGCATGAACGTATATATGCGCTTGATTCTCATTTATTATTCAATGAGGAGGAGGTCGGCAGCCTCAAGGACATTGTCTCCCTTTTGGACATAAATAGCCTTTACTACGCCATCGCGTCCACAGTTGATGTTGTTCTCCATCTTCATTGCTTCGAGGACGATGGCTACATCGTTGGCCTTGACCGATTGGCCAACGGTGACATTGATGCTGAGCACAGTGCCTGGCAACGGCGACTTGGTGGCGCCGATGGCATGGGTGTCCCCCTGCGGAGACGGAACGACTGTAGGGGTGACGGTGGCTGGTGAAGGCACAGCAGGGCGAGTGATGACAGGCGTGGGACGTTCAGCACGAGCAGTATCGGCGAGTTCAACGGTGTAAGTCTTGCCGTTGACATCGACTTCGATGTTCTGCCCGTTGGCGTCCTTGATGGCAACTTCATATTCGTTGCCATTGATCTTCATTTTATAGGTCTTCATCAAAAAAAAAGCTCTATGGGTTTAGAAACGACGGATGGGTGAGCGTTTCTGGTTGTTGCCGGCACCCGTCCAGGAACTTTTGTTGGGTGCCAAGGTGAGAACATTTGACTCTTTGTCATGCATGCCATCTTCATGCAGGAAGAGCGCAACGCCTATGGCGGCTGCGAGGGCAACATCATCGACCTCCTTGCCCGACGACTTCTCGACCACCTTCATGTTGCGATGCATCTGCGCGCGCCTATCAGTGATCTGTTCGAACTGCTTCTTGCGATGGGCCGACTTCATCATCTTCAGACCAAACAGGGCAAAAAGAGGATAGATGTACTTGAAGCACAGGAAAAGGACGACCAGAGCGGTGAAGACCACCGACATGGAGATGATGGCCATCATCCAGCCGATGGGATCGTTCTGGGCGAAGTTGTCGGCATTGCTTGCCAGTGCAACAGGAGCTGCACCAGCCAGCATCGAGGCAATGATTGTTGTTTTCTTCATCATGTTCTTATAGGATTCCCGCTTATTGGCGAGAGTGCATAAAGCCTTAGAGCGGCAGATTGTCATGCTTCTTGGCGGGGTTTTCGACACGCTTGTTGTGAAGCTTCTCAAGGGCACGGATGACGCGGAAACGGGTGTTGCGAGGCTCGATGACATCATCGATGTAACCCTTGTGGGCCGCATCATAGGGGTTGCAGAAGAGTTTTTCGTACTCGGCCTTCTTCTCCTGAATGATCTCTGCCTTGGCCTCTGGGGTTTCGGCAGCCTTGATCTCCTTGCCATAGAGCACCTCGACGGCACCACCAGAACCCATGACCGCAATCTCGGCCGAGGGCCAGGCGTAGTTGACGTCGCCGCGAAGCTGCTTGCAGCTCATCACGATATGCGAGCCTCCGTAACTCTTGCGGAGGGTTACAGTGACCTTGGGAACGGTGGATTCGCCGTAGGCATAGAGCAACTTGGCACCATGGTCGATGACGCCATTGTACTCCTGTCCCGTGCCGGGAAGGAAGCCCGGTACGTCAACCAGTGTGACAAGCGGGATGTTGAACGCATCGCAGAATCGCACGAAACGTGCTGCCTTACGTGAAGCATTCGAATCGAGACAACCTGCCATCACCCTGGGCTGATTGGCTACAATGCCGACGCTCTGTCCGTTCATGCGGGCAAAACCTACGATGATGTTCTTGGCCCAGCCGGCATGTACTTCGAACATTTCGCCATGGTCAACAATGGAGGCGATGACCTGATACATGTCATAGGCCTGGTTGGCTGACTCGGGTATGATTTCGTTGAGGGAATCCTCCATTCGGTCCACGGGGTCGGTGCATTTGATGCGAGGTGCCTCCTCCATGTTGTTCTGGGGGATATAGCTGAGCAGCTGACGGATCATCCCGATGGCTTCCTCCTCATTTTCGGAAGCAAAATGGGCAACACCCGACTTGGTGGCATGAACCGATGCGCCACCGAGCTGCTCCTGATCGACAACTTCGCCCAGCACCTCCTTGACGACCTTGGGGCCGGTGAGGAACATGTAGGACGTGTTCTTGACCATCAGTACAAAGTCGGTGAGGGCAGGGGAATAGACCGACCCGCCTGCGCATGGGCCCATAATGCAGGAGATCTGCGGGATGACTCCCGAAGCCAGGATATTGCGTTCGAAGATCTCGCCGAAACCGGCCATCGACGCGATACCCTCCTGGATGCGGGCGCCACCCGAGTCATTCAGTCCGATGAACGGAGCGCCTACACGCATGGCCATATCCATGATCTTGCAAATCTTCTCGGCCATGGTGACGCTGAGCGATCCTCCGCTAACGGTGAAGTCCTGGGCATAGAGGAAGACAAGACGTCCGCCGATGGTGGCCGAACCAGTTACAACACCGTCGCCAAACGGGTGTGACTTGTCCGTGCCGAAGTTTGTGCAACGATGGACAAGGAACATGTCGGTCTCTTCGAACGAACCTGGATCGACAAGCGCATCGATACGCTCGCGAGCGGTCAGCTTGCCTTTGGCATGCTGGGCAGCAATGCGCTTCTCGCCACCGCCAAGGCGTGCTGTCTCGCGATTCTTGATTAGTTCCTGTATCTTTTGTAGTTGAATTGACATATAATAAGATGTACGCGCGAAAAATTTGCCAATGATGAATTAAGAAAGGTGAGCAGGAGGAGTTATTCCTCCTCCTCGTCCTCCTCCTTGATGTTGGTGAAGACGTTGGTGACATCCTCGTCTTCATCAAACTTGGCAAGCAGCTTGTCGAGGGTCTCGCGCTGCTCTGGCGTCACTTCCTTGGTGTCGTTGGGAATGCGTACGAATTCGGCACTGACGATCTCGAAACCGTTCTCTTCGAAATACTGCTGCATCTGGGCATACGACTCATACTCTCCGTAAGCGGTGATGGTGTTCTCTTCCTCGTCGAAGTACAACTCATCTACACCGTAGTCGATCAGTTCGAGTTCGAGCTCGTCCATGTCAACGCCTTCCTTGGCCTTCACGGTGAAAACTGATTTGTGAGCGAAAAGGAAGCTCAGCGAACCAGAGGTGCCGAGGGTGCCGCCGTACTTGGTGAAGTAAGAACGTACGTTGGCAACGGTACGGGTATTGTTGTCGGTAGCTGCCTCCACGACGATAGCGATGCCGAATGGGCCGTATCCTTCGTAGGTAAGCTCCTTATAGTTGCCGGCATCGGTGTCGCTGCCCTTCTTGATGGCACGATCGATGGTATCCTTGGGCATACTTGCCGACTTGGCAGTTGCAATGAGGGTACGCAGACGGCTGTTGTTGTCGGGATCAGGACCAGAAGCCTTCACGCACATAGTAATTTCCTTGCTGAGTTTTGAGAACATCTTACTGTTCTTGCTGTTGCGCGCCATAATGCGTGCTTTGCGATATTCAAACGCTCTTCCCATAGTTTTGTCTTTTAATTATCTTAGGGTTTTATAATTTTTGATTTATGTTTCAGAAAGAATTAACGAAGCGATGCACCAAGTTTCGTCTCAAACATCTTGATGAACTTTTGCATGGTGGCATCGATAGCCTTGTCGTTGAGTGTCTTCTCGGCATCCTGGAGAATGAGGGAGATGGCATACGACTTCTTGCCGGCAGGGAGATTCTTGCCTTCATAAACGTCGAAGAGGGAGACGCTCTTGAGGAGACGCTTTTCGGTGTCGTAGGCTATGCGCTCGATGTCGGCGAACTGTACGCTCTGGTCAACGAGAAGGGCCAGGTCACGCTTCACTGGTGGGAACTTGGCAATCTCCTGCTGCTCCACTTTCACCTTGGCAGCATCCTTCATGAGGGCTTTCCAGTTGAGGTCAGCATAGCAAACCTCCTGATCAATGTCGAAGCGGGTCAGTATCTTGTTCGAAACGATACCAAGGGTTGCCAGCACCTTGCCTTTTGGATTAGTGATGTCAAGGCCAATGGCGAAGATGTCGGAGTTGAACTGTTTCTGGCGCAGTGCGATGTCGAGGCCAAGACGCCTCAGGATGTTGAGCACAGCTGCCTTGAGTTCGAAGACGGTGGCCTTTGTATCGGCTACAGCCCACGAGCCTTGATGGCGATTGCCCGTCAGCCAAAGACCCAGATGACTTTCCTCGGAATAACCGGCGAGGGCACGGCCTTCTTGTTGTACTTCGAGCGCCGTCTTCTCACCACTGGCCACCTGGTTGTTGATCACAGCCTGCTTGTCGGCATTATAGAAGGAGGTGTTGCCGAACTCGTAAAAGCGACAGTTGGGCGACTTGTGATTGATGTTGCGGCTGATGGACTGCAGACCACCGAAGAGGAGTGTCTGTCGCATCACGTTGAGGTCGCTCGAAAGCGGGTTCATCACGTGGACAAGCTTGCTCTGTGGATAAGTCTCCAGACCCTCATAGAATGCCTCGGCCGTAAGCGAATTGCACAAGATCTCGTTGAAGCCGGCACCAGTGAGCTGTTCGCTGATGATCAGCTGGAGGCTGTTTGAGACATCAGTTGCAGTCCTTCCGACGGCGCTGGTACGTACGGTGCCAGGGAGTTCCACACGGTCGTAGCCATAGATGCGGAGGATGTCTTCGATGACATCGCAGTCGCGGGTGACATCCACACGGTAAGCGGGAATCTGTATCGTTAAGCCTTCATTATTCTCCGAGAGAATCTCCATTTCTAGGAGTCCGAGAATCTGCTTCACCCTTTCAGGAGCAATCTTGATGCCCGAGAGCGTATTGACGCGCTTGTAGGTGAGATCAACGACAGCCGGAACATTTTTGACAGGATAAACATCTTGAATGTCGCTTACGATGGTACCACCTGCCAACTCCTTGACAAGGAGGGCAGCACGACGAAGTGCGTAGGGGATGTTGTTGATGTCAACGCCACGCTCATAACGGAAGGATGCATCCGTCGAAAGCTGCTGACGGCGTGCCGTCTTGCGAACCCAGGTAGGATGGAAGCAGGCGCACTCGAGGAAGACATTGGTGGTTTGCTCCGTTGTGCCCGATTCGAGACCACCGAATACACCAGCGATGCACATGGGGTCTTCGGCATTACAGATCATCAGGTCGCTCTCTGAAAGCTTGTGTTCCTGTCCGTCGAGGGTAATGAAGGGAGTGCCGTTGGCGCAGGTCCTAACGACAATCTGACCACCTTTGATCTTATCGGCATCAAAGGTGTGCATGGGCACGGCAGTCTCAAATAGAATGTAGTTGGTGATATCGACGATATTGTTGATGGGACGAAGTCCGATGGCCTTCAGACGGTTTTGCAGCCACTCGGGCGACTCCTTCACGGTCACACCTGCGATGGTGAGACCGGAATATCGTGGACAAGCTTCAGTATTTTCGACTGAGATGGAGATAGGCTTGTAATCCACGTGGATGGCTTTGTCTGACTCAAGAACCTTCTCGAATTCTTCAACGGATGGTTTGGTGAGTTCGTGTGGGAGGTCATGCGCACCAAGGTACGCATTGAGGTCGCGGGCCACTCCGTAGTGGGAAGCTGCGTCCACGCGGTTAGGAGTGATATCAACAGCGATGCGATAGTCGCTCTCCAGATGATAATATTCGGAGGCAGGCATACCAACGGGAGTGTCTTCGGGGAGAACGATGATTCCGCTGTGGTCGGTGCCGACACCAATCTCGTCTTCGGCACAGATCATGCCGTTCGACTCTATACCACGCAGCTTGGCTTTCTTGATGTTGAAGGTCTGATCGCCATCATAAAGGGTGGTGCCGAGTGTGGCAACGACAACCTTCTGACCAGCTGCCACATTGGGAGCTCCACAAACGATTTGTGCGATGGTGTTACCGGCCTCGTCCTTCGTGCAGAGTGTGCCGTAGGCATCTGCTACCCACTGTGAATTGCCTAAGTTAACGGTGGTGACGTGCATGTGGTCGGAGTTGGGGTGTACGTCACATGTCAGCACCTGTCCGATGACAAGGCCCTTGAGACCACCGCGGATGGATTCGATCTCTTCAACGCCTTCTGTTTCGAGACCGATGGAAGTAAGGGCTGCCGAAGTCTCCTCGGGTGTGAGGTCGAACTTCAGATAATCCTTCAGCCACTTGTAGGAAATGTTCATAGAATGTATCTTGTTTTATTGCTTATTACGCGTTAAAAATCGCGCGCAAATATACTCATTATTTATAATGTAACAAAAAAATCGGACATATTTTTTGGCGAAACATGTCCGATTTGTAAGTTTAGAGTCGTTTGTGCCCCCCTTATTTTGCATTTTAGCGGGTGAGTTGGAGGGTCAATGTCATGCCGAAATCGCTGTTGACCGTAGGATAAGATGTCGAGATGAGCGGTGTGTTGACCTGCCTGTCATAGTAGAGTTTCATCTGCAGCATTTTGGAGAACTGGTAATCGGCCGAGAACTTGAATGACCAAGCGGAGTTGCCGGAAGTGGCTTGTGTATATTCGTCGTTGATTTTGCGAAGCAGTGACATCTGGTTCTTGTAGGTCATGTCAAACTTTAGGTTGAGGTCGTGGCTTACGCCCTTTTGATTGCCGTCGGGCATGCCAATCTTCTGGTTGAAGTTGAGAATCTTATAGCCAAGTCCGAGGGTCATGTCTTTCGAGACGTTTTCGGTGATCTGTGCACTCGACATCGCCAGCGAAACCGACCGTGTATGCTTGTATTCGCCTCTCACGGTAAGACCATTGACAAGTGTTGCGTTCACGCCACCAAGAGGTGCCCAGCTCTCGGTCAATGTCACTGTGCCGATATCAAACTCCGACGAGGGCAGCGGGCAGTTATTGGTTACATCGAGCGTATAACCAAGACCTTCTTCCAGTTCGACATAGTTGGTGTAGGTCTGGTAGTTGCCGATGGCGTACGTACAGTTATATGCATGGCTGAACTGTATGGTCTTGAACCACTTCGAGAGTTTCGGGAACAGCTGAAGCAGGCCATCGTAAGTGACCTTCCAGTTGGGCAATGCCTTCCACATCTTGGGAATCGGGTTGAGGCTGACGGTGTGTGCATCACCGCCCAGATAGGCTGCCACGAAGGCAGGAACTAGGATATCGCTCGAATTGATTCGCGAGGCTCCAAAAGGCTGTTCGTAAAGTCCTGTCTCGGGATTGTAGCTGACAACATTCTTTCCTGCAAAACTCTTGTTGTCCATATTGCTGATGAATCCGCCCTCGGCTGGGAAGACTGCTTCGGCATATTTTGCAAGAAGACGCTGGTAGATGATTTCTCGATTGAGGATGAACTGGTGGAAGACCTCACTCGAATAGTTGTCGCCAGCATCATTGCCTCCGAAGCTGGAGCCGATGGCGATGGTGGTCATCTGGAATGAGCCTGAACGGGTGATGGGAAGGTCGGGATACATGAACTGGTTGGACTTGCGTTCATTGTTCTTCCACGTTCCGTTGATATTGATCTTCAGACCGGTCCAGGGTTCAAGGACGGCCGAGTAGGTGAGGTCCTTCGTGAAGTTATATACAGCAGGAGAGGTGAGCGAATCGTTGACGATCAGCCAACCGTTGCGTGCTGCTTTCTCAGTGAAGGATTCGCCATTTTCGAGGCCGAATGCAAAGCCCAGTCCTGGCACGAGACCGACATCGCTCGGCCCCTGTCCGTAGAAGTCTCCCACGTTCGACTGGAAATAGGGCAGATAGGTGTCTTGCGTCTGCTTGTAGCCTACCTGGATGCTGCGCACTGCCATGAGGATTCGTGAGCCGACCTGCAAAGTCTTGTACCAGGTCTCGTCGTCAAAGGGTTTGCCTGCCTTGATTACCACCTCGATAGTCGCACTGTCCGCAGTGCTTATTCGGATGCTATTGTTGTCAACCCTCTTGTAATTGAGCGGATAGGTAAGACCGGTCTCGTTGTCCTTAGCCGAGACAATGATGCGACGCGTGTCGAGTGAATGCTTGAGGACGATGGTGGTGTCGTTCCCGATCAGTTTGATCTGTTGTTTGTAGTCCTTCTTCGCCTTGGACTTGGTGTCGTTTTGTTTCTTTTTGTTGTCGTTCTTGAGCTGATTGCGGTTGTTGCGGCTATTGTTCGACTGTTGGGCCTTGAACTTGTCGTTTACCTTCTTCAGGAACTTGGACTTGTTGTACAGCGTCTCGAAGTTGAATTTGCCGTCGATCTGCCATTGTGCATTGTTCTGGATGGTGTTGCCAGTCGATGTCTCTTCATCGATCTGGGTGCCACGGTTCCATTGGTAAGTGGATTTGTACTTGGCCGACAGGTTGACCCAGTCGGTCCAGGTGATCTTGTTGATGGGGATGTTCCATGTGACGTCGAACGACTGGTTGTAGTCCACCGGAGTTCCCAGTTTCCATATCTGGGTCCAGATGGTGTCCTTCCAGCGTTCATATTCGTCGGGATAGAGATAACGGTTCACGGGGGTGTCCGGTTCGTCGATCCTGGCATTCGAAGCCGACTGGAAATTGACCTTCAGACTTTTGGTGATGTCCCAGGAGATGCTGGTCTGACGCAGCATAGTGAAGGTCTTGGTGTAGGAGACAGGAATGGTGAAATCGGACTCGTACGTCTCAACGTTCCTCAACTGCTCCTCATGGTAGGTGCGGTTGACCTGTGCCGAGAGGGAGATGTTGTTGGGCAGCCAGTTGAATTGGAAGTCATCCTTCAGTTTCTTGAAGGGTGCTTTGCTGTTCGACGCACTTGTTCGGCTGCCGGTAGCATTGGCTCTTCTTTGTTCCTGGCTATCTCTGCCTGCTCGAGCATTGGCATTCCCCTTGGCGTTGTTGCCCTTCTTTGTCGCAAAGGGCTTCCAGGGTTTGAAGTATGGCGACCAGTTGTAGTTGATGTTACCCTTGTACGTGTTGTTGTACTCGTATTCTGTAGTGGGGTCGTGCGAGGTTTGTTTGTTCTGCGAATATCCCATCGTCACATTGGCAGGATCCCATGGCATCGCATGCTTCGACTTGACGTCGAACTTCACACCCGTCAGCGACAATGACTTTGTCTCTGCAGTGGTCTGGACAAGGGCTTTGATGGAGTCTTTCTGACGATCGGTGGGGTAGGTGTCGAGTGTTTCATCGACGGTGAGGTCTTCGTTGTACGGATCATATTTTGGCGTGCTCACCGACTTGGAATAGCTGTAGTAGAAGGGCGCATTCAGCTTGATTTGCGAGGGCAGCCACTTGCCTATATCTGTCTGACCAGAGATGTTGTATTCGTAGTCCTTCGACAGCGAACGCACGGCGGTGGATTGCTCCACGGTGCCCCATCCAGCACTCGTGTATGAGCCCGAACCGTTGATGGTGGCAAGGTCGGAGATGCGCAACGTAGCGTTGCCGCGTGCTGCCCAGCCACCGCTTTCGTCCATGCCATCGGTGCGCAGCTCATTGACCCAAATGACAGCCGAACGTGTGGCGCGACCTACGTTACGCACACCAATCATGAAGACCGTACATTCGCCGAGCGACGGGTTACCCTTGACCGAGATTCGGTTCGACTTGTTATCCTCGTCATAAGCCGAGTATTCGAGCGTATAACTTACGCCTTCGTAGCCCTGCTCCTTCTTGGCATTGCGTTCACGCTTCAATGCGGTGAACTTCGATAGCTCCACGTTGATCATGTTGTCTTCTGGCCAAACGAGAAGTCGGTCGCTCGTCGAGTTGTTGTTGTAATTGCCGGCGAAGGTCTTGTGGAGCGGTACCTCGTACTCGTAATAGTTGTCCTTGTAGTCGGAACCCACGCGAAGGAAAACGGCCAGGTCGCCATCCTGCAATTGGTCTTCCTCGCCTGCATTGGCATGCATGTGGGCGAAGAGCTGCAGGTTGTCGTATTGGCGAAGGTCGAGACCGGAGCTCTTGTACACGGCCTTGGCATCGTGCGGATCGAGGTTCGAAATCTTCAGAGCCAGAGCCTGTTCGTTTTGCTGAACAGCATTGGTGCCCGGAGTAACGATACGCGAGATGCCTGGAGGCAGAACGTAGTTGACTGGAAGGGAGCCCGAGTGTTCTTCGATATTGACGGTGCTTGATGAAAGCAATGCATCGCTGCTCTGCGGGTATCCTGGGTCAGAGAGATCGTTGGAATAGGTGCGCCAATCGCTTCGCACTAGGTCAAGGGTGGCCAATCGGAGGACCTGAGCCTCCTGCCAACCAGTCATGAGCATTCGCATGAAGCGGATGGACTTGAAATTGCTGATGTTGCCTTCTCTGCGGTCGGGTGAACGCAGGGGCACACGGAACAGATACCACTTCACTTCGTGGGTCAGACCGTCGCGCAGACGCACTTGTCGGGTACTGATGTCGGCGAGGTATTTGTTTTCGGCCAGGTTCATGTGGCCGCGCACCAGTTCGATATCGTATTCGTAGAATCGCTCGTTTTCGTTGAGTGTGTTGTCCGAGTTGATGTCCTCGACGTCGGGTGTACTCTTGTAGGCTGTGCTGTAGGATTCCTGGCTGTCGGCTGTCGAAGGGGCATTGCCTTCTGCACCATTAATATATTTGTAACGATTCAGGATCGATACATTGTTGTTGTCCAAAACGCTGCCACGGAAGTAGTGGTAGTTATCGCCTGCCGGGTCGTTGATGGGCGAATACTCGTCGTTCTGCCACGATGCGAGCACTTCGGGTGACACTTTTTGGCGAAGCGAATCCACATAGCTTTGATAGGTCGGGAAGGTGGCTTCGTCAAGAGTGCTTAAGCCATCGAGACCAACGTCCTGAGCAGCATGTGACGAGGACGAATTGTCGAAGGCATAGACCGTTGAGGTGCGTGTCGAGACGCGTCCCCATGTCGTCTCCTTGATGGCTGAGAGATCGCCGTTGATATCCAGGCCATTCTCGAACGACTTGTAACCATCCTTTAGAATATCTTCCGAAATCTCGCCGAGCTGCAGGATGAGCTTGCCTTCGTCGTTAGGTTTCCAGGTGTCGTCACCTTCTACATCGATGAACGGGTCCATCATCCAGAATTCGATGTATTCATAGTTGGCCGATTCGAAGTTAGTCACATCCATGGCTCGCATCATGCCACCCCAGTTCCCTTGGGGATTGATCAGTGTGCCGTCGCTCCGCATGCGTGACGCACTGACGTTATATTGTCCGCGTTCGCGTGGATAATAACTGAGGTTCATCACGTCAAGGATACCCGTCTCGCCATATTCGAGTTCCTTGTTGGGATAGATCTCTTCGAAGGTCACCTGACGAACGCGCGGATCACAGAGCTGAACGAGGTCGTTCTTGATGTGTGCTGGAGTAAGATTGCTGGTTTGCGAAGTGAAGAGGTTGTCGATGCGATACCAGGCAAGGTGGGCGCGTCTGTCGTTGTATGCGGTGGAGAACAACGTGCCACCCACATCCCGTCCCTCGATGCTGGCAGGGGTGGAAGAGAGTTGCCAGAGAGTTGGCACAGCAAGGTTCGTCGAAGATTCCGACGACTCGAAGTCATCAATATAGATTGACCCGTTGCTGCCAATCTCGTCGCTATGGCTTGCTATGAGCTGGGCCCATTCGCCTTCGATGCTGAAGTTCGAAGGGGTAGTGGCCTTGATCCAAGGGATGGCGCCAAGCGCATTGGTCAGCCACATGAAGTCCTTATTCCATTTGAAATTAAAACCGTAGATGGTATTGTTGATAGGGATCTCCGACATCGAAACCTTTCTGGTCAATGGTGTCTCACTCAAGTTGATAACCGTAGCACCGAAAGTGAGGTCCTTCGACCAGTCATATTGCAGATCGAGGCCCATCATGGTCTTGCGCTGCAGCGAATATTCCGACTGGTCTTCGAGGCTGACACTGACATTGGTGCCACTTTCGATGATCGACTCGTTGAGGATGGTGACGATGCCCATGGTGTAATCTACCGTATAATCCGATCCTTCGGTCAAGGTGGTGCCACCTGCGGTGACGCGTACCGAACCACGGGCAACATTCATGGCTCCCAGGCTGATTTCTGCACCACTCGATGCCGTATAGTCGCCTCTGATGCGGAACTTGTTATGTTCAGCATCCTGCTCGGCATCGGTCAGCGTCTGCGAATAGAGGTTCGGGTAACAGTAGCGGGAGACAAGGGCGGGGTCATTGCCAAGTTTCTTGGCCAAATGGCTGCCGAAGGGCTCGACGACGGGGAAGATGATTCGTCCGGTTGATGCCTGAACGGTGTAGCCTGCCACCCAGTCGAACTGTCCATCGGAGTGACGTTCCTGATGGGAGTTCAACTGGTCGAGGTTCATGACCTTGATCAGCAGTTGCTGGGCAATGGGACCTTCGTTGATGTAGTTGGTATAGACACCGATGGAGTCGGTGAGATATTGGATCTGCATGGTGAAGTTCGACTGCTGCAGGTTGGTGACACCCAGCGAGTAAATGTTCTTCATCATGAGGTCCCAGATGGAATGCTCGGGATTACCTGCGGTCGATTTCAGCAGCTTCACATAAAGGGTCTTCGACGTATTGTCGGAGTTATCGGTGCTGAATTCACCGACCTGATAGGTCTGTCCTCCCTTGGTATATTGGAATGCGACAGCAAGGACACAGTCATCGTCGATCTGTGTCTTCAGGGACAGATAACCTAAGGCAGAGTTGAGCGAATATTCCGTACTAGAGAGCAGGCGTGCTGATTCGATTTTCTCGTAGTCGGCGCCGCTTTCCATCATATCTGCCGACGCTGGGATAGCAATCGTAGGCATAGTGCTCGATACCAGTGTGATGTCACGCAGGGCTGGGTAGTTGTCACGCAGGGTGGCGTAGAGTGTGTTGTTCCCATTGGCAGGTGCATTAGTTCCTGTAGTTGAGGCCCAACCGGGATGCTGCATCTCTTCGGGATTGCTTTCGCCAAGGTCGGCAAAGGCAAGGATGTTGCGGGCATTGTCGTACGACGACCGCTTGTTGGTCATCCATACTTCAATCTTCGTGATCTCGATGCCCGAGGAGATGAGCGGGAGCTTCTCCATGTTCTGGTCATAGGTGTCGCGGAAGTAATGACCAAGAAAATAGTGACGGTTCTCGTCGTACTCGGTAGGTAGGATCTCATACGTGCGTTTGGTCACGCCTCCTTTCGACGATACGGTCTTCGAGGTGGATTCCTGCTTCGCCAGGAGAGCAGTGATGTTCAATTTGCCGAACTTCAACTGCGACTTGATGCCAAAAAGTGAAGCACCACCCGAGATGAGCGAGTTGCCTGTGGTCATGGAGACGTTACCAGCTTCAAGGTTCTGTACGATGTCGTCCTCTTCGCCTGCGAAAGCAAGCTTGAATTGTGTGGCATCGAAGTCAAAGGTCGCCTGGGTATTGTAGTTAAGGTCGAACGACATCTTCGAGCCGATGGATGCCTTCATGTTGAGCTGGATCTGTTCGTCGAAGTCGAACGTCCACTGGTCGCGTGCCCGTTCTGAGAGCGTGGGGTTATCGACGACGTTGTGTTTCATGCCCATCGAGAGGGATGCCGAACCTTGCGTCTTCACACGTATGCCGCCAGGGCCGAATAGCTTCTCGGCTGGGCCGAGGGAGAACTGCATGTCGAGCAGGTCAAAGTCACCCTTTCCTTCCTCTTCCTCCACGGCTTTGTGATACTGGTCGAGGAAATAGGCTCCGCGTTGCTTCCGCTCGGTATATTTACTGTACTCCTGCATCGTCATCGGAATGGGATTGCCGATTTGCTGCTCACCGAGCATCGTTTTGATCAGGTAGCGGTTGTTCTTCCAGTCGTACTCCACAACCGTCTTTACATTTTCGGGTGTCTTGAGGTCACCGGGGTGTGCTTTCTTCAGGTCGGGAGCCATGTCGGGTGTGGTGGGCGAAACGGGGTAACGGCTGTGATAAACCGAATCCTTTTCCTCTTCACTTTTCTGTGATTGCGGACCATCAACCTGGCTCTGCGGTAACTCGGGGACATGCATCGTTGAGGGAGCATAGCCGTAAGCTAAGCTTCCAAACAGTATCGCGCAAATCATGCCTAAACCAAGCACACGCAACTGATGATTTCCCTTTGTTTGTCGCATCCGAAAAAGTATCTAAACCATAAAACGTGAACAACGCCCTTTTATTGTATAAGGAATTTGTCAAAAATAGGAAAAATAACATCTTTGTCAAAAAAAAGCACGAAAATGTTTTTATGTTTCAGAAAAAAAGCTTATCTTTGCAGCATTGAAACACCTTTAAATTAAATAACATGGCTAATAAAATCGTACTTACAGGTGGTTGCGGCTTCATAGGAAGCCACACATGCGTCGAGCTTCAGAATGCTGGCTATGACGTTGTAATATTTGACAATCTTTCCAATTCGGAGGCCTCAGTCGTTGATGGAATTGAGCGTATCACTGGCAAACGCCCAGCATTCTATCAGATCGACTGCACCAACAAGGGTGATGTCTATCAGGCATTCCAAAAGGAGGGACCCATTGCTGGCGTGATTCACTTTGCTGCTTCGAAGGCTGTCGGTGAGTCTGTCCAGAAGCCTTTGCTTTACTATCGTAATAACCTATCTTCACTTATGAACATGATGGAGGCTGCAGCTGACTTCCACCTCAAGGGATTCGTCTTCTCAAGCTCCTGCACCGTCTATGGCGAGCCCGATCAGAGCCCTGTGGACGAGAATGCTCCCATCAAGCCTGCCACTTCTCCTTACGGCAACACCAAACAGATTGCCGAGGAGATCATCAAGGACTATCTCCACACTGGTGTAGGTTTCAACGCCATCATTCTCCGCTATTTCAACCCCATCGGTGCTCATCCGACAGCTGAGATCGGCGAACTTCCCCGTGGCGTTCCTCAGAACCTGCTTCCATACGTTTGCCAGACGGCAATGGGTATCCGTAAGGAACTGAATGTTTTTGGCGACGACTACCATACTCCCGATGGATCCTGCATCCGTGACTACATCGATGTCACCGACCTTGCCAAGGCTCACGTTTGTGCGCTCGACCGCATGGTTCAGGGTAAGTCGGAGGAGAAGATTGAGTATTATAACCTCGGTACAGGCAATGGCGTTTCGGTGCTCGAGCTTGTCAACACCTTCATGGATGCCACAGGCGTTAAGGTTCCCTATGTCATCAGGGGACGTCGTGAAGGCGACATCGAGAAGATCTGGGGCAATCCGGGTCGCGCCAACAGCGTGCTTGGCTGGAAGGCTCAAGTGCCTCTCAAGGAAACCCTTGCCAATGCTTGGCGTTGGCAGACCAGGCTTCGCGAGAGAGGAGTGATGTAAAGTGAAAAGGTTTGCGGCATACATATTCAACGGATTGCTTGCAATGGCTTCGATGTCATTGCAAGCATCTACATACTATACCCACCCCCTTTCGAACGATGTGAAGACCTTGCAGGTCATCACTGATGGCGATTTCCGGAAACTGCCCGTCATCGACAACACCGAGAATTCGAGCCTCGAAATCTCCTTCGATATCCTTTCCGACGAAGAGCTCTTCCTCCAGTATCAGGTGATTCACTGTGATGCTCAGTGGGAACAGGACGACCTTTCGGAACTCGATTATGTCGATGGCTTTCAACCGACGCGCGTGACCGATGTGTCTCCTTCGTTCAATACTATTATCAACTATTGGCATTATTCTGTCTCCTTCCCCAATGAGGACGTGCAGCTGATCATCAGCGGCAATTATGCAGTGATCTTCCATCTGGAAAGCGATCCCGATGAACAGTTGGCCATCGCTTGTTTTAGTGTAACCGAGCAGATGGCCTTCGTGAGTGGCGAGGTGAGTGGCAACACCGACATCGACTTCCGTCAGGAACATCAGCAATTGACCTTGCAATGTACATGGAGCCAGAGCAAATTGCCATTCCTTAGCCCGGCCAGCGACCTGCATCTGGTGGTGACACAGAATCATCGTCCCGATACGCGTCGCGATATCCTTCGTCCATCACGTATGGAGGCCAGCAAGGCATGGTACGAACATGATCGTGACCTCATTTTCGAAGCTGGTAATACGTTCCGTCGTTTTGAGTTCATCGATCGTCATTATGCGACGTTTGGAATTGAACAGTTGCGCTATCATGCACCCTACTATCATGCCGAGTTAGTGACGCAACAGGCGCGCAGTGGTAATTTCTATCGTTATGACCAGGACCAGCATGGACATTATCTGGTCCATGCTTTGAACAATGTGGATGATGAGGCCACCGAATGCGAGTATTTCTGGGCCGAATTCAAACTGGCAGGGGCGATGCCCCCCAAAGGGAGTGGCAACATCTATCTGACAGGGGATTTTACCTACGGCGAGCTGACCGACGCCTACCGCATGGATTATGACCCTGAGCTTCAGTGTTTCGTCGGTCAGGTCCTTTTGAAGCAAGGTCATTACAATTATCAGTTCCTCTGTGGACAGGAGTGGGTGCCTGATTTCACAAGCGGATCCGATCCTCGTGCTACTCTGTCGGTATGTGAGGGCAACTATTATGAAGCACGCAATCAATATGACATATATGTCTATTATCGCGCGCCCGGAGCTCGTTTTGACCGTCTTTTAGGTGTGGCACAACTCGAACCATAACCAAATCCAAGAACTTATGGCACAAGTAATACGAACAGAACCGAAGCAGAAGCACAACCCCGAACAGTATCTGGTTTCGTCATTGGTGCAGGCACCAAGCGATGAACTCGAACATCTTATCGACGATAAGTTGCAAGAGAATGTCGCTTTGGAGAGGGTTGACCAGCCCGACACCTTGACCAATGGCTCCGAACGTGATGAGGAGGGAGAATTTGATGCGAATGATGAAGAAAAATTGGCCAATTCTGACACCCTGGCCTCTGCAGACGAGGGCGATACATCTATTCCTGACACTGAGAGAGGTGATGTTGTCGCTTTCGACAATGATGATGATGACCCTGTGAATACGTCGAGCAATCAAAGCCCTGATGACGAGGATTATAATCCTATAGATAATGCGGCCCATTCAGATTCTTTCCGCGATGATCTCAAGAAGCAGATCGAAGTGCTTGACATTACCCGTGAGGAACGTTATCTGGCTAACTATATCATCGATTGCTTGGACGAGAGTGGTTACCTTCGTCGCCCACTCATTGAATTGGTCGATGACCTCGAGATGACCCAACATTATGAAACTACGGTCGAAGACCTTGAGGCCGTTCTCGTCGAAATTGTCCAACAGGAACTCGAGCCCAGTGGTATCGGAGCACGCGACCTGCGCGAATGTTTGCTCCTGCAGCTCGAGGCACGTAAGGCTACTCCTTCCACACTCCTTGCTTACGATATTGTCAGTCAGAAGTTCGATGACCTTTCGAAAAAACGCTATGATAGAATTGAACAGGATTTGAACATATCGACTCATGCCGAATTGGTCGATGCGCTTCGTGTCATCCGCCACCTTAATCCCAAACCAGGCGATATGCAGCCATCTACGGCTAAGACCGATGAGTTGAAGATTCAGCAGATCCGACCAGATTTTATCGTGCGTAACGAGGATGGACAGCTCGTCGTGACATTGAATGATGGACATGTCCCACAGGTCCGTATCAGTGCCGATTATGAGAAGCTTTACGACGAACTGCAGAAGAGTATCGAAGGCAAGAATGAGGCCACGGGAGAGGGGAGTGCTGTTGCTAGGAACAAGGAGGCAATCGCGAACGATCGTGATGGCGTCAAGTTCCTGCGGGAGAACATCCAGAGTGGACGTGCATTCATCGAGGCGTTGGAGCAGCGGCGGAATACGCTGATGGACGTGATGCAAACCATTGTCGATATCCAGCGTGCATATTTCTTCACGGGTTTGACCGAGACCCTCAAACCCATGACACTGCAGGATGTGGCCGATCGATGCCATTACGACATCTCGACCATTAGCCGAGTATCCAACAGCAAATATGTGGATACGGAATTCGGCATCGTTCTAGTGAAGAATCTGTTTACCAATGCAGTTGCCGAAAGCAATCAGTCAGCTGTGATAGAGGCATTGAAACATATCATCGATGAAGAGGACAAGCATCATCCGTTGACTGACGAGGCGCTTGCCCAAGAGCTCGGTAAGCAGGGTTACCCGATAGCTCGTCGTACGGTCGTCAAGTATCGTGAGTCCCTCGGTTATCCGGTGGCACGTTTGAGAAAAGAAGCATAATCAAGAGATATGACCCAACAGGAACAAATACGAAAAGAGCAGGAGGCTCAGATCGCAGCTCCCCGCAAGCCTTATCAAGGCCTTGTTCAGTCTATCAGCAACATTTTTCATCCGTTGCTGGTACTCACCTATACCGCTTTGGTCATCTGTATCTTCACCGCAATGAAGGCTTTACCTTTCCAGGTGAAGGCATGGTTTGTGGGCATGGTCTTCCTCTACACCTTGGTCATGCCGGTTCTGGTGATCACCCTTCTGCATGTTACCAACACCATTGGTCATTGGGCACTGCGTGATCGCCGCGATCGCATGTTGCCGTTCTTCACCAATTTTGTCTGTTACTTGGTCAATGCCGTTGTCCTTACCCGCACGGGTTTTCTGCCCGATTGGGTACTGATGCCTTACTATGGTTCGGTTATCCTGACGTTTGTGGCATGGATCGTGAGCTGGAAATGGAAGATTTCGGCCCATGCTTCCGCCAATGCTGCTGGGGCCACCTTCTTTCTGATGCTGTTTTTCTTTTTCCCCGAGTCAATGCCGCTTTGGTTGCCACTTGCCGCCATTATCGTGGTAGGTATGGTATGCAGCACCCGTGTGTATTTAGGTCGTCATACCCTCGGACAGGTGGCTGCAGGCACCTTGCTTGGCATTTGTTCCATGCTTCTGGCCGATATCTTCACGCTTTAAGTGCTATTCACTAATTGTTATTTGTTACTTGTTAACTTTTAATTGTTAATTGTTATTTACCATATGACTCCAGTTGTTTCCATCATTATGGGCAGCACCAGTGACCTTCCGGTCATGAAGAAAGCTGCCGATCTTCTCAACGAGTTCCAGGTTCCTTTCGAGATGCATGCCCTCTCGGCCCACCGCACCCCTAAGGAGGTGGAGGCGTTTGCTACGGGAGCTGCCAGTCGTGGCATCAAGGTGATCATTGCCGGCGCTGGCATGGCAGCGCATCTTGCCGGCGTAGTAGCGGCTTCCACTCCCGTTCCGGTGATTGGTGTGCCACTTACAGGCAGCCTTGAAGGTCTGGATGCCCTGCTTGCTATGATACAGATGCCTCCTGGAATCCCCGTTGCAACAGTTGCCCTCAATGGCGCGATGAATGCAGCCATTCTTGCTGTCCAGATTCTTTCGGTAGGCGATCCAGTCTTGGCCGAGAAGTTTGTCGCATACAAGAGGAATCTGGCCCAGAAGATTGTCAAGGCCAATAAGGAGCTCGCTGAGCTCAAGTATGAGTATAAGTGTAACTGATATGTACAACTATATTAGAAGAAAGTCCACCGAGTGCCACGTAGGCAATGTTACCATCGGTGGAGAGAATCCGATTCGAGTGCAGTCGATGACCAACACGAATACCAACGATGTTGAGGCTTCTGTGGCTCAAATCGAACGTATTGTCGATGCAGGTGCCGACATCGTCCGCCTCACGGCACAGGGCAAGAAGGAAGCACTTGCACTCAAGGAGATTGAAGCTGGCATTCATCGCGATGGCTACAATGTGCCCCTCGTGGCTGATATCCATTTCAATGCTGCGGTGGCAGACGTTGCAGCCGAGGTGGTCGAGAAGGTCCGTATCAATCCTGGCAACTATGTCGATCCAGGTCGCACCTTTGTAAAACTCGAATTCACCGACGAGGAGTATGCCCAGGAGATCGAGAAGATTCGCAGGCGTTTCATCCCATTCCTCAACATCTGCAAGTCACATCATACTGCCATCCGTTTAGGCGTGAACCATGGTTCGCTCAGCGACCGAATCATGTCACGTTATGGCGACACTCCCGCCGGTATGGTGGAGTCGTGTATGGAGTTCCTGCGCATCTGTGTCGAACAGGATTTCACCGACGTGGTCATCAGCATCAAGGCTTCCAATACGTCTGTGATGGTTCGTACCGTGCGTCTTCTCGTGCAGGAGATGGACAAGGAAGGTATGCACTTCCCCTTGCACCTCGGTGTGACCGAGGCAGGTGATGCCGAGGATGGTCGCATCAAGTCGGCTGTCGGTATCGGTGCACTCCTTGCCGATGGCATAGGCGATACGATCCGAGTTTCTCTGTCCGAAGATCCTGAGGCAGAAATACCGGTAGCATGCCAGTTGGTGCAATATTTCGAGGAACGTGCATTGCATAAGCGTCTGGATGGTCCGACAGTAGGTCTCAACCTTTACAATCCCATCGAACCTCAGCGCTTCAAGTCCACCAGGGTCGGTAAGTTGGGCGATGGTCAGCCTGTCTGTGTTTGTGGAAGCACAAAGTACGGTGCTGATGTCAATATTGCAGGAATGATGAATTACAGCCTTGATGAACTCAATACCGACGACTCTATCTTCGATTATCTGCTCGAGCATCCTCAGACACCCGTCATCGCCCGGGCCAACAATCATAATCCTGTAGGAGCGTGGCGTGCTTTCCTCTTCGGCATTCGTCAGATTGGTTGCGTCAATCCCGTCATCATCAGCCGTGATTACTCGTTCTGCAAGACTTGGGAGGAGGTTCAGCTTTGTGCAGCTGCCGATTTCGGAGTAATGCTCATCGACCAGCTCGTCGATGGTATCATCATCAATCAGGTGAACTTCTCCACCGAAAAACTCGTGGAACTTGCCTTTAATATCCTTCAGGCCTCTCGCGCACGTTTCACCAAGACAGAGTATATCTCCTGTCCATCTTGTGGCCGCACCCTTTTCGATCTCAAGACCACTCTGGCCCGCATCAAGGAGGCAACCAAGGACCTCAAGGGCTTGAAGATTGGTGTCATGGGTTGCATCGTCAACGGCCCTGGCGAGATGGCCGATGCCGATTATGGTTACGTCGGAGCCGGTCCAGGTCTTGTCTCCCTCTACAAGGGGAAGCAATGCGTACAGAAGGGCATTCCTGCCGAAGAGGCCGTACAACGCCTACTCGACTTCATTCGCTCCGACCAAGAAGGCTAAGACTATTATAGTCCCTATAGCCTCTATAGTTACGTTAGCTACTATAGTCACTACCCCCAAAAAATATCTCCTATGAAGAAACAACTCCTCACCCTGGCTTTTGCGGCTACCGTCATTGCCCTTTCAGCACAATATGTGGATAGGCAGGATCGAAAGCTCGTTGCCAATATCCCTGTCTCTGCATTTGCAGCTTATCAGCATCAACTCTTCAACTTCGACTGGAAGTTCCAGTTGGGTACGCAGGAGGGTGCCGAGAACCCCGCTTTCGACGATTCTGCGTGGAGGACTGTCAATCTGCCTCATGATTTCCAGTTCGAACAACCGTGGGACGAGAGTGCTGGTGGTGCACGAGGCTTCAAGCCGATGTGCGATGGCTGGTATCGCAAGACCTTCAAGGCTGACGAGGTTTGGAAGAACCGCAAGGTGAGCCTCGATTTTGGAGGATTGATCTTTTATGGAGATGTGTTTATCAATGGTCGTAAGGTGGCTTCGACCGAATATGGCTACGTGGGCTTCGAGGCCGATATCACAAGATATCTGCGTTATGACACGCTCAATGTGGTGGCTGTCTATGCTTCCACAGGACCTTCGAAGGGGTCCCGTTGGTACACGGGTGGCGGTCTCTTTCGCGATGTATATCTTCAGGTAAAGAATCCGACACACATAGCCCGTCTTGGCGTTTACATCACTACGCCTGAAGTGTCGCCCGAAACTGCTACAGTGCAACTGCAAGTCGAGGTGGATGGCTGGCAAAAGCATAATGCCAGTGTCCAGGCTATCCTACGAGATCCGCAGGGTAACGTCGTTGCCGAAACAAAAGGCCAAATGCCCCTGTTTACGCATCAGCAGCGCAGCGAGGTGAAGCTCGACCCCGTGACCTTGGCTACCCCACAGCTCTGGGACCTCGACACGCCGAACCTCTATACTGCTGAAGTGGTGGTCACAGCCGATGGTGTCACGGCCGACAGCCTTGTCGAGACGTTTGGCATCCGCAAGATAGAGTTCTCGAAGGACTTTGGCTTCAAACTCAATGGCCGCAAGGTGTTCCTCCAGGGCATGGCCAATCATCACGACATGGGTGGCCTCGGCGTAGCTTCCTTCGATCGTGGTATCGAGCGACTGATGCTGCAGGCCAAGGCTTTTGGCTATAACTGCATCCGTTGTTCGCACAACCCCTACAGTGAGTCGTTCACACGTATTGCCGATAGGGTAGGCATGCTTGTCGTCGATGAACTTATCGACAAGTGGAGCGACAATGATTATTGGGGAGGCCGTAAGCCTTTCACCAGCGTATGGCACCAGCTCATCCCTGAGTGGGTCAAGCGTGACCGTAACTGTCCATCGGTGATTCTATGGAGTCTTGGCAATGAGCTGCAGACGCGCAACGATTGGTCGGGTTTCAATACCAACGACTGGGGTGTCACCACCTATCGCATTTTCAATGACTACTTGAAGCGTTGGGACGATACGCGTCTTACCACGGTCGCCATGTTCCCTTCTCGTGCCGGCGGTCTTCGCAAGGAACCTGACGGAAGCGACATGGAGCATTGTGTCGCCCCTGAGCTGGCCCAGATCACCGAGATCTCTTCCTTCAACTACCAGAGCAACTGCTATAACGAGTACCTCCAACATAACCCCGACATGATACTCTTCCAGAGCGAATGTCAGACCTCACAGTTCCTTTGGGGATTCTTCAACATGGATCGCGACAAGATGGTCGGCCTTGCCTATTGGGGTGCCGTCGAGTATTGGGGCGAATCCAACAAGTGGCCTAAGAAGGGTTGGAATTACTCTTTCTTCGACACGGCACTGAATCCTTATCCCACCGCCTATCTCATAAAGAGTGCATTTGTTCCCGATGAGCCACTTGTTCGCATTGCCGTCAATGCTGGCGAAGGCGAAAGTGTCAACTGGAATGATGTTCAGGTTGGCAGTCTGCGTCTCGACGAGAACTGGAACAAGGCCGTAGGCTCTACGCAGACCATCTACACCTTCAGCAACTGTGAGGAGGTGGAGCTTCTGCTCAATGGCAAGAGCCTGGGTCGTAAGCAGAACAACCTTTGGACGAGCAACGAGGGTCTTGACAAGTACGATGTGGGAATGCCTAACTCCAAGAAACATATCATCCAGTGGCCCGATGTAACTTTTGCTAAAGGCAAGTTGGTGGCTGTTGGTTACAACGATGGCAAGGAAGTTTCCCGTCATCAGATCGAAACGACAGGTCGTGCTGTGGCGCTTCGTGCCGAGGCCGAGACTCCCAATGCCTGGAAGGCCGACGGCATGGATTTGCAGTACATCAAGGTGTGGGCTGTCGATAGCAAAGGTCGTCGAGTCTTCGATGCTACCGGAAACGTGACCTTTGAGGTCAATGGTGCTGCATCGCTTTATTGTCTCGACAATGTCGATCACTACACCGACCTGCTCTTCACCTCCGACATTACCAGCAAGCCGCTCAAGTCGGGCTTTATGCTCGGCATATTGCGTTCTACACGCTCTGCTGGTCCCGTCACCGTCAAGATCACATGCCCAGGCATGAAACCCGTCCAGCTCAAGCTCACGACCCAGAAATAGTGCCCTCTCTGTGTCCATGTCGGAGCCATGCATGGCTCCAAAGAAATAGCCCCGCACCAACTGGCGCGGGGCTAATCTTTGCCAATGAGGGGTTCCGTCTTACATGATCGTGCATCCTGCACAGGGCTTCAGCTGCTTGAAGAAGTCGTTGCCCTTGTCGTCTACGAGGATGAATGCGGGGAAGTCTTCGACGGTGATCTTCCAGATGGCCTCCATACCGAGCTCTGGGTACTCTACACATTCGATCGACTTGATGCTGCTCTGCGACAGTACGGCAGCTACGCCGCCGATGGTGCCCAGATAGAAGCCTCCGTGCTTCTTGCAGGCATCGGTAACTTGCTGCGTGCGGTTGCCCTTGGCAATCATCACGAGCGAAGCACCATTGGCTTGGAACTCATCTACGTAGGGATCCATGCGGTTGGCCGTTGTCGGGCCCATAGAGCCACAAGGATAGCCTGCGGGTGTCTTTGCGGGTCCTGCATAGAGGATGGGGTGATCCTTGAAGTACTGCGGAATGCCCTCACCTGCATCGAGGCGTGCTTTCAGCTTGGCATGTGCGATGTCGCGGGCTACGATGATGGTGCCCTTGAGGTTCACACGGGTTGAAACGGGATACTTGGTGAGTTCGGCACGCACAGCATCAATGCCCTTATCGAGGTCAATCTCAATACCCTTGCCGCCTTCGCCTGGGTTGCGGTATTCTTCCGGAATGAGTTCTGCCGGATTGTCATCCATCTTCTCAAGCCAAATGCCGTCCTTGTTGATCTTGGCCTTGATGTTGCGGTCGGCCGAGCAGCTTACGCCCATACCGATGGGGCAGCTGGCGCCATGGCGTGGCAGACGTATTACGCGGATGTCGTGTGCCAGATACTTGCCGCCAAACTGTGCGCCCAGTCCGATCTTGAAGGCTTCCTTGAGCAACTTCTGCTCGAGGTCGATGTCGCGGAATGCACGTCCTGTAGCATCGCCTGTCGTGGGCAGGTTGTCATAATATTTGATCGAAGCTAGCTTCACGGTCAAGAGGTTCTTCTCGGCCGAAGTGCCACCGATGACAAATGCGATATGATAAGGAGGACAGGCTGCAGTGCCCAGGTGCTTCATCTCCTCAACGAGGAATGGCAACAATGTGCCTTCATTCTGGATAGTAGCCTTGGTCATGGGGTAGAAGTAGGTCTTGTTGGCCGAGCCGCCACCCTTGGCTACCATGACGAAACGGTACTCGGCGCCCTCTACAGCTTCAATATCGATCTGTGCAGGCAGGTTGCAGCGGGTGTTGACTTCGTCATACATGTTCAGCGGAGCGTTCTGCGAATAGCGCAGGTTGTCCTCAGTATAGGTGTTATATACACCAAGACTCAATGCCTCTTCATCTTCGAATCCGGTCCATACTTGCTGGCCTTTTTCGCCATGGATGATGGCGGTGCCGGTATCCTGGCAGAAGGGGAGAATGCCCTTGACCGAGGTCTCGGCATTGCGGAGGAACTGCAGTGCCACATACTTGTCGTTCTCTGAAGCTTCGGGATCCTGAAGGATCTTGGCAACCTGCAGGTTGTGCTCGCGGCGTAGCATGAACTCCACATCGTGGAATGCCTGCTGAGCAAGCAGAGTCAAGGCTTCCTTCGATACTTTGACGATTTCATGGCCTTCGAAAGTGCTCACGGTTACACCCTCCTTGGTGAGGAGGCGGTATTCGGTCTTGTCTTCGCCCATCTGGAACATAGGCGCATACTTAAAAGGAACGTTTGCCATAACTTTTACAATTAAAATAGATGAGTGATGGTATTTGGATTATAATGATGTGCAAATATACAAATAATTTTTCGAAACCTCATTTTAAAAACAGAATTTAGGTCAAAAAACTGACCTAAATTCTTATATTTGTTCAAAAATCGCTATCTTAGCACGTCAAAAAAACGCTTCTCCCTCTGTCCGCGCTCCTAACCCTTCGGAAGACAATCATGCTCGCGAATCTCTACGCGACGGATCTTTCCGCTGATGGTCTTGGGCAGTTCGTCCACAAACTCGATGACACGTGGGTACTTGTAGGGAGCTGTCTCATGCTTCACATGGTCCTGTAGCTCCTTCACCAGTCGTGGACCGGCTTTTTGTTTAAATTCTGCTGCCAGGACGATGGTAGCCTTTACCACCATGCCTCTGATGTCGTCGGGCACGCCTGTGATGGCACATTCCACCACGGCCTTGTGCGTCATCAGGGCCGACTCGACCTCAAAGGGACCGATGCGGTATCCCGAGCTCTTGATCACGTCGTCGGCACGCGACACGAACCAGTAATAACCTTTCTCGTCGTAATAGACCACATCTCCCGTGTAATAGATGTTATTATTATACGCTTTCTGCGTTAGTGCGGGATTGAGGTAATACTCCTTGAAGAGGCCGTAGGGCTTGCCATCGTCCGTGCGTATCACAAGTTGTCCGTGCTCCATGGGTTTGCACCTGTTGCCTTCGCTGTCGAGCACATCAACCTTGAATTGCGGATTGGGCACACCCATCGATCCTGGCACAGGCTTCACATAGGGATAAGTGCCCAGCACGAGTGTCGTCTCGGTCTGTCCATAGCTTTCGCAAATCATGATGCCCGTCTTCTCCTTCCATTCCAGAAAAACATTGGGGTTGAGGGCTTCGCCAGCTGTAGTGCAGTATTCGAGGGAACTGAGGTCAAAGCGCGAGAGGTCTTCGCGAATCAGGAAACGATAAACCGTAGGCGGTGCGCAGAACGAGGTGACATGGAAGTCCTGCATCATCTTCAAAAGGTTGGCAGGTTCGAAATGCCCTTCGAAGTCGTACACAAAGACGGTGGCACCCGAAATCATCTGGCCGTAGAACTTGCCCCACACGGCCTTGCCCCATCCTGTGTCGGCGAGGGTAAGATGCAGACTACCCTCGTGTACGTTGTGCCAGTATTTGGCCGTAAGAATATGGGCTAGGGGATAGGTGTAGTCATGCATTACCATCTTCGGCTCGCCCGACGTGCCGCTGGTGAAGTACATCAGGAAATTGTCGGTGGCCAGGTTCTGTCCCTTTTGGCTCACGAAGTCGGGGGCATCGAACAGGCCTTTCCAGAAATTATCCCATCCTCGCGGTACTCTCGGCCCTATCGAGATACAATGTTCGAGTGACGAACAGAACGCACGTGCGCCAATCACATTGCGTAGGATGTCGAAATCGCCCACGGCAATGATGGCCTTGATGTTGGCCTCATGGCAGCGATAGATGATGTCCTTGTCGGTCAAAAGGTGGGTGGCAGGGATGGCCACGGCTCCAATCTTATGCAGTGCTACCATTGTAATCCACCACGCCAGACGGCGCTTCAGGATGAGCATAACGGTGTCGCCACGACGTATGCCGAGAGTCAGCAGGTAACTTGCCGTCTTGTCCGAGAGTCTCTTGTAGTCTCGGTAGTTCAGATGCTTCACCTCGCCTTGGTCATTGGTCCATAGGATGGCATCTTTCTCGGGTTGCTCCTCTGCGTAGGCATCGACAACGTCATAACCGAAGTTGAAATGCTCCGGAACGATAAGCTTGTAGTGTTGCATGAAGTCTTCGTAACTCGAAAACTCCGTCTGATTCAGAAACCGTTCAATCATTTTTTTTAGTTTGGCTGGAATTAAATTTCCAAGGTGCAAATATAAGAATATTTAATGATTTTTGCAATTCGTTGTCGAGAAAATGGGAAAGATTTATCATTTATTTTCCGATTTGGCGCAAAACATGCCGCTTACATGTCAAAAAATTAACAAAAAATAAGTTTTACCTTACTCAAAAATGATACGATTTATTACTGTTTTTGACCTGCATGTTTCCCAAAAATTACAAAAAATGAGCCGAAAATTTGGCCGACTCGAAAATTGTTCGTATCTTCGCAGCGTCTAATGAATACTATGACACACTAATGAAGCACCAGGGGCACATCTTTTTATTAATATTACTCGCCATTTCGCTTGCGACTGCCAGAGTAAACGCGTATAACGCTGAGTCGGAACGTTGGCTCCAGCGCTTGGACTCCGTCGTGCAGCAGCGTGAGCATATCAACGAGCAGAAGCGCCATCGTCTGCAGCAGATGCAGACCATGCAGCGTGGCATGAGTGATGTCGAGGAACTATATCAGCTCAACCGTACCATCTATGACGAATGCTTCACCTTCGACAGCGAGTTGGCCATGAGTCTGGTCGATGCCAACCTGCAGATTGCCAGCCAGCGCCGCGATGCCCATGGCATGGCCGAGTGGCAGATACAACGTAGTTTTATCTTGGCTTCCACAGGCCAGTTGCTCGAGGCAACCAATGCTTTGGAGGGACTGAAACCGAGTCTGCTGGACCGTCATCTCCGGCTCGACTACTATGCCCAGCAGGAATATCTCTATTCGCACCTTGCCCAGTACTCTTGGTCCGAACCCATGAAGGAGGCCTACCAGCAACAGGCGTGGACCTACACCGATTCCATCTATCAGATTATGGAACCCACCGACGACAATTACCTCTGGTGGCAGTCGTGGCGTGCCTACAGTGTGGGCAATGGTCATGAGGCCATCTTGGCTCTTCGCCCCGTCGTCGATACCCTGTCGCTCACCACCCGTCACGATGCGATGTTGGCCTATTGTTTGGCCCGCATGTATCAGGAGCAGGGTGACGAGGACCTTTATCTGCAGTACATGGCGCGTTCGGGTATTGCCGACCTCCGTGCCGCCAACCAGGATATCGCTTCTCTCGAGGAACTCTCCTCAGTCCTTTACGACATCTCACAGCGCGATTCGCGGCGTGGTCATGGCCTGTTCGAGTCAAAGGACCAAAGTGCCGTCGATCTGTCACGCGCATATACATATATCAATGTATGTCTCGAAACGTCGCGCATCTACAACAACCTGGTGCGCACGGTTAGCATCGCTCGTGTGATGGACGACATCCTGGCCAGCTATCGTGAGCGAGTGGCCGAACAGCAGCGTCGTCAGCAGGCCATCACCTGGATTTTGGCCATCCTCTTCGTCATCCTTCTCGTGGCCGTCATCATTGGTTGGCGTCAGCGTCGTAAGCTCACCCAGAGCCGTAGCCAGCTCGAATCGGCCAACGTGCAGCTCAGCCACCACCGTGCAGCCCTAACCCATGCCAATGCCGAGCTCGTCGAAGCCAACCGGAAGCTTCAGGCCGCCATGGAGCAGCAGGCCGAGGTCAACCGCGAACTCCAGGAGTCGAACTATGTCAAGGAGGAGTATGTCGGTTATGTCTTCTCGCTTTGCTCCAACTACATCAGCAAGATGGACGAATACCGCAAGAACATCAACCGCAAGACCAAGGTGAAGCTCTACGACGAGGTGCTCCAGATGACCGAGAAGACCAATCTCGTGCAGGACGAGCTGAAGGAGTTCTATCAGAACTTCGACGCCATCTTCCTGCATATCTACCCCGACTTTATCACCGACTTCAACAACCTGTTGCAACCCGAGGAACGCATCGAGCCCCGTAAGGGCGAATTGCTCAACACCGATCTGCGCATCTATGCCCTCGTCCGACTGGGCATCACCGACAGTGTCAAGATCGCCGAGTTCCTCCACGTCTCACCTCAAACCGTTTATAACAATCGCCTCAAGACGCGCAACAAGGCCATCGTGCCTAAAGAGCATTTTGCCGACTATGTGCGCCAATTGGGCCGTTTCAGCAATTCCTAACAGTGCAATCAAAACTTACCGATACAAAAATATAATCCATTGAAAAACAGAGGAATCATATATCAGGATGTTTACCGATATATATTACTTTGATGTACAACTAAATGAAATAAGCCCTATCTTTGCACCGTCAAAAGCGACAAAGGGTTTATACCTGCTTTTTATTACTCTCTTCGAAAACAATGTTCTACACATATTATAATTATTAATCAAAACATCATTAGCATGAGAAAATCTTCTGACAAGTGGATGACAAGGGCTATATTGCTCCTTGCATTATTCCTGTTCACACCCTGGGGGGCCTGGGCCCAGCAGATGGCTGTGAACGGCGTCGTTGTAGATGAGATGGGTGAACCCATCCTCGGTGCCAGCGTCGTGGTGAAAGGTACCTCGACAGGTACGGTGACCGATCTTGACGGCAACTTCTCAATTCCCAATGTTCCAAGTAATGCCACCCTCGTGTTCTCGTTCGTGGGCTACATCACCCAAGAGCAGGCAGCTCGTCCCCAGATGAACATCGTTTTGGCTGAAGACAACAAGCTCCTTGAGGACGTTGTGGTCGTTGGTTACGGTGTGCAAAAGAAGAGCGTCGTAACTGCAGCCATCGCCAAGGTCAGCAGCGACGACCTTTTGAACAAAACTCCCATCCGCATGGACAATGCACTGAAGGGCCTCGCAGCCGGTGTCAACGTCACCGCCAACTCTGGTCAGCCTGGTGAAGCATCGCGTGTCCGTGTCCGTGGTACTGGTACCATCAACGACTCCGATCCTCTCTACATCGTCGATGGCATGCCCATCGAGGGAGGTCTTGACTTTGTGAACCCCAACGACATCGAGAGCATCGAAGTGCTCAAGGATGCCGCTTCGGGCGCTATCTACGGTGCTCGTGCCGCCAACGGTGTCATCCTCGTTACCACCAAGAAAGGTAAGAAGGGCAAGGCTCAGATCAACTACAACGCCTCCTGGGGCTGGCAGACAGCTTGGAAGCACCGCGATGTAGCCAACGCCACCGAGTATGCCGTTCTTCAGAACGAGAAGTACATCAACGCCGGCCAGGATGCACCCTACGCCGATCCTTATCATCTCACCGATGCCATGGGCAATGCTATCCCCGTTAATGGCGGTACCGATTGGCAGGAGCTCGTCTTCAACGACAATGCCCCCATCGTCAATCACGATATCTCGGTGAGCGGAGCCAGCGATATGATGAACTACTACCTTTCCATCGGCTACTTCAGCCAGGAGGGTATCGTCGGCGGCAACTACGGTCAGTCCAACTACAACCGTCTGACCATTCGCTCCAACAACAACTACACCTTGCTCGATGCCACCAAGGAGCGCACGTTCCTCAACAAGCTCGACCTCTCGGTCAACCTCTCTTACATGCGCACCCACAGCACTGGTATCGCCACCAACTCCGAGTTCGGCTCCGTCCTCGGTTCGGCCCTCTACATGTCGCCTATCCTCACCCCAACCGTTTCGGGCGGATATGCCGAGCAGATGAAGGCCACCTACGCCGACTATGACCTTCCCACCGATGCTGCCGGCAATGTCTATACCATCGCCAGCTACGGTGGAGCATATCAGGAAATGAACAACCCACTCGCCATGCTCGACTGCATCAATCCTTCCAAGAACTGGAGCCACAAGTTCGTGCCCCACTTCAACGTCAGCCTCGGCCTTTGGGATAACCTCAAGTACAGCTTCTCCTACAGCACCGACCTCTCCTTCTGGGGCTACGATGGTGCCGTGAAGAGCCTCTACTACCTCTCGGGCAACAACAAGCAGGAGCATACCTCCGCTTCTCAGTTCTCGGCCAAGTCAACCACATGGCAGCTCGAGAACGTCCTCTCTTACGACAAGACCATCGGTCTCCACAGCTTCAACATCGTCCTCGGTCAGTCGGCCTTCAAGTCGAAGGGTGACGAGATCGGTGGCAGCCGCTGGAACCTTGTTAACATCAATAAGCCGTCAATCAACTATTCGACTGGCAACATCGAGTTCTCATCCGATGCCGACGGCAACATCACTGGTGCCACCGTCCAGTACAGCGTCTGGGGCGGCCCCTATACTTCCCACACCGTTTCGTCACTCTTCGCACGTGGCAGCTACAACTACGACGAGCGTTATATGCTCCAGTTCACTGTACGTCGCGACGGTTCGAGCCGCTTCGGCTCCAACAATAAGTACGGTGTCTTCCCATCGTTCTCTCTCGGCTGGAACTTCGTACGTGAGCCGTTCTTCAACTTCCCCGCATGGCTCTCCATCGGTAAGCTGCGCTACAGCTGGGGCAAGAACGGTAACGACAATATCGGTGACTTCACCTACACCACCCTCACCTCGATGGGCAACAATGTCCTCTTCGGTCGCATGGCCACCAAGCAGAACGGTTCGAAGGCCAATCGTATTGCCAACCCCGACCTCAAGTGGGAGGAGTCTGAGCAGCACGACTTCGGTATCGACCTTGGCTTCATGAGGGATGCACTCACTCTCAGCGTCGATTACTTCATCAAGAAGACCAACGGCATGATTATCACCATGCCTATCCCAAGCTATGTGGGCGAGACCAAGCCTCTTGGCAACGTAGGTGACATGGAGAACAAGGGTGTCGAAGTTGAACTTGGTTGGAAGGGTCACGTTCGCGACTTCCACTATTCTCTCAAGGGCAACGTTTCCTACCTCAAGAACAAACTTATCAACCTCGGTAATACCGAAGGCTTCCTCAATTTCGATGGCATTCAGGGTATCTCTGGTGGCGGCACACGTGCTGAAAACGGCCAGCCATTCCCCTTCTTCTATGGTTACAAGACCGATGGCATCTTCCAGAACATGGACGAGGTTCGTGCCTACACCAATGCCTCGGGCGAACTCATTCAGCCTAAAGCTGTGCCTGGTGACGTTCGCTTCGTCGATGTCAACGGCGATGGTTCCATCACCACCGACGACCGCACCAACATTGGTAACGGTACTCCCGACTGGACCTTCGGCTTCAATGCCAACGCCGACTGGAAGGGCTTCGACTTCAATATCTTCCTCCAGGGTGTTCAGGGTGCCGACGTCTTCGATGCAACCTATCGTAGCGACGTATATTCTGGCAACTATCCCAAATGGATGCTCAACCGCTGGACCGGCGAAGGCACGTCCGACAAGTATCCGCGCCTCGCACTCAGCGACGAGACCAACTGGCAGGTGTCTGACCTCTATGTATGTGACGGTTCATACCTCCGCATCAAGAACATGAGCCTCGGTTACACTCTTCCCGCCAAGCTCACACGTAAAGCCTTCGTTGAGCGTCTCCGCGTTTACGGCATGGTCGAGAACCTCGTCACTTGGACCAAGTACTGGGGCTTCGATCCCGAAATCGCCTCGGGTGGCACCTCCCTCGGCATCGACCGCGGTGTTTATCCACAGGCTCGCACTTGGACCGTAGGATTCAACATTTCATTCTAATTAATTGTTAATTATTAATTGTTAATTATTAATTGAAAACAAGCTTATGAAAACTCAATATACAGCCCTGCTGATGGCCGCTGCCACGCTTGCCATGACAGCTTGCAGCGACTCGTTCCTTGAGGTGGAGAATCCGTCAGGCGAACCCCTTGAAGAATACTACACCACCGATGCACATATACAGGAGGCACTCATCGCCGCCTACGATCCTATCCATTGGCCCGACTGGGGTCTCGGTCAGTACAACGCTCTCAACATCGACGCCGAAATCATGGGCGACCTCTTCTGGGTAGGTGGCTCCAACCTCGCCGATATGCAGAACTGGCACATGCTCTCCAACTACCAGGCCAACGAGAACAATACCCTCTCGTCACTCTGGACCGTCGATTACAGTGGCGTAAAGCGTTGCAACGACGTGCTCAAATACATCGAGTACGATGTGCCCGATATGACCGCTGCCAACAAGTCGTCCTATGAGATGCAGGCACGCAGCCTCCGTGTGTTCTACTATAACATGCTATGGCACTATTTCGGCAACATCCCCTTCTATCTCGAGAACCTCACCGCTCCCTACACCGCCCCTCAGCTCACCGCCGACGAGGTCTATGACCAGCTCATCGTCGAGCTCGAAGCAATTGCCGCTTCGAATGTCCTTCCCATGCGCTGGGATGACGCCAACTGCGGCCGCATCTCGCAGGCTATGGTTTACATGATGTATGCCGAAATGGTGATGTACCAGAACGACCAGAGCCGTTACAGCAAGGCCCTCGGTTTCATGAACGAGATTATCTCTTCCGGCAAGTACGCCCTCAACCCCGACTACGCAAACCTTTGGGAGGAGTCGGGCGAATGGTGCGACGAGTCCATCTGGGAGATCAACTATGAGGATGGCAACAACGAGCGCGGATGGGGTAGTCCTCTCGCCATTGGTGGCACTGTGCTTCCCACCCTCATCTCACCCAACTCTTGGCCCGGTGGCGACGGTTGGAATTCAGGTGCCGACGGATGGGGCTTCCTCCCCGTGCGCACTGCTACCTACAATATGTTCGAGGCTGGCGACGTACGTCGCGATGCCACCTGCTGGGACGTTCGTGGCGTGGAATACACCAACCGCTTCCAGGACACCCACATCTGGCTCAAGAAGTATCGTCCACAGACGGCCAACAACGCCGATGCAGGTTTCGACAACAACCTCAACTACAACAACAACCTGCGTTACTACCGCTTTGCCGAGACGCTGCTCAACGCTGCCGAGCTCATGCTCCGCGTTGGCTCCGGCGATGCCAAGTCGCTGCTCACCCAGGTGCGCCAGCGTGCTGGTCTGGGTGCTGTCGATGCCACTATCGACAACATCATCAACGAGCGTAAGCTCGAGTTCGTGGGCGAAGGCAAGCGTTACTGGGACCTCGTTCGTACAGGTCTCGCCACCTCCGTTCTCGTTCCCACTCCCTGCGATGGCACCAACCCCAACGACCAGGGCCGCGTAGGCACTTGGACGCAAAGCAAGAAGTACATCCCCATCGCTCAGTCTGAGCTCGATTCCGATGTCGCTCTCAAGCAGAATGAGTATTAATCCAAACAAATACTACTATTATGAAAATGTCTTTCAAATATATATTCAGTGCCCTTCTGATGGCAGCATCCCTCGCAGCTTGCTCACCCGACGAGATCGAAGGGCTCAACGAGAGCGGCGTACCCGAGGCTTCCAGCTTTGCGGACATGATCGACATCGTCGTCGACCAGTCCATCAACCAGGTAACCTTCAACCTCAAGGGTGCCAAGGGTGTGTATCCCGTTTGGAACATCAACACCGGTAAGAAGGTTGAGCGTAGCACCATAAATGGTTTCCAGCGTATCTTCGCCTCCTCAGGCGACTATTCAGTCGATGTTCAGATCGGCAGCCGCGATGGCATTAGCGATGGTGTGGTTACCAAGACCTTCCACATCGACAACACCATCATGGACTTCACCCGCTACACCACCATGCTCTCCAAGGCTCCCTGGTATGTCGATAACCAGACTGTCGGTCACCTCGCCTGCGGTCCTTCGGTCGAAGATCCCACTGGTTGGTGGAAGGCACAGCCCGACGACAAGAAGGGCACTGGCCTCTACGACAACTCCCTCGAGTTCACCGACGACTACCACTACACCTTCCACGCAGGTGCCAACGGTACGATGTATGTCAACTATGGCACCGCTGCCCTCAACACCATTGGTGCTACCGAGGACTTCAGCATGCCCGTCGGTGACATGAGTACCAGCTACGCTTTCGAGGTCGATGGCGACAACCTCTACCTCACCTTCCCTGCCCAGACCTACTTCCCATACATCGCCAACGATGCCATCTGGCAGGTTCCACGCTACCTTGTGGTTAACATGACTACCAAGTCGATGACACTCGTCAGCGAAGCCCCAGGCATAGCATGGCAGTACATCCTTACCACTACTCACGAGACCGTCTTCGCTGGCTTCGACTACAACAGTCCCGACAACCTTTGGAAGCAGGCCAACCCGACCTTCAACACGATCTGGTATGCACCAGGTTGGTCACAGATCGCCGACTTCCCGTATGAGTTCGATGGCAACAGTGTCAAGGTAAGTCTCCCCGAGGCAACCACCGACCAGTGGATGGCACAGTTCTCGCTCCACACCGCACTCGATAACGTCATAGTGCCCGCCGATAAGAACTACGACTTCTCGTGCGTCATCACCTCTACCCAGGATCATCCGGGCATCACCGTCAAGCTCGTACAGACTGGAGCTGGCAATGATGGCAACTTCATCTGCGCCGACCGCGTCAAGGTAGGAGCCATGGAGGACTACATCTATTACTTCTACGACGTGCCCGGCATCGACCTCGGCGGTCTCACCTACGATCTCTTCCTCGACTTCGGTGGCAATGCTGCCGGCACCGAGGTGACCATCAAGAACTTCTGCTTCATCGAGCACTCCAAGAACACAATCGTTCCTCCGAGTGATGAGCCCGAACCTCAACCGCAAGTCGATTGGTCAGGTCAGAACATTCTCGAAGGCATGCCCGTCGAGCTGCAGTATTGGTATGCACCAGGCTGGTCGCAGATAGCTGATCCCGAGTGTGAGATCAACGGTACCGCCTACACCTGGACGCTGCCCGCTGCTACCACCGACCAGTGGATGGCACAGGCTGGCTTCCACAACACCGGCATCATTCTTAGCAAGGACCTCACCTACGACTTCCGCTGCAAGCTCGTTTCCAGCACCGACCATCCGGGTGTGACCATCAAGATCACCCAGGAGGACAACGATAACCTCTTCATCACTGCCGACCGTCATGCAGTAACTGCTTACGAGGAGACGTGGATTGAGCTTGTCAACCTCCCGATGGTTGCCAGTGGCACCGATATGGCCGACATCACCAACATGAAGATCGTCCTCGACTTCGGTGGCAATGCCGACAACACCGTCATCACCATCAGCGACATGCACCTGCAGGAGCACAAGGGTCCGAAGGCCATCGACTGGGATCTCACCGGCGACCGCAACCTCTGGCTCAAGGGCTCACACCCCACCATTTCGTTCTACTATGCTCCAGGTTGGGCACAGATAGCCGATCCCGAGACCGTGGTCGAGGGCAACAGCTACTCCATCGTGCTCCCCGAAGCTACCAGCGACCAGTGGCAGGCACAGTGGCACATCGCTACCGAACTCGGTAAGGCTGACATCAGCGCCGACAAGAAGTACAACATGCGCTTCACGCTCTACTCCAACCAGGATCAGCCTGGTGTGACTGTCAAGTTCACCGAGAATGGCAACGACGACAACTACCTCACCGCCGATCGCCATGCGTGTGCAGCATACGAGGAGACTGTAGTCGAACTCACCGACCTCGCCCTCTCGAAGGGTGACATCACCAACGAGACCTTCAAGATGGTATTCGACTTCGCAGGCAATCCCGCCGGCAGTGAAGTCACCATCAAGGACATCATCATCCAGGAGGCTGAATAGTGTGTAAGTAGTTATATATGTGTGTGTGAGCGCTGCCTGATGTGCCCGTCAGGACACGTCAGGCAGCTTTTCTCTTTTCGTGGAATAATGACGAAAATTAAAACAATGAAAGCAATGAATATTCTGACTGTCGCTCTGAGCACCCTGCTGGCCCTTTCGGCTTGCGGAGGTGGCGATGATGGCAACAGCGGCGAGATAACCACCATCCAGCTCACCGCCACGCCCACAGCCATCAACATGGCCGCCGAAGGAGGCACCGCCAGCATCAGCGTCACCGCCGACCGCGAATGGGCAGCCTTTGCCACCAACGGCGAGACATGGTTCACCGTAACTCCAGCCAATGGAAAGGCAGGCTCCACAACCCTTACTGTTACCATTACCGAGAACGTCAACTACGAGGCCCGCGAAGGCCAAATCACTGTCAAGGCTGGCTCTCAGCGTGAGTTCATCTCCGTCAGCCAGGCTGCCGCCACCAAGCCCAGCATCACCTGCCCCATGGGCGACGAATTCAAACTTGTCTGGCATGACGAATTTGAGAAGGACGGCACCATCGACGAGCAGAACGGCTGGACCTACCAGGTAGCCAATGCCGGTTGGGTCAACCACGAGCTGCAGACCTACGTCAACGTAGCTTCTCCCGGTGGACGCGAAGTGGCCACCGTCAAGAGTGGTATCCTCTCCATCAATTGCTTCAAGGAGAATGGCAAGATCTATTCTGGTCGCGTCTATGCCCACGCCAACAAGGGCTGGCAGTATGGCTACATCGAAGCCAGTATCCGTCTGCCCAAGGGCAAGGGTACATGGCCCGCATTCTGGATGATGCCTGTCAACTTCCGCGCTTGGCCCGACGATGGCGAGATCGACATCATGGAGGAGGTGGGCTATCATCCCAACTACGTTTCTTCGAGCCTCCATGCCACCAGCCACGTGCATTCCAACGGTACGCAGGTCACCCACGAGATGTATTGCGCAGGTGCCGAAGGTGAGTTCCACACCTATTCCATCCTTTGGACCGCTGAAAACATCACCACTTTCGTCGATGGTAAGGTACAATTGTCGTACGACAATCGCGGTCTAGGCCACGACGACTGGCCCTATAACGCTCCATTCTACGTCATCCTCAATCTCGCTTGGGGCGGCGACTGGGGCGGTGCCCAGGGTGTTGACGAAAGCGCACTCCCCGTCTCCCTCGATGTCGATTGGGTTCGTGTTTGGCAAAAGTAATAATTCTTGACAATAGAATAAATGAAACCTCATGATCTAATAGTTCTTGCAGCGCTGTTCACCGCAGGAACCCTCCAAGCCCAGACCTTGCCCGTCTATCTCGACGAAAGCAAGACCATTGAGGAGCGCGTCGATGACGCCCTGTCGCGCATGACGCTCAACGAGAAGATTGCCATCATCCATGCACAATCCAAGTTCTCCAGCCCCGGTGTAGGCCGTCTCGGCATCCCCGAGCTGTGGTGCACCGACGGCCCTCACGGCATCCGTCCCGATGTGCTTTGGGACGAGTGGGAGCAGGCCGGCTGCTCCAACGACTCGTGTACAGCCTTCCCCGCCCTCACTTGTCTTGCCGCCACTTGGAACACCGACCTTGCCTTGCGCTATGGTCAGTCCATCGGCGAAGAGGCACGCTACCGCAACAAGTCTGTCCTCCTCGGCCCAGGTGTCAACATCTGCCGTACACCGCTCAACGGTCGTAGCTTCGAGTACATGGGCGAGGATCCCTACCTCTCGGGCCGCATGGGCGTAGGCTATGTCAAGGGAGTGCAGCAGCAGGGCGTAGCCGTCTGCGTGAAGCACTATGCGCTCAACAACAACGAGCATGAGCGCTACACCTCCAACGCCATCTGTGACGAGCGTACTTTGCGCGAGATCTATCTGCCCGCCTTCGAGGCAGCCATCCGTGAGGGTGGTGCCTGGACGCTCATGGGAGGCTACAACCTCTTCCGCGGCCAGCATGCCTGCCACAACCAGTATCTCATGAACGAGATCCTCAAAGGTGAGTGGGGCTTCGACGGTGCCATCATTAGCGACTGGGGAGGCACACAGAGCACCGAGGAGGCCATCTACAACGGTCTCGACCTCGAGTTCGGCACATGGACCGACGGCCTCTCGATGGGTGCTACCAATGCCTACGACAATTACCTCATGGCTAATCCCTATCGTCAGCTCATCCTCGACGGTAAGGTAGGCGAGAAGGAGCTCAACGACAAAGTGCGTCGCGTGCTGCGTCTCATCTTCCGCACCACCATGAACCGCAACCGCGGTTTCGGCTCCATCAACAGCGAAGCCCACATCCAGCTTGCCCAGCAGGTAGGTGCCGAAGGCATCGTTCTCCTCAAGAATGACCCCACAGTGCCTAAAACCCCCATCGTTGTTCCTTACAACATGACGCATGGAGAGGAACTGGTAACACTGCTGCCTATCCAAATCAATAAGTTGGAGAACCTCCTCGTGGTAGGCGAGAATGCCATAAAGATGATGACCGTAGGTGGTGGCTCCAGCAGCCTCAAGGCACAGCACGAGATTGTGCCTCTCGATGGCATCAAGGCTCGTCTGGCTGGTACGCATGTCGATGTGAACTATGCCCGTGGTTATGTGGGCGACCCAGGTGGTTCCTACAACGGTGTTTCTACTGGTCAGGACCTCAACGACTCGCGCAGTGCTGAGGAGCTTCGCGACGAAGCTGTCCGTATGGCTGGTGAGGCCGATGTGGTCATCTTCATCGGTGGTCTCAACAAGTCAGGTGGACAGGACAATGAAGGCACCGACCGTGCCGACTACGCCCTTCCATATGGTCAGGACGAGCTCATTAAGGCCCTTGTAAAGGCCAATCCTCGTCTCATCGTAGTCAACATCTCAGGCAATGCCGTGGCCATGCCGTGGATCAACGATGTGCCCGCTGTCCTTCAGGACTGGTATCTCGGTTCCGAGGCAGGCACCTCGCTCGCACAGGTCCTCTTCGGCGATGTCAACCCCTCAGGCCATCTGCCCATGACGTGGTATGCTTCGCTCGACCAGTGTGCCGTCCATGCTCCCGTCCTCAAGCAGGGTCGTCAGCGTGTAGCCGATCCGCGTCGCTATCCCGGCATCGAGCGTCAGGACAGCACCGTCCATCTCTGGGACATCTACTATGACGAAGGTCTCGAAGTAGGCTATCGCTACGTCGATCGTCAGAAGTTCCAGCCTCTCTTCCCCTTCGGCTACGGACTCAGCTACACCACCTTCACCATGCACGATGCTGCAGTGGTCGATGCCACTCCAGGTGCCGTTAAGGTCAAAGTGAGCGTCACCAACACTGGTTCCCGTGCAGGTGCCGAGGTTGTCCAGCTCTATGTCCAGGATGTCAAGTCGTCGGTCGCTCGTCCTCTCAAGGAGCTCAAGGCCTTCCAGAAGGTCTTCCTCCAGCCCGGTGAGACCAAGGTAGTCACCCTCACTCTCAACGACCGCGCCTTCCAGTTCTACGATGTTGCCGCCAGTGATTGGCGTGCCGAACCCGGCCGCTTCAACTTCCTCATCGGCAACTCCTCCAAGAACATCCTCCAGACCCTCGCCTACGACCTGAAGTAAGGCTTATTTCCCCACCACATACCACGAAAGTGGTCGCCAAGCATCCCTTCATGCCTAGCGACCACTTTCGTGGTGTTTGTCTCAAAAATTATATATGCAAAGGTTCAGTATGCAGGACATTAGTCCTCCTCATCCCAGATGCCCGTATGCTTGGGGGCGAGGACAGGATCATCAGTCGCGCCATCATCAGACACGCCAGGAGAAGTCATAATTAAGTCACGCGAATCAAACCTTTGCAGAAGGATGTCGGGTTGAGTGTACTTTTTTTTCATATTAATAAAACTTAACGTCAGAATTTGAAACCTTATTGTAGCCCGTTTGCTCAGAGCTAGAATAAAAAAGAAGATTTAGGTGGTGACTATTCATGTACCAGAAAATCGGTGCAAAGATAACACTTATTTCGATGATAGAAAAACAATGTAGTATTTTTCTGTTGTTTTTTTGATTTTTTTTGCAAATATGGCCCACTTTTGAAAAATACGAGTACAAAAATGAAACTTAGTTTTTGATGAAATGGAAAACTTGAATGAAGGAAAAGGATACAGAACGATAGGTTATTGTAGGCGAATAGCGGGAAAAATGGGGTGTTTTGAGAAAAAATAAGGGAATAGTTGATTTTTTTTGTCTTGAGTTTTGGAAAGTGGAAAAAATGCTTTATATTTGCGCCATCTTTTTTCACTAAACTTTTTCTTATGAAAAACTTCTACTTAACTATTTTTTCACTTTTTGCCTTTACATTGTCAGCTCAAGATGAAGTATCACAGCTGACGGGTGAATTTATCTCCAATTTAGTATCGCCTAACCATCCGGTTGCACATGCCTTCGATGGTAATCCTGATACTTATTTTGGGTCGACTAGTTCGGCTGGCTGGGTCGGCTATGACTTCGGCGATTCTTGTGTGATTACGAAAATTCGCTTTATGCGTACTTCGTACAAGGAAACCTTCATGAAAGGAGGTTGGATTGAAGGAGCAAACTCTCTAGATTTCAGCGATGCCGTTCCCCTCTATATAATTAGAGAGGAACCTGAGATGGGAGCATGGAACGATATCGATGTGTCTTTTTCTTTGGGCTTCCGCTATGTGCGTTACAAGGGCCCATCAAATGATTATTCCAGAATAGCCGAATTGCAATTCTATGGCAAACCTGGTCCAGGAGATGATACCAAGATGTATTCTCCTTTTAATATTCCTGTCATATTGATTAATTGTGAAGACAACGCTGTGCCTTACGACAAGGTGAATGAGATTCCATCGGTAGTGACAGGTCTCATGCAGAATGGAAAGAAATTCATTCAGGAAACCGCAGGCGTGCGCCTTAGGGGCAACTATTCCTCGGGCTCAAGTTGTCCGAAGAAGTCCTATCGTATCAAGTTCAATAATAGTAAGAAATTCTTTGGCTCTCCTGCCAAGGCCAAGAAGTGGACACTGATTCCGAATTACGGCGACAAGTCCTTGATCCGCAACCAGCTGTCATTCGATATCAGTGAGCGTTTTGGCATGACATATACGCCATTCCACCTGATGGTTCACCTTTATTTGAATGGTGAGTATAGGGGTGTATACCAGCTTTGTGACCAGGTGGACATCCGCCCTGGAAGACTCGACATCACCGAAATGGGTGAGGCTGATGTAGAAGGCGAAGAGCTGACGGGCGGATACTTCCTTGAGATTGATGGTTATGCTAATCAAGAGGAGTGGTGGTTTACATCTAATCGCAGCATCCCCATTACCATTAAGTCGCCTGACGACCCCCCGGTGGCAGTACAGAAAGAATATATCACCAATCACTTCAACAAGATGGAGTCCTTGGCGTTTGCCAAGAACTACAATCTCGAAACAGGATATCATCAGTATCTCGACCTGCCCAGTTTCTTGAAGCGTCATCTCCATCAGGAGCTTGTAGCCAATCCTGATGCCGTTTGGAGCTGCTTCATGTATAAGGAGCGTGGCGATGATAAGTTCTATACGGGACCGGTGTGGGATCATGACCTGGCTTTCGACAACGATAACCGTTATCACGATAATATAAATAACAGTCGCAATTGGTCATATACTTTTTGTTCTAAAGCTAGTTCTTCTACGGTCTCCTTGTGGAATAATATCCTTGCCGACTCTACAGCACAGCACCGTATGCAGGCTGAGTGGGCTCGACTGCGCTGTACCAAGGCAGTGGACTATGATAAGTTAAATAAGCTGATTGATGATTATGATGAAATGCTGGGTGGTGAGGCTCAGGAAATGAACTTCACACGCTGGAACATTCTGGACGACCCTAATGTTCATCAGAATTATACTGCTCGTGGCTCTTTTAAGGCTGAGGTTGATTATTTGAGGGAATACTTGAGCAAACGTATCCCCTGGATGGATACGAAGCTGCAGTGTGTAGAGAACACCTTTGAGATGACTATGACCGATGCGAAGTGGTCCACACTCTATATCCCATTTGCAGCCGAGATCCCCGAGGGACTGACGGTATATACTGTGGTTGGAACGACTGGTAATAAGCTGGTGAAGGAAGAAGTTTCTTTAATCGAGCCATTCACCCCGTACCTGGTAAACGGAGAGGAGGGTACCTACACGATCAGGGGCTATAGCATCCCCGATTGGGATAGACAAGTCATGGGACTTCTGACGGGCACGAGCAAAGAGATGACGGCTCTTGTAGATAGCTATGTGATGCAGAAGGTGAACGGAGTGGTATGCTTCCGCAAGGTGATTGACATTCGTCCAAAAATCACTCCGCACAAGTGCTATCTTTTCCCCCCATATTTCGTGATTGAAGGTGCTCCCGAGCGTCTTCAGATTGATGACGAGGAAACCAACGAACTTGATGTTATCGAGTCCGAAAGCCACAATGGAATTCTCCGCGTCTATGGCCTGAATGGCTCACTGGTGTACGAAGGCAGCACGGGTGATGCTGATGCCGAAGAGGCCCTCAATACTCTCCCCAAGGGTGTCTATGTGGTCACCCTCAACGGCAAGGAGTATAAGAAGATCATCAGAAAGTAATTACCATTCACCTCTCCAATATCAGAGCCCCGGCATCAGCCGAGGCTCTTTTTTCACCTTTAAATAAATCCCTCAGTAAATAACATTCTTCGAATGGAATCCCTGTCGCAGATACTGCCCATCAAACACTATCGACGACGCACAAAACTGAGGATTCATATAGTTCCGCAGATATACCTCCAGGATCCTGAGATCCTTGTTGAATAGGTAGTTCGAGCATTTGCAATCGAGGCCTCGGTCCATGGTTTGGGTAAGGTAAAGATGGGGGATGGTGTCGAGGTGAATCTCCGAGAAATCGACATAATGGCTGCGGCAATAGTCGTTGACCTTCATGAGCGATACGAAGCCGAGGCGTGGAATGCCGAGCGAGAGGGCAAAGTCGAGCATGCGTCCCACTTCTTCGGGCGTATCGATGTAGCCTCTGATGAGGTTGCAGCTGGCATTCACTTTCTGCAGGTCGATGCCCTCAAACTGGAAAGCTGTCTGCGGGATGCTGGTGCCGTAGATCTCCGAGAGTTTGCCGAGGTCGTAATGATGGAGCGACATCGAGATGGAGTTCCATCGGGGATGCTGCATCAGGGCCTGTGACTGGGGGAGGAGCCCGTTGGTGTTGAGGTGGACGTGGATGTCCTGATAAGGCGTATGGCTCAACCGTTCGAGGATGCTGGTGACGAGAGGTGTGACCACTGCGGGTTCTCCACCCGTGATGTTGATGCGGTTGACGATGATGTCGTGGGCCAATACCTCGTCGATGCATTCGAAGAGCTTGTCGGTGTCGAACTCCCCTGTGGCATGCGTGCCCGCATTCGAGCAGAAAAGGCAGCGCGCATTGCACCCTGAGGTCACCTTGACAAAGAGGTTGACCGAAGGGGGAATGGGTTGAGCAGGGATGCCCGGCCTGTTGCAGCCGTGCGTCTTCAACTCGATGGGGTGTCCGAACAAGCTATGGTTGCTCATCTTTCTTCTGTTGCGCTTTGTATTCCTTGAGTCGCTCCATCAGATACAGTTTCTTTTCTGCATCGTCGCGGAAGACGACTTTGCCCCATTCACTATATACCGGACGCGAATAGTCGCGGATAGGCATAAATACATTCGCATTGATATACTCGGGATTGTCACCTTGGCAAAGACGTTCAAGTACGGGAAGTAGGAACTGCATATCGTATCTCTCGGGATATCGGTTTGGTCCCTTTCCTTCACCGCATGATTTGATGTAGGTGTCTTCTTCCATTTCAACATAGATGGGACCTGTGGCAACCTCCTTGGGCATGAAGACTTCGGGGTGACAGGGGCCGTCATCCTCATAGTCGCGACGGATCACCTCAGCAAGTCCCAGTTCTTCGACACGTTTCTCGTGATCGTCGAACATGACCTTTGCGAACTTCTCGTTATCGAGGTGCCCATCATTGTCGATGATGTTTTCCCATTGTTTTTGGACACCTTGTTCGAAGAAGAAGAGAGGGTAGTGGAAGGAATCGTCCCAGATAAAGTTGTGACTATCGTCCAGAGTACTATCCTCTTCCTTGAGCGCCCTGTGGATGTCGCTCATCAGGGTTTTCACATCGGTATATCGGGCAATTTCGTTCATCAGCATTACCACTCGACCGATCTTGGCCATAGCTCGACGCTGGTAGATCATATCGAGGGCCATCATGGCATCGTTGTCGGCCTTCTGCTGCAAGTGTGCAAACATCTTGTCGGTGTCGAAGTACCCGTCGGTGAACCAACTGGCAGCGTTCTTTTCCAACATTGCCTTGAAACTGTCGAGGGCATCGTCGGTCACGGTGCCGCGTATGCGGTAGAGGTAAAGTACGGGATTAAGGTCTGCGAGGAGCACTTGTGGGTTGTCATAGTGGTTCTGCGCATTGAGTGTCATGGCAATGTCGGCCAGCGTGCGCACCTGTCCGTAGTTCTGCATCCTTGCTGCCTTGGGCGGCTTGGTGCCAAGTTTCGGATCGAAGTTGAGGTTGAGCGTGGCAACAAACTCAGCAGGAAGGCGCACGTTGTCCAGTTCGAGTGCATCACGGAAGAGCGGCGCAATCTCGTTGATGGTGTGGCCGGCACGACCGCAGCCGATTTTGGTGACATAGAAGAGCAGGTATTCATGGTCACGTGCGAACTGCAGGAACTCTTCGATGTAGCCTTTCAGTTCATCCAAAGGTATCCTATGGGTCGGGATGGCATACGATTGGCCCGAGAATCCGCGTCCAATGCCCATCTTGGCACCGAAATGATTGTAAGCATAGAGGGCACATCCGCCCGTGTGACGTCCTCTCAGGTCGCTACCGAAGACGAAGACCTCGTCAGGCTTGAGTTCGGTGATGGTAGTGGGTGTTTGATCAGGTCGGTCAGCAAAAATCTTGCCTTTCTTCTGTTCTTCCAAATACCTTTGGATTGCGGCCTGTTTCAAGTAATGCTGAATTAATGGATTATCCATATCAATTCGTTTTAATGGTTTTGTGCTTCAAATAGAATAATGAGAATACGGCGCCGTAGTGGAGGAACCCCTTGCGGGTGATCTGCACGCGGTCGTTGTCGAGGGTGAGCAACCCTTCGTCGAGGCAGAAAGCGAGCTCGTCGCTGAAATGTTCGGCAGCATCGTGTCCGAGTATGTTCGAAGCGATGTCGAGCGAGAACCCGCCGCTGTAGGCCGCGATGGCGATGTACTTCGAAAGCAATTCTTCGGGAGGCAGGGCATAGTGGGCCTCTTCGTCGAAGGTGGAACGGTCGAGGAAGGATGTCAACCTGTGTTCGTTCTTCCCGGGGTTATAGGCGATGCCAGCGGGGCTCATGCTCTGTGCCGAGATGCCGAAACCGCGATAGGGTGTACCCTTGAGCATACGGTTGCGCAGGTACGACGAGACGCCGAAGTCACTGTCCGAGCGTGAGAAGGTGTTCTGTCCAAAACGGGCGTGGTAGCCCATGCCAATGAGCGCTTCGTAGTAGGAGCAATAGGCATCGTAGAGTTCCTCCTTGCTCGCCGACCGTACCCCAGGCAGCATGTTGACACGCAGTTCGTAGAGCGTAACCTGCTCAGGCGAGAGGCGTCGAATCACGTCGAGGTCGCGTTGCCGCGAAGCTTCGTCCTGACCAGCCAGGCCGTAAATCAGATCGAGGTTGACCTTGCGGATGCCTGCTGCATGAGCTTGGTCGACGATGCGTTGCATGACGTCGGCACCGACGTTGTTGCGT
>JAFYZW010000125.1 GCA_017548545.1 Bacteroidales bacterium | reverse complement strand
TCGGCAGTCAATCGCAACATGGCACGTAATGGATCTGGCCGCTCCTTGCCTGAGAGCTGCATGCTCTATCATATTTCCAACGACACGGGTCGAGAACTTCAGGTGGGACGCATCGCTCATGAGATGTTGCATCTCTTTGGTGCGTGGGACTTCTATGCCGTTAATGCTAATGATAAGGAACGTAGTGAACGGGCTGCAGAGTTATATCCTACCAGCATCATGCTGCGTTCGTATGGCGACATCAACCAGCGTACCATTGACCCGCTCACTGCCTGGCTCACAGGCCTTAGCCGTAAAGAGCAGGACTGGTATAAGGACTTGATGCCTCCACTGCAGTAAGCATTTTCCTGGACTTAACAACTTTTTTTAACTCAGTATTTTTGGTTGGAATGGGATAATCTGCTATCTTTGCACCGTCAAAATATCGATTTTTTTAATGATACGTCTTCAGAACATTCATAAGACTTACCAATCTGCAACTCCTCTCCATGTCCTCAAAGGCATTGATCTTAACATCGATGCAGGAGAGCTTGTCAGCATCATGGGTGCCTCGGGTTCGGGCAAATCTACACTTTTGAACATCTTGGGGATCCTCGATGACTACGATGAGGGAACATATACACTTGATGGCACCCTCATCCGTGGTCTTAGCGAGACGCGTGCTGCCGAACTGCGCAACCAGATGATTGGCTTCGTATTTCAATCATTCAATCTCATCAGTTTCAAGAATGCCATGGAGAATGTTGCCCTGCCATTATATTATAAAGGTGTAGGACGGCGTAAACGCAATGAAATGGCTTTGGAATATTTGGAGAAAATGGGACTGCGCGAGTGGGCCGACCATTATCCGAGCGAGATGTCGGGCGGACAGAAGCAGCGTGTGGCTATTGCCCGTGCGCTGATTGCCAATCCGAAAATCATCCTGGCCGACGAGCCGACGGGTGCCCTCGACTCAAAGACGACACTCGAAGTGATGGACCTGCTGAAGCAGGTAAATCGAGAGGAGGGCAAGACGGTGATCATCGTGACCCACGAACGTGATATTGCCAATGCCACCGACCGCATCATCCACATCCTGGACGGACAGATCTCAAGTGACGTGCGACAAAAATGATTACAGACCAGATTGAAGAGATATACGTCTCGATGAGCCGCAACAAGCTGCGCATCGCCTTGACGGGATTCAGCATCGCCTGGGGCATCTTCATGCTCATTGTGTTGCTGGGTGCCGGCAATGGTCTGTTGCATGGCATGGAGGACGCTTTTGCGTCGCAGGCCATCAATACGGTGTCGATCAACCCGGGATGGACATCACAGAGCTTTGAGGGACTGCGCAGATATAGGGAGATGTACCTCGACAGCGATGACCTGCAGCTGCTGCGCAACCGTTTCCCGAACCAGATTGTCGATGCACAGCCGTCGTACGAGGCTTCTGTACGCGCATCGTATGGCCTGCTCTACACCACGACGTCACTCATGGGTGTCTATCCTGAATATATGGCATCAAACGGATACAAGGTGGTGCATGGTCGCGGTTTGAACGAGATGGACCTGCGTGACAACCGCAAAGTGTGCATGATCACAGCGAAGACTGGTGAGGAACTATTTGCCGATGAGGAACCACACTTGGGCGAATGGATCAACCTCTACGACATCCCATTCCAGATTGTGGGCATATACAAGGCACAGAGAGAGGGCGAGACCGATATACTTTCGCCCATCACGACTGTGGGCACCATCTACAAGCCCAACGGACATTTCTCGAGCATTACCTTCGTGGTGAAGAACCTCGAGACGCCTGAAGCCAACGAGGAATTCAACAATGCACTGAAGACTGCGTTGTCAGCCTCCAAGCGCTACGACCCCGAGGACAGGAACGCCTACTGGGTGTGGAACACGTATGAGGATTACCTTCAGACGATGAGAATCCTACGCTATATCACACTGTTCATCTGGCTGATCGGCATTGCTACGCTGATAGCAGGTGTGACAGGCATCTCGAACATCATGCTTATCACGGTTCGCGAACGCACCCGTGAGTTCGGCATCCGCAAGGCTTTGGGTGCCCGACCTTGGCAGATTGTGTCGCTGGTATTGCTTGAGTCGGTAGCCATCGCCTTGGTTTTCGGCTATATCGGAATGCTTGTAGGCACCATGTTAACCAAACTTGTTGACACCATGCTTAAATTGGGTGGTGGTGATGGGGCACAGATGTTCAAGGACCCAACGGTGGATTTCCTTACGGTCTTAATGGCCACCTTGGTCATGGTGATTGCCGGCGTGATAGCGGGATATATTCCAGCCAAGAGGGCAGTTAGTATCAAACCTGTAGAAGCATTGGCAGCAAATTAATATGGAGGAACTTTGGCAAGAGATATGGCAAACGATCAGCCGCAACAAGTGGCGTTCGCTGATGACGGCCTTTGGTGTCTTCTGGGGGTTGTTGATGCTAATACTGTTGCTTGGCTTCGGTGCGAGCATCACGGGAGGACTGATGGAGGGTATCAAGAGCGTGCCCAGCAACACGTTGTTTGTGCTGGGCCAGCGCACGTCGATTTCGTACAAGGGTTTCGGGCGTGATCGTCGCATTACCCTTGAAAACACCGACATGGAGCTCGTTCGGCATGGCTTACCCGAACAGGTTAGGTATATGACACCCCTCAACTTTGCAGGGACGCGCAAGGCCAATGTCGGAGAATACAACTTTGATGCCTCAGTGGTGGGCACGACGCCCAGCTACTATCATGTGCTGCCGACACAGATGATCTACGGACGATACCTGAACGAAGTCGATCAACGCGAACGCCGCAAAGTATGTGTCATCGGACGGCAGGTCTATGAGACTCTTTTTCCTGGAGGAGGTAATCCTTGCGGACAGATGGTGCAGGTGGGCGGTATCTATTGTACCATTGTGGGTGTGGCCAAGAAGCTCTCGAATCTGATTTCGATAGGTACTGACTTGGACCGATCGATACTCCTTCCCATCAATGCCGAGCAGCTGATGTATAATAAAGGCGACCAGATCGACCTGTGCTGTATCACGCTGAAGGACGAGTATCCGGTCAGCGATCGGCAGGAGCAGGTGCTTAACATCATCAAAGAGCATCATTACGTGCATCCCGACGATAAGAGTGCACTCTTCTGCATCAACCTTTCCGATTTGGTCACCGCCTTCAAGCTGCTATTCCGTGGGTTGGATATCCTGCTCTGGATTGTGGGATGCGGTTCGCTCCTGGCGGGTCTGATCGGTATCTCGAACATCATGCTGGTGACAGTAAAGGAGCGCACGCAGGAGATCGGTATCCGTAGAGCCTTGGGTGCCAAGCCGCAGACCATCGTTCGTCAGATTCTGGCAGAAAGCCTTGTGCTGACGGCATCGGCGGGCCTTGTGGGCCTGATGACGGGTATATGGCTCCTGAGGCTGGCTGGAAAGATAATCGAGGCCAACCCTTTGGAAGATTATCCTTTAGGCAATCCTCAGATAGGTTTCTCGGTGGCCTTGGCCGCCACTTGTGTCATCGTGCTCGGCGGCCTATTGGCTGGTTGGATGCCTGCTCGCCGTGCCATGAAGATCAAGGCCATTGAGGCTTTGAGAGAGGAATAGTTGGAAGAAAAAGATAAACAATAAAAATATGAAGAAGTACATTAATGTTGCAATTTGGTGCGTGATCGGACTGTTTGTCCTTTACACATTTTATTACCTCTATCGACAGGCACAGCCCAAGCAGCACGTCTATGAAGTGCTGGTACCCGAAGTACGCGACATCGTGAAGACGAGTGTTGCCAGCGGCAAGGTGGAACCGCGTGACGAGGTGAACATCAAACCGCAGATTCAGGGTATCATCACCGAGTTGTATGTCGAGGCGGGCAACAAGGTGAAGCAGGACGATCCTATTGCCAAGGTCGCTGTAATCCCCGACATGTCTCAGCTCAACAGTGCGCAGAGCAATGTGCGCACAGCGCAGCTGACGCTCGAGGAGACGCAGCGTGAACATGCGCGTCTCGAAACCCTTCACGAGAAGGGACTCGTCTCGCACGAGGAGTTCGAGAAGAGCAAGAATGCCCTCGACAAGGCAGTCGAAGCACGTCATGCCGCACAGGACCAGCTCGACATTGTGACCAATGGCATCAGCAAACGCTCGGGCAAGATCAACACGACCATCGTGAGAAGCACCATTTCGGGCACGATTCTCGAAGTGCCTGTCAAGATTGGTACTTCGGTCATCAATGCGAACTCGTTCAACGAAGGTACTACGGTGGCTACGGTGGCCGATATGGGTAATATCATCTTCCGTGGCAATATTGACGAGACCGAAGTGGGCCGTCTGCGTCAAGGTATGCACATCGACCTCACCATCGGAGCCATCCAGGGAGTGACGTTGCCTGCCACCCTCGAATATATTTCCCCGAAGGGAATGGAAAGCAATGGTGCCATCCTCTTCGAGATCAAGGCCGCAGCCCAAATTCCCGACACTCTCGTGGTTCGTGCCGGTTACAGCGCCAATGCGAAGATTGAATTCGAACATCGCAGTCAGGTGCTTTCGATACAGGAGACGGCCATCCAGTTCGAGGGCGATTCCACCTATGTCTATCGTCTCACGTCGGGCGAGAAGGTAACGCCCCAGAAGTTTGAACGTATCCCTGTCAGCGTTGGCTTGAGCGATGGCCTCTATATCGAGGTGAAGGACGGTGTCACCAGCGATATGAAGCTCAGGGGTAATGAGATAAATGAAGAGAAGAAATAACAGAGGGTGCGGCATCGCCGCACCCTCTGTTGTCAGTTCGTCATTTAGAATCCCAACTCGGCCTTAACAAGCGGGAAGACATCATCGCACTGCTCGGGAGAGAAATACATGATACCTGCTTGCTTGAGGTCGAAGATATATGTGTAGCCGTACTTTTCGCCTACAGCTTGAATAGCCTGCGAGACGCGTTCGATGAGCGGGGCAGTCTTGGCTTCACGCTGTTCGCGAAGACTCTGTGCTGCCTTCTCGCGGAACTGCTGGATGCGTTGCTGCAATTGCTCTATCTCCTGAGCACGAGCCTCGGCAATGTTGGGATCGAGCGTCTGCTGGACGGCCACGAAGTCACTTACCTTGATCTGATAGTCTTCGCCCATCTTCTGTATCTCGTTGTCGTAGGCAATCTTGATCTGCTCGAGTTCAATCTCGATGGCCTTGCTCTCGGGCATAAGCCTGAAAAGCTGGGCCATGTCGATGTTGCCGAACTTGGGCATCGCCCGTTCGGTCTGGGCATTCAGTCCGAAAGCGATGAGGACGGACAAAAAACAGCTTGCAAGGAAGTGCTTCATAGAAGGAATTATTACTTAATGCCGAGTTCCGACTTGACGAGAGCCGTCACATCGGTAGTTTGAGAAGCCGAGAAATAGGTGGCATCGTTAATGGGGAATACGGCGAGGAACTTCTCGCGGTCGCCCACGGTCTTCACAGCCTTGAAGAGCTTCTCCTGAATCATGCCGAGCTGTTGCTCACGGTACTGAGTAATCTGCTGGTAAGCGCTCTGCTGATACTGCTCAGCGCGCTGCTGGAGTGAACGGAGCTCATCCTCACGGACGCCACGTGTCAGCTCATCAAGTGTGTCAGCCTGCTCAACGTAAGCCTGGTACTTGGTCTGGAACTCGTCCTGCATGCTCTTGGCCTGAGTCTGGAACTTAGTGGTGCGATCGGCCAATTCCTTTTCGAGCACCGAAGTCTCGGGCATAGCCTGCATTACTTCATCGAGGTTGACGGTACCAATCTTGAGTGTCTGAGCATAAGACGTGATGCTTGCGGCAGCAACAATGGCTGCTACAAAGAGTTTTTTGAACATAGTTTTGGTGTTTGTTTTGTTTGTTTTATAGATTTCTGTAGATTGTTGTCTAGTATCCCATCTTCTGCAACACCTCCTTCGAGATATCTACCTTCGGGCTTGCATAGATGATGCTTTCGGCCGATGCGCGGTCGATGACCATCGAGAAGCTGTTCTTCTCGGCAATCTCCTTCACGGCATTGTAGATATCATCCTGGATATGTCCGACCAGGCTGTTGCGTTTCTGATAGAGTTCACCTTCGGGACCAAAGTACTTGAGGCGCAGGTCCTGTACCTCCTTCTCCTTGGCGAGGATGTCGTTCTCGCGCTGGATCTTCTGCTCCTGGGTCAAATAGACCATGTCGGCCTCATACTGCTTATACATCTGTTCGGCTTCTGCAGCCAATGTCTCAACCTCGGCCTGCCAGCGCTTGCTGATCTGGTTGAGCTGCTCGTTAGCCATTTCGTACTGAGGAATCTGCTTTAGGATATAATCCATGTCGATAAGTGCATACTTCTGTGCAAAGGCATTCACGCTGCCCAAGAGGGCGACAACGCATGCGATGATGATTTTCTTCATATAGCAAAAGGTAATTTAGAGTTGATTTTTGCTTATAAGACTTTACAAAAATGATGAAGTTTAAATCTTTTAGCAATAGGCGGGAGCATTTAGAACTCTTGGCCGATGACGAAGTGGAAGTTCGAACCCGAATTGCTTGACGAGCCGAAGGTGTTGTCGAAACCGTAACCCCAGTCGATGCCCAACATACCGATCATCGGGAGGAAGATGCGGACACCAGCACCCAACGAACGTTTTAGCGAGAATGGGTTAAAGTACTTGATGTCGGTCCAAGCGTTACCGGCTTCTGCAAATACGAGACCATAGATGGTCGATGAGGTTTCGAGCATGAACGGATAGCGCAATTCGGCAACGAGGCGAGCATAGCAGGTAGCTACGTCGTTGTAGCTTGAAGTAAGCGAGCCGTTCTCGTAACCGCGAAGCGGAATGTACTCGGTGATGTAGCTCGACGAGTAGTACGAGTTGCCGTCACCACCCATGTAATAGCTGTTGAAGGGCGACAACTTGTTGGGGTTGTAGTGGCCCAGGAAGCCGAAGTCGGAGCGGGTGTGGAACACAAGCGTACGGGTGTTGCCGACGATGGGGGTGAAAGTCTTGGTCGAGAACTTGATTTTCCAGAACTCCAGCCAGCGCATCTTGTCCTGCGAATACTTCTCCTGTGCAGCAAGCTTCTCCTTGTCCTGGAAGAGGGAGTAGGGTGGAGCCAGCTCGGCATCGAGGGTGAAGGTCGAACCACGACGTGTGTAGTAGGGGTTGTCGATCGAGTTACGCGAAAGGATGGCTTCGACGGAGAGGCTGTTCGACGTGCCGTTCGAGACAGGGAAGTACTGCCAGTCCTTGAGGATATAGACGTGGTAATTGAGCAATGCCTGCAACTGGAAGTAGTCATCGGGCCAGCTCAGACGCTTGCCGAAGCCTAGTGAGGCGCCAATCAGGTGTATCGACTTGTCGGGGTCGATGGCATATTCGTACGAAGCGGTGTTGCCGTAGCCGTAACCGTAGCCACCATATCCATACCCGCCATATCCGTAGCCATAGGGGCTGTAGCCTCCGTAATAACCGTTGTAGTAATTGTTATAGTACGTGTTGCTATAGTAACGCGAGTTGATGTCCGACTGGCGGGAATAATAGATCGAGAGGTTGAGCGAATTGGGACGCTTGCCTCCGAACCAGGGGTTCATGTACGACACCGAGTACGACTGATAGTACTGCGCATTGGTTTGTACCGACAGGGTGAACGTCTCGCCTTCGCCCGAGGGGTAGATGCCGTGATAACGGGAAGGATGGAAGATATCCTTCATCGAAATGTTGGTCAACTTGAGCGAGATACGACCGATCAGACCTGTGGAACCCCAACCGAGAGAAAATTCCACCTGGTCGTTGGCCTTCGACTCGAGGTCGTAAATGATATCCACGGTGCCGTCCTCGGTGTTGGGCACGGGACGTGGATTCATCTTCTCGGGATCGAAATGTCCTGTCTGTGCCAACTCACGTGCCGAACGGATGAGGTCGGTCTTTGAAAAGAGCTCACCAGGACGGGTACGTAGCTCACGGCGTATAACGTGCTCATAGAGTCGGTCGTTGCCGTTGATGACCACTTTGTTGATGTGGGCCGGAGGACCTTCGACGACGCGGAATTCCAGATCCACCGAGTCTCCTTCAATGTTCACCTCAATGGGGTCCATGTGGAAGAAGAGGTAGCCTTGGTCCATGTAGAGGGTGCCGATGCCGTCCTCATCCTCGTCGATGCGCTTCTTGATCTTCTTCTGGTTATAGACATCACCTCGCTCCAACTGCAGGAAGGCAAGCAGACGTTGTTCCGTTTCGACGGTGTTGCCAACCACCGACATGTGACGGATGTAGTACTTCTGTCCTTCCTCTACATCGATGGTGAGGTTGATGTGCTTGGCATCATACTGTTCCTGCTTGTCGCTCAGGATACGTGCATCACGATAGCCCAGCTCGTGGAATTTGTCGATGAGCTTCTGCTTATCCTCCTTGTAGGTCTCGGGCACGAACTTCTTGGCACGGAAAGCGTTGTACCATTTGTTCACGGCGTTGGTCTTCTTGAGGGCTGCATTGGCCTTGCGGTAGGTCATGTAGTTCTTCTTGAGAGGCAGCAGTTTCTTGTGTCCGATGCTGTC
>JAFYZW010000124.1 GCA_017548545.1 Bacteroidales bacterium | reverse complement strand
TCGGCTTTCCAGAACTATCGTTCGATCAAGGGTGACGAACGGGCACGTTCGGCCAATCAGATGCAGCTGGCCCTCCAAAAGGACTATGCCCTTGCCCGCAGCCAGCATATCGCAGCCTATCAGGCATTGGCCGACCGCAACACGCTTTGGTTGGGGGAGGACAAGTATGCCGACCGCACCACCGTCGATCGTCTGCGCGATTTCGCCACGACACACGACAAGCATCTCGTCGCCATGTATTATCGTTTCGGGCGTTACCTGCTCATCTCCTCGTCGCAGCCCGGTGGACAGCCCGCCAACCTGCAAGGCATCTGGAACGACAAGATGCTCCCCTCGTGGGACAGCAAATACACCTGCAACATCAACCTTGAGATGAACTACTGGCCCTCGGAGGTCTGCAATCTCTCGGAGCTCAACGAACCGCTCTTCCGTCTGATACGCGAAGTGAGCGAGACGGGTCGCGATGCGGCACGTGTGATGTATGGGGTGAAGGACCCCACGGCTTGGGTCCTGCATCACAACACCGACCTTTGGCGCATCACCGGTGCCGTCGATAATGCACCCTCGGGCATGTGGATGTCGGGTGGCGCATGGCTCTGCACCCACCTTTGGCAACATTATCTCTACACGCTCGACCTCGACTTCCTGCGCGAATGGTATCCCGTCATGAAGGGCGCGGCACGTTTCTTCGATGAGACGATGGTCTATGAGCCCAAGCATCATTACCTCGTGGTTTGTCCCACCAATTCGCCCGAAAATGGCCCCAAGGGACACGATGCCACCACGGTGGCTGGCTGCACGATGGATAGCCAGTTGATTGGCGACTTGTGGAGCGAAGTGTCCGAAGCAGCGCGTCTCCTCGGCGATGTGGAGACCACCGAGCATTACGAGGCACGTATCAAGGAACTGCCACCCATGCAGATCGGTTCGTGGGGACAGTTGCAGGAATGGGTGGAGGATTGGGACAATCCCGCCGACGACCACCGTCATGTGAGCCATCTCTATGGCTTGTTCCCCAGCAATCAGATTTCGGCACGCAACACGCCCGACCTTGCCAAGGCGGCGCAGGTCAGCCTCGAACATCGCGGCGATATCTCGACAGGTTGGGCGATGGGTTGGCGTGTCTGTCTGTGGGCTCGTCTGCTCGATGGCAACCATGCCTACAAGCTCATCGAGAACCAGTTGAGCTTGACGCACGAACGCGACGTGTCGTACGAGCCTAAGCAGGGTGGCGGCACCTACGCCAACCTCTTCGATGCGCATCCTCCGTTCCAGATCGATGGCAATTTCGGTTGCACGGCAGGCATCGCCGAGATGCTGATGCAGAGTCAGGACCCCGTGATCCGTCTGCTCCCCGCCCTTCCTGATTATTGGAAGGAGGAGGGTCGTGTGACAGGTCTCGTGGCTCGTGGTGGCTTCGTTATCGACATGGAGTGGCGCGACGGCAAGGTCACCCGCCTCGCAGTCACCTCCCGCGTGGGCGGCCTTCTGCAAATCGCCGGCCCCGGTCTCCCCAAACTCCTCAAGCGCCCCACCACCCCCGGCCAAACCTACCTGCTTTTAGGAAAGAAATAATATAGTCACTATAGTATCTATAGTTACTATAGTCACTATAGGCACTATAGCCCCCAAAAACCACACACTCATGAAAAATCTCCTATCCCTCCTCCTCCTTCTTATCGCCAGCGCAGCAGCCTACGCTGCCGCTCCTCCCGCCAACGAAAAGCCCTGGTCGCATGGCCCGCTGCAGGTCAGCGAAAACCATCTCTATCTCCAGCATGCCGATGGCACACCGTTCTTCTGGCTGGGCGAAACGGGTTGGCTGATGCCCGAAAAACTCAATCGCTCACAGGTCGGCTTCTATCTGTCGCAGTGCGCCAACGCAGGATACAATGTCGTGCAGGTGCAGACGGTCAATGGTGTGCCCGCCTACAACGTCTATGGTCAGCCCTCGATGCTTCCCAACAAGAAGGGCGACATGTTCGACTTTACGCCCTTCGACACCAAGGCGCAGCGCGACCTGACCAATGCCTACACCTATTGGGACCACTTCGATTATATCTTCGACCAGGCTGAACAACGCGGCATCTACATTGGTATGGTCTGCATCTGGGGCGGCTTGGTCAAGGCAGGTCTGATGAATGTGCAGCAGGCGAAGGCTTACGGCAAGTTTTTGGCCGAACGTTACGGCCATCGTCCCAACGTCGTTTGGATCATCGGTGGCGACCAGCGCGGCGATGTGAAGCCCGAGGTCTGGGAGGCTTTGGCCAACACCATTCGTCAATACGACAAGCAGCATCTCGTCACCTATCATCCCTTTGGTCGAACCAGTTCAGCCACGTGGTGGAACGATGCCGAGTGGCTTGACTTCAACATGTTCCAATCCGGTCATCGCCGCTATGGCCAGCGCCGTGGCGATGGCGACACGTCGAGCACTGCCGAGACCGAGGAGGACAACTGGCGCTATGTCGAGGCAGCCCACAGCATGACGCCCTTGAAGCCCATCCTCGATGCCGAGCCCTCCTACGAGCGCATCCCGCAAGGGCTTCACGACGTCACCCAGCCCAAGTGGCAGGCACAGGATTGCCGCCGCTATGCCTGGTGGAGCGTGCTGGCAGGCAGTTGCGGACACACCTATGGCAACAATGCCCTGATGCAGTTCTATCAGCCCGGCGACGGTCCCGCCTATGGTTGCACCACGCCCTGGTACGAGGCCGTTTACGACAAGGGCTTCCTGCAGATGCAGTATGTCAAGAAGCTGATGCTCATGCTTCCCTACTTCGACCGCGTGGCCGACCAGAGCGTCCTCGTGGGCGAATATGGCAAGCGTTACGAGCGTCCCGTGGCCAGTCGCGGCAAGGATTACATCGTCGCCTATACCTACGTGGGCGGTGCGCTCGATGTCGATTTGAGCCGAATCAGCGGCAGCCAGAAGAAGGCATGGTGGTACAATCCCTCGACGGGCGAATTCCGATATATCGGTCAGTTTGCCGACAGCAAGTCGCAGCACTTCGACCCCGAAGCCCCCTACGGCCCCGGCTACGACCAGGTATTGGTCATCGTCGATGCCTCGAAGGATTACATCAAATAAGCTGAGGCTTGTTTGAAAGGTTCAAAGGTTCGAAAGGTTCGAAGGGTCAAAACTTAGAATGTCCATATGTTCGAACGACTGCAGGAGCTGGGACTCTCGGACGAAGCCTACGCCTTGGCGCAGGGCATGCTCTTGGGCGACAAGTCCGGCTTGTCCTCCGAGGTGGTGAGCGCCTTCCGCACGGCAGGAATGAGTCACATCATGGCCGTCTCCGGTCTGCATGTCGGCATCATCATGTCGCTCATCTGGATGACCTTCCGTCCTGTCGAGATGCTTGTGGGACGTCAGGCACCCTACAACCTGACCGTCCATTACGCCTTGGGCGATCTGAAGCGCATCGTTGTCATTGCCCTTACGGCGATCTACGTCTGGCAGATTGGCGCACCCGCGAGTGCAGTGCGTGCGGCATTGATGCTCTCCCTGCTCATGTTGGGCTGGATGCTCCATCGTTCTACCTCCGCATGGCGTTGCATGGCGTTCGCCGCCCTCGTGCTCATCGCATGGGATCCGTGGACGGTCGGCAGTGTGGGATTTCAGTTGAGTTTCCTCGCTGTGGCAGGCATCCTCCTCTTCCAGCCCTGGCTGCAGTCCGACAGTCTTCCCCGTTGGCTGCGTCTCATCCTGCTCTCGGTCGGTGCGCAGTGGTTCACCACTCCTGTGGTCGCGTATTGGTTCCATCAGATCCCTGTGCTCGGTTGGATACAAGGTCTGCTCGTGGTCCCGCTGATGCCCTTGCTGGTGGTGCTGTTGGTGGTGGGCATGCTCTTGCCCTCGCTCCATTTCATTGCCGTGCCCATCGAAGCGCTCACCGCGTGGATGGGGTGGGTGGCACAAGGCATCGGGCGTGTCGAGCGGCTCTTGCTCGGCGGACACCTCTATTTCTATCCCTCGTGGTGGGAAGTGCTGCTTGCCGAGCTCCTCTTGCTCGCCATCATCCTGTATCTTAAGGTAAAAAGAGAATGAAACTCCGACGACTTCATTATTTCCTTCTTCCAATCATTTACCTCATCATCGGCGGTACGGTGATTGCGCTGCTCACACAGCGCATCCTCAACTATGCCAGTACGTTCTGGCTGCTCCTGCTGCTGCCCATGCTCATGGTCACGGTGCTGCTCACTGTGGTGGGTATTGTCAATGTCTGGCTGAGCTACCGCAACCACCTCGAGCCCGGACTCCTGGTCCACTATCGGCGTGCCAGCCTGGCATGGCTCTATTTCCGTTGTTGGGCGGTGGTGATGGCAGGAATGACGTTGGGCTTCGTCTTTGCCTGGATGCATCAGCTCTTGCCCGACTATTTGCGCGAACTCTTCCGTGTCTATCAGGTCATCTTCTATGTCTTCTGTACCTTCCTCACCCTCTCTGCGCTGATGAGTGTCGTGCTGGGCGTCAATCTCGAGGAGATACGCTTGCGCAATGCGCAGTCCGAAAACCAGTTGCTCAAGGCGCAGCTCAATCCGCACTTCCTCTACAATACGCTCAACAATGTCGATGCCCTCATCTGGATTGATCAGGAGCGTGCCTCGTCGGCAGTGACGAGTCTTTCCAACCTCATGCGGTACATGACCTACAGCGCACGTCAGGAGCAGGTGCCGCTGCGCGATGAGGTTCAGGCGATCGGTCTGCTGTGCGACCTGCAACGTCTTCGCATGGCAAAGCCCGAATGTCTCTCGTTCGAAGTGGTCGGCGCGCAGTCCGATGCCGCCGAAGACCCCGAGCGGATGATTGCCCCCTTGCTGCTCGTTCCATTGGTCGAAAACTGTTTCAAGCATTGCGGTTTGACCAGCGAAGCCGATGCCATCCGCATCCGTTTGGAGCAGGGCGACCACCAGTTGAAGTTCACCACCGACAACAACCTCCCCGCCGACGTCGAGGCCAAGCCCGCCAAGGGCACTCCGCATGGCGTGGGTCTCACCGTCCTGCGTCGCAGGCTCGAACTCATCTATCCCGGTTCCTACACGTTCACTGCCCGTCGCGAGGGCAATCGTTTCCGAACCATGCTGACAATCTCCTGTTAGCCTCGTCAATCAGTCGGGGAACAGCCAGCTGCTGCCATTCCATCCATGTGAACGGACGGTAATCGTCCTGCAGGGAGCGGATGGCGGCATTTGTTTTGGGGTCACGGTCATCGGGAAGCCGCACGACGTAGAACGTGGCATAGAGGGTCTGATGCGTCAGCTGGTGCTTTCGCTCCAGCAGGAGGGTGGCTGGTGCTCCGGGGGTGGCAGGAATCTCCCCGCTTTCGTCGAGCACAAATTCCCACAGCCCTTGCCAGATGTCACCCGGTCCGCGCTGATGTGCCCAAAGCCTGTCCTTATATATATAAATAATGTACGTGAAGCGACGTTCGCGCACGCTCGTCCTTCCTTGTTTCACCGGTCGTTGCCCCACGGTGCCTGCCGAAAGCGCCAGGCAGTGCATCCCCACGGGGCAGGTCTCGCACCGGGGTTGGGTAGGGGTGCAGTGCAGGGCACCGAATTCCATCATCGTCTGGTTGTGGTGCGCCGAAGCCTCCGGCAGCATCTCGTCCGCCACGGTTTGGAACAGCTTCTGTCCCTTCGTCGTGTCGATGGGCGTATCGAGGTCGAAAAGGCGCGACAACACGCGATAGACGTTCCCGTCCACCACGGCCACGCGTTCCTCCGAGGCGAAACTCGCAATCGCCGCCGCCGTGTAGTGTCCCACGCCCTTCAGCTTGATGAGCTCCGCGTAGGTGTCGGGGAAGTCCTTGCCCGGATGCTCCTTGCGCCACGCCATCACCTGCTGGGCAGCCGCATGGAGGTTGCGGGCGCGGCTGTAGTAGCCCAAGCCCTGCCAGAGCTTGAGCACGTGGTCGAGCGGAGCCGCCGCCAGTTCCTCCACCGTCGGGTAAGCCGTGACGAAGCGCCTGTAGTAGTCCAGCCCCTGCGCCACCCGCGTCTGCTGCAGGATGATCTCCGAAAGCCATATCCTGTAGGCATCGCGCGTATGTCGCCACGGCAGGTCTCGTCGGAATTGGTCGTACCAAAGCCCAATCTTATGGCTTATATCGTTCATTTTCTTGATATTCAGTTGTCAATTATGCCCTTTTCGAGCGCAAAGATACGTTTTTTTTCAAAAAAATCGCCTATACTCTTTTTTTTTTCAATAAAAAGCCATATCTTTGCTCGCCTAATCAATAAAATCGACTAATATTTACATAAAATGACAAAAGCAGAAATCGTAACAAAGATCGCTAAGAGGACTGGTCTTGACAAGGATGAGGTTCTCGTTGTGGTTGAGCAGTTCATGGGTGCAGTCAAGGAGTCACTCGTCAACGAAGAGCCAGTTTTCCTCCGTGGATTCGGCAGTTTTATCATCAAGGAGCGTGCTACTAAAGTTGCTCGTAACATCAGCAAGGATACCTCCATCGTCATTCCCGCACACAACATCCCGGCATTCAAGCCCGCCAAGAGCTTCATCGCCAAGGTCAGCGGAGAGGTTATCAACGAGGAAGCCTAACTTGAAACAATAATTGTCCAATCTATAATCATCAAAAAAAGGTATGCCAAACGGTAAGAAGCACAAGCGTCATAAGATGGCGACGCACAAGCGCAAAAAGCGTCTGCGCAAGAATCGCCATAAGCACTGATTCGTACTGTGGTGACGCACAGCGAAAGGGTCCGAGCCTAAGGTTTCGCCTTTCACAGTCAATATACGAATTGCAGAGGGCGTCAATCTGCCCACTGTGATTCGTTTTTTTGTACCAACCATCTTTTTTATTCCCTTTGCACAATGACAAGCGAAGTTGTTATCGATGTGCAGCCCACGGAGATCACCATCGGTCTCCTCGAGGACGGCAAGCTCGCCGAATATCAGCGCGAGCGCGAAGATGCCAGTTTCTCGGTGGGCAACATCTACCTGGCGCGCGTCAAGAAGCTCATGCCAGGGCTCAACGCTGCATTCATTGATGTGGGGCACGAAAAGGAAGGATTCATTCACTATCAGGATCTTGGCCCGCAGTTCAAGACGTTGGCCAAGTACGTCAAGCAGCAGATCTCCGACCGCAAGCATCTGATCCCTGTCGAGCGCTTCAAGCGCGAACCCGACATCGAGAAGGACGACACCGTGGGCGAAGTCCTCACCGTAGGACAGGAGATACTGGTGCAGATCGCCAAAGAACCGATCAGTACCAAAGGGCCGCGCCTCACATGCGACCTCTCCCTGCCAGGGAGATTCATGGTACTCATTCCATTTCAGGACAAGGTTTCGGTGAGCACGAAAATCAAGTCAAGCGAAGAGAAGAGCCGTCTCAAGCAGATCATTGGCGACATCCGCCCGAAGAACTACGGCGTCATCATACGCACGTCAGCCCAGGGGATGGGAGCCGAGGAGCTTACCCAGGAGCTTACTTCGCTGGTCAAGCGTTGGGAAGAATGCGTGACCACACTCATGAAAGGCAAGCTGCCCAGCCTCTGCTACGAGGAGACCAGCCGCGCCGTGGCATTACTTCGTGACATCTTTAACCCCTCGTTCGAGAACATCTGGGTCAACGACCCGGCCACGTTTAGTCAGATAAAGGATTATGTGAGTCTGATCGCCCCTGAGAAGGCAGACGTCGTAAAACTCTACGAAGAGGAACAGCCCATCTTGGATAAGTTCGCGGTGACGCGCCAGATCAAGTCGTCGCTCGGCAAGACCGTCTCGTGCAAGGAAGGTGCCTACATCATCATCGAGCACACCGAAGCCCTGCACGTCATCGATGTCAATTCGGGCCATCGCAGCCGACAGGCCGAGGATCAGGAGGAGAATGCCCTGCTGGTCGATATGGCGGCAGCCGACGAGATTTGTCGTCAGATGCGGCTCCGCGATATGGGAGGCATCGTGGTGGTCGATTTCATCGACCTCACGAAGAACGAACATCGCGAGCAGCTCTACAAGCACGTCAAGGAGCTCATGGCACGCGACCGTGCCAAGCACAACATCCTGCCGCTCTCGAAGTTCTGCCTCATGCAGATCACGCGCCAGCGCGTGCGTCCCGTCATGGACGTGCAGACCGCCGAGTCCTGTCCCGTCTGCGGAGGCAGCCATGTGGTCAAGCCCTCCATCCTGTTCTGCGACCGCTTGCAGGAGAAGCTCGACACGCTGACCAACGAGATGAAAGTGAAGAATTTCCGCCTCCACGTGCATCCGTTCATTGCAGCCTACATTCGCCAGGGCTGGTTCTTCACGAGCCTCTACTGGCAGTGGCGGCGGCGCTATGGCAGGTCATGGCGACTCATCACCGACCAGTCCATGGAGCTGCTGCAGTACAAGGTCCTCGATGCCGATCGCAACGAGATAGACCTCAGTCAACCCATTGATGCACACGTGTAACCACACGTGTGCATCCTATATCTACTAGACCATGTCCGTAATTCGTCTTCAAAATGCCCTCGGCCGCCTGCCCCAGACGCGGATGCGTGAGCCCGTCAACTTCTCGCTCGAAGCCGACGAGCACATTGCCGTGATGGGACCCAATGGGGGCGGCAAGTCCTGCCTCGTCGATCTCATCACCGGTCGCAACCTGCTCATGCAGGGGCGGCTCGAATATGACTTCGGTCCCGGCACCAAGCCCACCGCCTACGGCAACATCGTGCAGCTCACCTTCGAGGATGCCCTCGGTTCGGTCGAGAAACCCTATTACTATCAGCAGCGCTTCAACAGCCAGGACCGCGACGAGTCACCCCTTGTGATGACCGTGCTCAAACGCGCCTTGGCATCGGGCGGCGTCACGGCCACCGGACTTTCGGCCGACGATGCCCGTCAGGCAGGGCATGGACTCACCCACGACGAAGCCGTGGCAGCAGGCAGCGAGGACTACACCGAGTTCCTCCAGAATCCCCTGCTCGACACCTTCATGATGCGCGACCTACTCACCAAGCGCATGGTCCTCCTCTCCAGTGGCGAAATGCGACGCTATCAGCTCTTCAAAGCCCTACTATCCTCAAACCCCTCAAACCCCTCAAACCCCTCAAACCCCCGCCATCGGCGCGTCCTCATCGTGGATAATCCGTTTATAGGCCTTGACGCGCCTATGCGCGCGCAGCTCGACCAATTCTTCCAACTCCTTGTCGATAGTGGGGAAGTGCAGATCATCATGATACTCTCGATGCTCGACACCGTGCCAACCTACATGACGCATGTCGTTGAGGTGAAGGATATGAAGGTAGGAGAGAAGCGCACGCGTGCCGAGTACCTTGCCACGCTGCCCGACTTCAAGGCATCGCCTGCAGCATCGCTCACGCCCCAGCTGCGCGAACAGATAGCCAAGCTCCCCGTCATGCCCGTGGCGAACCTCACGGCCGATGGAAGACTTACCGACGAAGTGATCAGTATTCGCGACCTCACCTTGCCCTTGCCCGACACCGATCGCGTGCTCTACAACGGGCTTGATTGGAAGGTATGTCGCGGCGAACATTGGGCATTGCAGGGCAGGAACGGCTCAGGCAAATCCACGCTGCTCAGCCTCGTATGCGCCGACCATCCCGCAGCCTACGCTTGCGACATCTCGCTCTTCGGACGCCGACGCGGCACGGGCGAATCCATTTGGGAAATCAAGAAGCACATCGGCTTCGTCAGTCCCGAGTTCCATCGCGCCTACAAGGAGAACCGCCCCGCCATCGACATTGTGGCCAGTGGGCTCCACGATTCGGTAGGTCTTTACAAGCGTCCGCGTCCCGAGCAGGTCGAGGATTGCCTCTTCTGGATGCGCGTGTTCGGCATCGATCACCTGCACGACCGCATGTTCCTCACCCTGTCGAGTGGCGAACAACGTCTGTGTCTGTTGGCACGTGCCTTTGTCAAGGATCCTGCGCTGCTCATTCTCGACGAACCCCTGCACGGCCTCGACACCTATCGTCGTCACCTCGTGCGCGATGTCATCGATGCTTTCTGCCGCCGTCCCGACAAGACCCTCATCATGGTTTCTCATTACGAAGAGGAACTGCCTGGCAATATTACGCATCGGTTGGTGCTTTGAAGACATCTATCAAGCAGATGAACACTCTGCTGGATGTTTGAATAGGCGTTGCCTCGATGTTTTAATAGGTGGTTATTCCAATAGCATAGTAATGAGGGCTTTGATTAGGGATGTCGGATGATAGATCGGGCTTGATGTAGTTTTCGCCACAGCAACGGGTCACTTTGTACTCAGCATCGTACCAGAAAGAACTATAGAACACAAGCGGAATGAAAGCTTCTTTGTCTAATGGCGATGTCAGCTCGAAGGGACGGGAAACGTATGAGTATATATACTTGTTTTCGCTCTCCCAGTAGATTTGCCTGAGCTTCAAGGAGGAAGTGAACGATAGCGTATTCTCCAGACTGAAACAGAATAGTGCTAAAGAATCTGTTTCGGATGGGAGGAAACCGATAATCAGTTTATCGCCATTGGCTTGAATGGTGTAAGGCATTAGTAGGCGGGGTGAATCCTCCACTTCTTTTCCATTGACAAATTCTCTGACATTGAATGTCACATTCCTACCTTTTATCGCACTAACATCGAAACTATATGCCTGGTAACCCTTGGCTTTGAGTAAGGGTAGGTAGTCATTGAGCGATGGTTCGTTCATTTTCAGTTCTTGTCCCTGTCCCGCCAAGGTTACGAGGGCAAGAAGAAAGGTGATGATGTTTTTTTGTTCATATTTTATTAGTCATTGAAAATCTTCTTCAATTGCTGTTCTATTTCCTCACCATACAATCCACGGGCGAGGATAGTGCCGTCGGGGGCGAAGAGGATGATGTGGGGAATACCGTTGAGCCCGTAAAGGTTGTAGGCACCATCCTGCGAGTCGAGGATTTGCGGATAGGGTATCTGCAACTCGGCGATTGCTTTCAGAGATGCTTCGGGTTTGTCTTTGACGGCAATGCCAAGTACTGTCAACCCTTTGTCCTTATATTTATTATAGGCTGCGATAAGTCTTGGTATCCCCGCTAGGCAGGGGCCACACCATGAGGCCCAGAAATCTACAAGCACATATTGTCCACGACCTACGTAGTCGCTGAGACGGGTAGTCTTGCCGTCGTAATCTACGGCGAAGTCCATGAACTTCTCGCCTGCGCGGATGCTGAGTTGTACCTCGAGTGTTTTCCGTTGTGCCATGATCTCCTCATTAGCTTGCAGTCGTTCGCTCAGCATCCCGATGTATTCAAGTCTCCGCTTTGCGATGAAATAAATGGTCAGGTTTTTAACAATGTCCAGCCCCAGGGCATCATCGGCGTGTAGGCGAACTACAGGTTCCATTGCTTCGTCGAGCTTTTGATTTTGCAAGTCCTCGTCATTCTTATATTCGTTGAGTATGCTGAAGCATTTCTGTTGGAGCGTCTTCATGTCGTCGTTCATGGGCGTGCCTGACGCGTAGTACCATTTCCCTGCAGAAGGGCCTTCAACGTGTATAAAGCCGTCTTCGATGAACAGTGGCTTGATGCTAATTTTCCAGTCTCGGCTGGCAAGCGAACATTTCTTTGCATGCGGTAGTTGGCCGCTGTGCTCCGTGATTACACCCTTTACGATCTGAACGGAATCCACGATTGATGAATAATCGTAAAGGTAAAGCGTTCCTGTGAAATCGGGATGCCCCGTGTTGCCGTCAATGCGGTAGTTGACTTGCCCCTGCCCCGTCAATGTGACAAGTGCGAGCAGTGCGGTGAAGATGGATTTCTTGTTCATTTTCGTTTATTTAAGCGAAATATCGCGGATAGCAAATGCGCCCTCGCCGTCACCCTCCTTAAAGTCGAAGGTGGTGGGGATGGTGTCAAATGGTTCGAAGGTGAGCGTGAAGTCGGTGAAGAATAGTTTGCCCATAATACCTTCAGTGATTGCAGACGCTTTCAGGCTGGGATAGTTGTTCTCGTCGAGCGTGATGCCATACGCTTCTTTCAGATTGTATTTTCTTCCGTCGGATTCAAGATAGGAGTCTTTGGCTATACGGAACCAATAGCCTTCCTGACCGTAATAGCGGAAACTGATGGTGGTTTCACGGGCATCTACATCGACTTGTCGAATGGCGAGTTGAAGGTTGGCGGTATTGTCCTGCTTGGGGCCATTTATGGCACAAACCATACCCAAGAACCATCCGACACCATATCCGGCACTCTTCCAGAGAATGCGCTTGTCGGGCGAAATCAAGACATAATATGGTATTGCTTTCATATCACAATAGCTGTTTTCGATATCGCCTTTACCCATCTTTCCATCGTTCCAATTTTTCCAGACGATATTCTTGCTGAAGTTGTCCTCTTGCCAGGCAGAAAGTTTATCCTGATTGATGCCGATGATTTCCAGTCTTCCTTGCGATTGTTCGTAGGACCTTCTCATCTCTGGCTCAGCCAAACGGCAAGGACCGCATCCCAAACTCCAGAAGTCGAGCAGTACATATCGGTCTGACTGTCCTAACACTTCGGCGAGATGATGTTTTTGGCCCTGCATGTCAATGATTTCTGCATCGATGGCCTCTTCGCCTACCTGCAAGACATGCGGTGGATAAACCTGAGTGTGTATCAGTGCCAGTTGCTCTTCAAAGCCTTTTGGAGCACGGGCTGCGGTGGATGCTTCCAATTCCTTCAGCTGCTCCAAATATGGGAAGTCTTTCTTATAGTTTCTTGCCATCATAGCCACTCCTTCTAACTCATCGAGCGATGCAGCATCTACTGGCAATGAAGGAAGGATGTCCATCGTCTGTTTCAAGTATTTCATATAGACAGACCTTTCTTCTTCCCACGGAGCATTGGCAAGACTGAGTCGCAACACTTCTGCCAGAGTGTCATAACCGTATTCAGTAATACGGCTGAGTGTCTGCTGTTCGGATAGCGGACTATCCACCTTCCACAATGGGAAGAGGCAGTCTGTTCCCGTTACTTTCACATCCACATTTGGTTTCAGCCAAATGGTCATCAGGTGATTGGGGCATCCTTCTCCCTCAAGGAATAAATAACTCTTCGTGAATCCTTCCACGGGAACGGTAAGGGTGAAACGTCCACTCTTTACGGTGTCTGACGCCACGCGGACATTGTCGATAGATAAATCTGCCAACGTGCCGTCTTTCAGTGCGGGTGAATAACCAGTGATAGTTGCAGTCTTTGTTGACTGTGCCCAGCCCGTCAATGCGACAAGGGCGAGCAGAGTGGTAGTGATAAATATCTTTTTCATTGTTTTTTTCTTATTGATACTTATTTCAGATCTTCCTTTAGTTCCTCTATCATGTATCGGATAGCGTCGGGATGGTCAGGGTGTGGTGCAAATGTGGGCAGCAGATTACCATTGGGTGTGACAATCTTGTAAGTGGGGTAACCGTTTATGCCGATATAACGTTCCAGGGCACTTTGCTGTTTGTCGGGAAGGTTGTAGTGGACGCAGTTCTCGCCCGTGAGATGGTACTGGGCAATGGCTGTCTTCCACGCTTCTTCATCGCTGTGGTTGGCGAGATAAAGATATACAATGTCGAGATCTTTGAGCTGTTCCTTCATCTGTGGCACGTATCGCATCATATCCCTGCATGGGGCGCACCATGTTCCCCACACGTCGAGGTAGATGTAGTGGCCTCGGTAAGGTTCGACGATTTTGCGGAAGATGTCTTCGCCCTCAGTGAGCTCAGCCAACGGACGTGGGTCTGGAGTAACGATAGCCTCGGAAGCTTTTCGTGCAGCAATGAGTTGGTCGTTTGTCGCCAGTACTTCACCCAAAAGATATGGGTGGGTCACGTTCTTCAGCAGCGATTGCATTTCGTAGTCTTCGAGCGGCTTTACGTCATGGATGAGCCTTTTCTGAATACGTCGTGCAAAGGTAATCTCTCGAAGCATAGGAGGAAGGCAAAGGAGTGAGTCTATAGCCTCGGTTTCCTTTTGGTCGTAATAGTTGAGAATCTCGTTGACGAGATCGGGACGATTATTAAACATGGTCTGCAACGTGTCGGTAAGATAAAAGCCTTCAATCCATACACCCACAGAATCGAGATGAGCCGATGAAGGTACTTCTAAGGCAGCTTCGGCGGGCAATTCGCTTTCGATAAGCTTGATTTCCTCTGTGGATAGTTGCAATTGGCCTTCGCGGGCTTTCTTTAAGATGTTTTGGAGGAAGGGGACACCGCTGCTTATGACACAGTGTTTCTCAACGGCAGCATCACAGATGTCATCGATAAAGTTATCGTAGCGTTCAAGAACTAAATAGGGAGCGTCGAGATTGAAAAGATTGCTTCGCTTTGCTTCGTCGATGATTTCCTCACGCTTTACCTTACTTCGATTGAATCGTAACTGTCCCAGGTTATGAGCGAAGAATGACATCATCATGCCTTCGGTGTAGTCTTTGTATCTCTTGGAAAGCAACGGGTGTTTGGCGAGGATGGATTCGCGGCGTTGTGCAATAGATTTCTGTTCTTTATCGTTTTTCTTGATAAAAGATTTGAAGTCCATCGACTTACGCTCACGGTAGTCCATATCGTAGCCATAGAGCGGATAGTTCAGGAACTCATTGGTCATGCGTGCCGTCTTTCCCATAACGTAAATACGCCCTGACACGTCGTCGATGAAGAACAGAAGCTTATCACCCGGGGTTATGACGTAGGGAATCCATAACCAATTGTCTTGACGGTAAATGTTGGGAGTGGCTTCGGTGTAAATCATCGAGGCGGTTTGGCCAACAAGGGGAATTTTTGTCTCGTAGCGTCCGAGGGAATCACTTTGGGCATTATAGCTGGTAGTTTCATCCTTCACCAGATGTTTGAAGTTGGTGCTTACAAGGATGTCAGGCTTTCCGCTGCGATGCACTACGCGCAAGGTCGCCTCCTGCTCCTTGTCGAGCAACGTGCCGTCGAAGGCATTTTCGTCCCTTATGGGATAGTCAGGCAGAAACCTTGTGGTCAACACTGATGTCTTGTGTTTCACTCCGTCGATAACAGTGGAATTCTTCTTGAGCAGTATCTCCTTGCGTTGACCGTTTTTGGTCAACACTACGCGGTCTTTCCCAACCTCGGCATATTCCCAATAATCGCAATCATAGATGGCGTAATCATCGAACAGACCGATGATCCATTCGCCTGTCGCCTCGTCCCTAAGGCAAAGGTCAAGGCCTGATTTCTCTTGTCCTTGCCCTGTCACGGCAAGGATGGCGAGAAGGATGGTGAAGATGATCTTCTTGTTCATTATCTATGTTTTATGTTTTCTGCCACAAAAATACAAATAAATCTTCGAAATAGCCTCGGCGAGACCATAAAAGTGGCTGCTAAAGGTGAAAGTATGAAAATAGTTTCAGTATTTTCTTAAGGCTGAATGTTGAAAGTGATGCCTTTGCGGATTTTGGAAAGCATCTGGGGAGTGATGCAGAGGAAAGAAGAGATGGCATTGAGAGGGAGGTGTTGCACTATTCCAGGACAGCGTCTCAATAACAATTCGTAACGTTCGCGGGGCGTGGCACGATGGAAGTCCAGATATCGGGCGCGGCATTGACTCAACAGGTGCTCGCTGATGATACCACGTAGCTCCATCATCTCCATATTCTGATGGAAGAGTCGCTGCATCTGCTCTCCACTGATCCTGAGCACACGAGAGGGAATCATTGCCTCGATGGTGGTCAGCGCTGGGGTACCGTTGAGACAGCAAGGATAGTTGCCAACAAATTCGCCTTCAAAAGAAAACCACGTGATGTGCTCTTTGTCATCGCTGATGCCTTGTGTTACGTATTTGAAACAACCTTCTTCCACGAAGCCGAACCATTGTGAAGGTTCGCCTTCGCACTCCATCTTTTCGCCTTTTCTGTACTGCACCGTGTTTCCTTCCTGCTTACAGAAGTCGAGAAGCACCTGCACGTCCAAGCTATTGTATCCGAATTTCTGTTCCATATTATCTCTATTTCAGCCTTGTATTATTTGTGGTGCAAATATACATATTTATAGGCAGAATAATATGGAATAGGTATATGTGATTAACTAAAAATAACGATAAACCATTGTTTTTACGATGTTTTATAGAATTGTGGCAGATAATTGTTTGTTCGTAAGGAAAAACTGCAGTTCTTTGTTCGATGTTTATGCCCCATTTCAATGCATACCCAATTTTAGCCAAGAATGGTCATACTTCGAATGGAAAGAGCATTCTGACGGCCGACAGAATGCTTTCTCCAAATGAAGAATAACCAATCATGGCCGAGAAAGGTCATGCCGTAGTCGTTTTATAACCAATTTTGGCCAAGAAAGGTCATCCTTCAGTCGCACTATAACCAATCTTGGCCGAGACTGGTCATGCCTCGAATGGAAAGAGCACTCTGTCGGCCGACAGAATGCTTTCTCCAAATGAAGAATAACCAATCATGGCCGAGAAAGGTCATGCTGTGATTGGAAAGAGCACTCTGACGGCCGACAAAATGCTTTCTCCAAATGGAGGATAACCAATCTTGGCCAGGATTGGTCATACTTCGAATAGAAAGAGCACTCTGACGGCCGTCAAAGTGCTTGCTGCAAAAAAAACACTATCCCGAGCGAGATAGTGCTTTATGATGGAAAAGACGATAAATATTATTCCGTGATTAGTGTTCGAGCATTAGCCAGAGCTTCGGGAGTGATGTCGGAACCACTGAGCATGCGGGCAATCTCCTGAATGCGCTGTTCGGGCGATAGTTGCTCGATGTGGGTGATGGTCTGCTCGTCGGTGTCGGCCTTGAAGACGCGGAAATGCTGATTGCCCTTGCCTGCGACTTGCGGCAGGTGGGTGATGGTGATGACCTGCAGATGGGTGGAGAGTTCCTTCATGACTTGTCCCATGCGATCGGCGATGTCGCCCGATACTCCCGTGTCAATCTCGTCGAAGATGATGGTGGGCAGGGTGCGTGCCGATGCCACCAGGCTCTTGATGCCAAGCATGAGGCGGCTGATCTCGCCTCCCGATGCCACTTCGCCTGCAGGACGGAGAGGTTGGTTTTTGTTGGCGGAGAAGAGGAAGTCAATGCTGTCAGCGCCAGTGGCGCTGAAGCGGTTTGAGGGGTTTGAGGGGTTTGAGGAGTTTGAGGGGGTGAGGGGGCTGACGATGGCTTGGAAGCGGAGGTTGGGCATGCCGAGGTAGGTGACGCGGTCGATGAGGGCCTTTTGGAACTTAGCGGCGGCCTGGACGCGGGTGGCGGTGAGGGCGGCTGCGCATCGTGTGGCCTGTTGGGTGAGTTCCTTGAGCTGCTTCTCCATCTCGTCGATCTCTTCGTCGCTGCCTTCGATGTGCTGCATGCGCTCGAAGAGCTGGTCACGCAACGCGATGAGGTCTTCGACCGAGGTCTTGCCGTGCTTCTTCTGGAGGGAATAGAGGAGGCTCAGTCGCTCTTCGACCTGCTCCATGCGCTGCGGGTCGAAGTTGACTTCCTCGGTGCGGCCATCGACTTCGTCGGCGATGTCCTTGAGGTCGATGTAGTCGCTTTCGAGGCGCTGGGCTATCTCGGCGATGTCGGGATAGATGCGGCTCAGCTCGTGTGCCTGGCGTGCGACGTTCTTGAGCACCTGTACCATCGAGTCGTCCTCGCCATCGAGTGCCTCGTGCATCTGACCGAGGCTGGACTTGATGTCCTCGGCATGGCTGAGCAGTTCCTGTTCGGCTTCGAGTTCCTCCTGTTCGCCTTCGACGAGGTTGGCACTGTCGAGCTGCTGGAACTGGAAGCGGATATAGTCAGCTTCCTGTGCATCCCTTGCGGCCTCGGCTTTCAAAGTCTTGAGTCTTGAGTTGAGTGCTACGTACTGGTCATAGACGGTGCGGTACTGGCGATATTCGACGTGATTGCCTGCGAGTGCGTCGATGACCGAGAGCTGGAAGGCATCTTGACCAAGCAGAAGGTTCTGGTGCTGCGAATGGATGTCGATAAGGCTGCTCCCCAGCTGCCGAAGGGTGGTGAGCTGCACGGGGATATCGTTGACGAAGGCACGGCTCTTGCCCGTGGCGTAGATCTCGCGTCGCAGGATGGTGTCGTGGGCGTCGTATTCGAGATCATTCTGACGGAAGAAGTCCTCGAGCGCGTAGGCGGAGATGTCGAACTGTGCCTCGATGACGCATTTGGTGGCTCCGTTGCGCACTGCCTTGGCATCGGCTCGCTGACCAAGAATGAGGCCGAGCGCTCCCATGATGATGGACTTGCCGGCTCCCGTCTCGCCTGTGATCACGGTGAGGCCTGCACCTGGACGGAATTCGAGGTGATCAATGAGGGCGTAGTTCTCGATGGACAAGAATTGTAACATCTCTTTTTTATCAAGAATTTGAGAATTTGAGAATTATTCTTTGTATTCTTCTTTGATTGGAGAGAGCTGGCGGGAGTAGGTGGGGAAGAGGTCGCTGAGCTTGTCGTAGATGGTCTTCTTCTCGGACATGGGGGCCTCGCTGTAGATGTTGACGAGTTCGTCGAGCTTGGCATTGATGAAGAGGGAGAGGAGGGGAGTCATGGCGTCGGCTTGACGCACGGTGGCGAGCTGGTCGAAGGAGGAGGAGATCTGCGTGCGTCCCTTATCGACGGATTGTGCCATCTGGTCGAGACCCTGGCGATGGTAGGTGTACCACACTTCGCGGAAGCCCTGCTGATTCTGGTCGAGGAGGGCGGTGATGATGGCATGGCGATTGGTCTTCGAGTCGAAGGCCTTCCAGCCGTTGCTGTCGGACGACTGCATCTGGCTGACGATGCTCTCGCACTTGCGCAGATACTGTTCGCCTCCCATGCTGCTGAACGAATCGAAGTCGAGTCCGAGGACAAGATAGACGTAATAGGCGATGGTGGCAATGAGTTCGTTGTCGAGGTTGAACTCGTTGTAGGTGAGGTTCTCTCCCTCCTGATAGGGCAGGGTGACGAGGTCGTCGCGCCAGTTGATGAGGATGCTCTGATAGGTGGCGTTATAGACGGGGCGGCGTGCCTGCACGGTGACCGACACCTTATAGACATCGGACTGCACTACTTCGTTGATGGTGAGTGCGAAGGTGCAGGTGATCTTCTCGACGGTCGAGAACTGTGTGCCCGTCCACTGCTGACCATTGATGAACTCCTCGAGACTCTCCTTGAGCGTCTCGAAACGCGGACGCAGCGATGCATCGATCTGCTGTGTGTTGATGGTGACCGTCGCATTCAGTTCCTGCGCAGGCAGCAGAGATGGAGTAACAAGAAGAATTAGGGTGAAGAGGATCCCCACCCTTATTCTTCCCCACAATGAGGAAATGATTTTTTTCTCTATGTTTTTTCTTTTCATTACCTTTCTTAACCTTTCTTAACCCTTCTTAACCTCTCAACCCCCTCAAACCTCTCAAACTCCTCAAACCTCTCAAACCTCTCAAACCCTCACTTCCTCATCATTCCCAGCTTAATCTGCGTAAGCTCGTGCTTGGAGGAAAGGGCGAAGTCGCCATTCATCATCCAGGAGTAATAGCTGGGGTCCTTAGTCAAGACTTCGGTGACAGGGCGACCCTTGTACTTGCCGAAGTTGAAGACGGGGCGATCCTTGTCGTCATAGACCATGGCACCCATGGGATCGACGTTGCGGTTCATGCGGGTGAAGTCCTGCAGCCAAGCCACATCGTTCTGGAGGTCGTCGTAGCGGTCGAGCTGCGCCTGCAGCACCTCGTAGGTGGCACGGATGTCGCAGTCGGCCGAATGTGCGCCATCGAGCTCCTTGCCGCAATAGAAACGGTAGGCGGCGACGAGGGTGCGCGGCTCCTTCTTGTGGAAGATGTTCTGCACGTCGATGAAGTGGGCATTGTGCGTGTCGAAGCTGATGCCTGCGCGCAGAAACTCCTCGATGAGCAGGGGGACGTCGAAGCGGTTGGAGTTGTAGCCTGCGAGGTCGCAGCCCTTGAAGATCTGCTCGAGCTGCTTGGCAAGCTGCTTGAATGTGGGTTTGTCGGCCACCATCTCGTCGGTGATATGGTGGACGGCAGTCGCCTCGGCGGGGATGTGCATCTCGGGATTGACAAAGAAATTGCCCGCTTTCTCCTCACCATTGGGCATCACCTTGATGTAACCGAGTTGGACAATCCGGTCGCGGGTGACGCTGATACCAGTGGTTTCGAGGTCGAAGAAGATGAGGGGTTTCTTGAGATGGAGTTTCATAAGCGATGCTTAGAAGTCGGTGAGCATCATCGGCATGATGAGCATGAGCAGCTGTTCGCCCTCGTTGTTCTGCACGGGGGCTACGAGGCCAGCGCGGGCGGGATCGCTGAGCAGCATCTCGATGTCCTGCGCGGTGATGGTGTTGAGGATTTCGATGAGGAAGTTGGCGCGGAATCCGATGCTCATCGGGATGCCTTCGTAGGAGCAGGTGAGCGTCTCGGTGCCGGAGGTGGAGTAATCGACATCCTGGGCAGAGATGGTGAGACTGCTTGCCTCGAGGTCGAACTTGACCTGGTTGGTGGCGCTGTTGGCGAAGACGGCGATGCGACGCAGTGCGGAAAGGAACGACTGACGATCGATGGTGAGGCGGTTGGTGTTGTTCTTGGGGATGACCACCTCATAGCGTGGATAGCGTCCCTCGATGAGGGTGCAGATGAGCTCGTAGTCGCCCAGCTGGAAGTGTGCGCTCTTGGAGTCGAAGCTGACGGTGCAGAGCAGCTGGTCCTTGGCGATGATGTTCTTGAGGAGGTTGGCAGGTTTCTTGGGCAGGATGAAGTTGGCCTCGAAGCCGGGGGCGGTCACCTCGTTGATGAGACGGACGAGCTTCTTGGAGTCGGAAGCGACGAAGATGATGCGGTCGGCCTTGATGTCGAAATAGATGCCGTTCATGACGGGACGGAGCTCGTCCTCGGCGGTGGCAAAGAGGGTGCTCTGTATGCCGTTGAGGAGCGCCTGAGCATTGATCTCGAAACTGCGGGCACTCTCTTCGAGGGGCTTGACGCGCGGATACTCGTCGGCATTACCGCCGATGAAGTTGTACTTGCCATTGGCGTAGCTGACGATGACCTCGTAGTTGCCGTTATCTACCTCGATGGTGAGCTGCTGCTGCGGCATCTCCTTGAGCGGGTCCATGATGGTCTTGGCGGGCACCACGAAGGCGCCTGCTCCCTCGACGTCGTGGATGGGGATGGAGGTGATCATGGTAGTGCTGCCATCGCTGGCGGTAACGGTTAGCCTTTCTTCGCCGATGTCGAAACGGAAGTTATCGAGGACAGGCAGGGGGTTCTTGCTCAGCAGCACGCGGCTGATGGCGTTCAGATGACTCATGAGGTCGGAACTGAGGACTTCGAATTTCATAGTGTCTCTATATGAATTAACAATTAATAATTAACAAATAAAAATTGTCGTGCTTGACATAATATAATTATCGGGCAAATATCGGTATATTTTGCGAAATAACCAAATATTTGCCCGAAAAAATGCAATTTTTCTATGAATTCGTCCGAAAATCACCTTTTTGAGTGATTCTATGACCTGTCATTTGCGTCAAATGGAGGAAATGATCTCCTTGACGTATGGCCAGAACTTGGCAACCGACGAGATGGAGAGCTTCTCTTCGGGCGAGTGGATGGCGACCATGGTTGGGCCCACGCTGACCATATCGAGCCACGGATACTTGGTGAGGAAGAGTCCGGTCTCGAGTCCGGCATGGATGGCTGTGGTCTCGGGCTCGGCGCCGAATACCTTGCGATAGGCAGCCTCGGTGACCTTCACCATGCGGCTGTTGGGATTGGGTGCCCAACCCGGGTAACCTACGCCCTGGGTGACTTCGGCTCCAGCCATATCGAAGACGGCCTTGACCATCTGGGCAATCATCTGCTTCTGGCTTTCGACACTGGAGCGCTGGCTTGTCTCGACACGGATGGTGCCTGGTTCAGTGATCTTGACGGATGCGAGGTTGGTCGATGTCTCGACAAGTCCGGGCATGGAGTGGCTCATGCCGATGACGCCGTGAGGAGCGGCGATGAGAGCGGTGATGAGCTTGCAGACCACTGCGGGCTCGATGACATCGGCAGGGGTCTCGACGGTCTCGATGGTCATCTTGAACGAAGGCTCAACGCCAGCCACCTCGACTTCGACCATGGCAACGAACTTGTTGAGGTCGGCCACGAGCTGGTCGCGACGTGCGGCAGGCACACCGATGACGGCGAAGGCCTCACGGGCGATGGCGTTGCGGAGGTTGCCACCGTGGATGTCGGCGAGCTGCAGGTCGGGCTGCGTGGTGAGGAAGCGTGCGAGGATCTTGTTGGCATTGGCACGGCCGAGATGGATGTCGCCACCCGAGTGGCCACCGAGCAGACCGCCCACGCTGACCTTGGCAAAGTAGTAGTCGGCAGGAGTGGGAACGGTGGTGTAATGCCAGAGGGCTACGGTGTCCATGCCACCGGCGCAGCCGATGAAAATCTGATTCTCGAGGTCGGAGTCGAGGTTGAGCAGGAGCTTGCCGGTCATGAAGCCTTCGCTGAGCTGGTTGGCTCCGGTCATGCCTGTCTCCTCGTCGTAGGTGCAGAGGAACTCGAGCGGGCCGTGCTCGTAGGTCTTGTCGATCATGGCAGCGAGTGAGAGGGCGATGCCTGCGCCGTCGTCAGCGCCGAGGGTGGTGCCGTTGGCCTTCACCCAATCGCCATCGATATAGGTTTCGAGGGGATCGTTCTCGAAGTCGTGGACAATGTTGGAGTTCTTTTCGCATACCATGTCCATGTGTGCCTGCATGACGAGGGTCTCGCGGTCTTCGCGTCCGGGGGTGGCGGGGCAGCTGATGAGGACGTTGCCGGTCTCATCGACCTTGCAGTTGAGGTTGTGCTCAGCGGCGAAGTTTACCAGCCATGCGCGGATCTTGCCTTCCTTCTTGCTCGGACGAGGCACTTTGGTGATGGCATCAAAGATTTCCCAAAAGATTTTAGGTTCAAGATTTTTGATTTCCATAGTTTGAAATTGTTGAAATTTGGTGGTTGATTATTGTATTTTGTGACGATTTATGTGCCAATCAATAATAATAATTGTTAAAAGTGGTCAAGATATATGAGTTTTTCCTAAAATCGCGGCCAAAAATGGTGGATTGATTTGGAAAATTTGTATCTTTGCAACCGCTATTCGCGAAGTTTCAGGCAAAAAAATCCCGAAAAACTGTTTGCGGGTGCAAAGATACAAAAAATGTGGCAAACAATTCTAATTTCTATCGGAATTCTTTTAATATCTTTTGTTTTTTTAGCAATTAAGGTATTATTTGTCAAAAATGGCACCTTTCCGAAGACGCATGTGAGTCAATCGAAGGCGTTGCGTGAGAAAGGTATCCACTGTGTGCAGACGCAGGATTACGAGGAACGCCTCAAGCAGGGCCTCTACGGAGATGGCCCGAAGCCTTCGAGTATAAACCAAAAGGAAAATAAATAATAACTTTAACATTGATATGAAAAAATTCTATGCTTTCGCTTCTGCCTTGATCATGGCTGGAGCCATCCTTGGAGGCATGACCTCCTGCATCAAATCAAACAACACCGATGCCGCTAAGGTGGCCGGTGGTGCACTTACCGAAGGCGAGTCATTGCCTATTGCCTTTATTCAGGCCGATTCACTTTACAACAACTACCAGCTCCAGATTGACCTTACCCAGGACCTCGTGCAGAAGAAGGCACAGGCTGAGGACCAGGTGAACAAGCAGATGGCTGCGTTCCAGAAGGAGTATCAGGACTTCATGCAGAAGGTGCAGACCAACTCGTTCATCGGCGGCCAGTCGCGTATGGAGTCGGAGCAGCGTCGTCTGCAGCAGAAGCAGGCTACCATCGAGCAGCACGCCAACGCCTTGCAGCAGGATCTCGCCCTGCTCCAGAGCCAGGCATTCGACCGCGTGAACGATTCGATTCAGGCTGTGCTGAAGGAGTACAACAAGGACAAGAACTTCGAGGTGATCTACAGCAGCGTGCCCAACACGACCGTCTTCTTCGTGAAGAACAAGTACGACATCACCCAGGAGGTTCTCGACCTGCTCAACAAGCGCTATGCTGAGGGCAAGAAGAGCGAGTGATCACATTGGTCACGAATGGAAATAATAAAGGCGTCGCAAATTTCGCGGCGCCTATTTTTTTGTCACGATCACTTCGTGTCGGGAGCTTCGTCGATGAGTTCGAGGAACTGGTCGAGCTTGGGAGTGATGATGATCTGCGTGCGGCGGTTGCGTGTGCGACCTGCCTCGGTATCGTTCGATTCGAGCGGGTTATACTCGCCACGACCACCAGCTGTCAAACGGCTTGGATTGACACCATAACGGTTCTGCAGGGCCTGCACGACGCTGGAGGCGCGGAGGCAGGAGAGGTCCCAGTTGTTGCGGATGTTCTCGCGGCTGATGGGCACGTTGTCGGTATTGCCTTCGATGAGTACCTCGTAGTCCTTGTAGTCGGTGATGATCTTGGCGATCTTGCTGAGTGTCTGGCCAGCCTTGTCGGAGATCTCATACGAACCAGTGCGGTAGAGCATGTTGTCGTTGAGCGAGATATAGACCACACCTTTGAGCACCTGGACATCGACGTCCTTCAGCTCCTCTTTCGAGAGGGAACGGGTGAGGTTGTTGGTGAGCACGATGTTGAGCGAGTCGCTCTTCGACTTGGCATCGGTGAGCTGCTTGATGTACTTGTTCGATGCATTGATCTCATCGACGAGCTTCGAGATGTTGGTGCCCGACTGGTTGATGCTCTTGTCGAGCGAAGCCTGCAGCGACTGATACTGCTCGAGGAGCTTGGCATTGTTGGCACGAGCTTCGGCCAAACGCTCTTCAAGGCTCTTGCTGCCAGTCTCGCACGAGGCGAGGGCAACCTTCGCGTCGTTGTATTGGCTCATCAGGAGATTGTAGTCATCTTGTAGCTCGGCATACTTCTTCTGTGTAACGCAACTGCTGCTGAGCAGTGCCACGGCTGCCAGGAGGGCAGCGGACATAAGTTTCTGTTTCATTTTTGGGTTGATTTGGTGTTTCTTTGTTTCTTTTCTTTGACTAAAGAAGTAGTCAAAGGTTTAAAGTTGTCGAGATTGATGTCGCGCAGGAGGATGGACTGTCCCTGCTGATAGGCGGCCAGTCGCATCATCTCAAAAGTCTTGTATTCTTTGGCAAAAAATTTCGGATATTCAATCTTGAGGAGGTTTTCGCCGGTGGATGCCAGCAGGTCGAAAAGGGAGGCGATGGAGAACTTGTCGGTCTCGCGACCCGGTATCCAGTTGTTGGGCTTGTGCTCGTCGGTGGGATAGCCTTCGCGGATGACGTCGAGGTCGGCGAGTTGGCGAACGAGGCTACCCGTCAGACGAGCGGGCAGCTTGAGTGCCTGGCCCACCTCCTCGGTGGTAGGAGCGGGCTCTTCGTTGGCGAACTTGTTGTAGATGATGCCACCCACCAGGGCGAGCAGGAAATCGCGGTCCTGACGCGAGAGTTTCTCTTCGACATTCTCGAAGTTATAGTTCTGGATATTCTGCGAAGCGTAGGACAGTTCGGCGCCATAGAGGCAGATGATCCACGACATCTGTATCCAAAGAAGGAGGAGGGGGAGGGCTGCAAACGAACCGTAGATGGCGTTGTACTTGCTGACCCAGATCTGTCCGTGGATGTAGAGCCACTGGAAGAGGAGGAATGCTGCACCGGCAATGATGGCAGCCGCAAGGGCATTGAGGAAACGCACCTTGCAGTTGGGGATGACGATATAGATGAAGGTGAGCAGCAGGGTGGTGGAGATGTAGGGAATCCAACGGAGGATGGTGAGCAGTGTCTTGCTGAGGACGTAGTCATACAGGTCGGTCATGATGTAGGTCTGCAGGAAGATCTGCGTACCGGAACTGACGACGAGGATGATGGGCACGAGAATGATGATGCTCAGGTAGTCGGTGACCTTGCGGACCGTACTGCGTCCGTTCTTCACCTGCCATATCCCATTGAAGACATCCTCGATATTCCCGATCAGCGAATAGACAACCCAAAGGAGGAGGACGATGCCAATGCCGATGACGATGCTTGAGGTAGCACGTTCGAGGTATTTTTCGGCAAATCCGTTGATGTAGTTTATCACCTCAATCTGCCCCGGGAAAGCCTCGGAGATGAGGTTGTAGAACATCTCCTGCATGCCGAATCCGCGGCCTATGCCAAGGGCAAGAGCCACTGTGGGAACGAGTGCGAGCAGGGTGTAGTAGGTGAGGGCGGAGGCACGCTCCATGATGCGATGAGCGAGGAAGAAGCGTATCGAGAGATAGACGGCCTTGAAGATGTTCATCAGCCAACGATAGGTGCCACGGACGTCCTCGTTCGTGTAGCTCCAGATGTCGTGTTTCAGAAATCTCCAGGAGAGTCGTATGCGCCAGATGATGTCGCTCATGTTCTTTAAATTGGGTCTACTTCGTGAGTGTGACAGAGCCGCGACCAATCATACTGCCATCGGCATAGAGCTCCACATGGTAGGTGCCGGCATCGAGAGTCTCGCCGCGCTTATAGTACATGGTGACTTTTGTCTCCTCGCCACCGAATTCGATGGTCTTGCGTGCTGAATAGTCGAGCTTGGTATTCTCGTACTTGAACTTGCCGCTCTGGGCATTGGTAAGCACCTCCTCGCTGGGGCGCAGGATACGCAGATAGATATCCTTCTCACCGGTCTGGGCAGTCACATTGGCAGCGATGGTGAAGTTGACCTGGAACTTGGCCAGCTTATCCACACGGTTGCGTTTCTCGACCTTGTCCTTGCGATCGAGGACGGTGACCGAAACGTTGGTGGCAGAGAGTTGGGCAGCCACGGTGACCTTCTTGGTGAGCGTCTCGTTCTGCTGGCGCACCTGCTGGTTCTGCTGTTGCACATTGCGCATATCGGTGCGAATCTGCTTGTTCTCGGCGACAAGGGCATCGTTGACCTTGTTGAGCGAATCGACCTGGGCCACGTAGTAACGCAAGACGCCACGAACGGTCTCGAGTTCCTTCTTGAGGGCAGCGATACGGCGGGCATCCTGTGCCTTGGTTTGACGCAGTTCCTCGACGAGACGTTGTATCTTGATGCGCTGATCCTCGAGCTTCTGTTCGAGCGAGTCGTTGTTGACCTGCAACTTGTATCCCTCATACTGGATGGCCAGCTGGGTGTATTCGTCCTCGAGCTGCTCTTTCTCAAGCGCGAAGCCCTCGGTGAGTTCGTCGATGGTCTGTTGCTGCTTCCAGATGTAGTAGCCACCACCGCCCAGCAAAGCTAAGAGGATGACGGCAGCAGCGATGATAAAAATCTTATTCTTCATGTCGCTTAGTTGTTTTCGAATAACATGCCCTATAGCATATCGCTAAAGGCCATAAATGCGGTGCAAAGGTACGTATTTTTTGTGAAATAAAGGCCATTTGATGCTAACTTTTTTAAATAATGAAGAATTTTTTGCCATTTGTTTGTTTTTATTCACAAAAAGCGCTATCTTTGCGGCGTTATTATATTTAAAATAGGTATAAATTTGGCACAAGAAGAAGACAATGGCCGCAAGAGCTCATGGGGCTACTTCGGCAAAATGGTTGGACTTTCGATATTAGGCATCATCGTTATCACGGTGGCCGTTTTAACATGCTTGTCACTCTGGATGAATTCCTACACGCATCACAACGAGCGTGTCGAGGTTCCTCGTTTGGCGGGCATTCCTGCTCCCGAAGCGGAGCGTATCCTTGACAATGCGGGCCTCAAGTCGATGATCATCGACTCGGTGTATGCCGACATGAAGCCAGGCGCTGTGGTTGAGCAACTGCCTACTGCCGGGCTTCCGGTCAAAAAGGGACGCATCGTCTATCTCACCATCAATGCCATTGGTGTGCGCATGGTGAAGATGCAGGAGGTGCGTGAGGGCGGAAGCCGCCAGGCACTTTCAACCCTGCGTTCGCTGGGCTTCAAGGTGGATTCCATCAAGCAGGTGCCTTCCGAGATGCATGACCTGGTGCTCAGTGTTACCGCAAATGACGAGGAGATGGTGCCGGGTGCCGAATATCCTTTCGGCACGCATGTGGTCGTTTCGGTGGGCAACAGCAAACTGGAGATTGAACCCGAGAACGAAGAAACCGAGGAGCAATGGCTGGAGTAACCGAAGGCACTGGGTCGGAGGAGCTGTATGAGCATTTCCGCTTCGTAGCTGACAGGGGACAGGGACCATTGCGCGTCGATAAGTTCCTCGTGGATCGTATCGTCGGCACCAGTCGAAACCGCATACAGAATGCCGCTGATAACGGGTATATCCTTGTCAATGGCAAGCCTGAGAAATCGAACTATAAGGTGCGTCCGGGCGATGTGGTACAGGTCATGATGGACCGTCCGCGCCACTCCACCGAGATCGTTCCTGAAGATATTCCTCTCGACATCGTCTATGAGGACGACGACCTGCTCGTGGTCAATAAGCCTGCCGGTATGGTGGTGCATCCCGGACACGGCAACTACACCGGCACCTTGGTCAATGCCTTGGCCTGGCATTTCCTGCAGGAGGGCATCGAACTGGATTTGACCGGTGAGGTGGAGAGTGAAGAGGGCGCAGAGAGTGAGGAAGTTGAAGATGGTAAAGAGGACGAACTGAAAAGCTTCGAACAGAAACCTGACTTCCAGAAGCGTCTGGGCTTGGTGCATCGCATCGACAAGGAAACCTCGGGTCTGCTCGTCATCGCCAAGAACGAGGATGCCGGCACATCGCTCAGCCGACAGTTCTTGTACAAGACGACCCGTCGTCTGTACACCGCCCTGGTGTGGGGCCACGTGGAGCAGGATGAGGGCACCATTGTGGGAAATATCGGACGGAACAAGCGAGACCGCACCCTGATGGAATTTTATCCTGCAGGAAGCGAGGAGGGCAAACCTGCTGTGACACACTTTCGCGTCATCGAACGTCTGGGTTATGTCACCCTCATCGAGTGCCGGTTGGAGACGGGAAGAACGCATCAGATACGTGTCCACATGAAGCACGCCGGACACACCCTGTTCAACGACAAGACTTATGGTGGTGACCAGATCCTGAAGGGAACCACTTTCGCAAAATATTCGCAGTTTGTACGCAACTGCTTTGACATCTGTCCGCGACAGGCATTGCATGCCGGGACACTCGGTTTTCGTCATCCGCGAACGGGTGAGGAGATGGACTTCGAGACACCGTTGCCGACCGATATGACGCAGCTTGTCGAGAAGTGGCGGGAATATATAAGTAACAGAAACCATTGATGAAAAAAATCGCAATTGTTGCAGGAGGAGACTCCAGTGAATACGAGGTTTCGCTTCGCAGTGCCCAAGGCATCTGGAGCTTCCTGGACCATAACAAATATGAAACCAGCATCATCGTGATCCGCGGTACCGACTGGAAGATGGTGCAGTATGATGGCAAGAAGTACGACATGGACCGCAACTGGCCGGTCGATCGTCATGACTTTTCCGTCATGAAGGATGGAGTGAAGCTTTGCTTCGATTTCGCCTATATCATCATTCATGGAACCCCTGGCGAGAACGGCATCCTGCAAGGGTATTTCGACATGATTGGCATGCCCTATAGCTGTTGTGGCGTGTTAGCAGCCGCTCTCACCTGTTCGAAGTTCACCTGCAACCGCTATCTTTCGACCTTCGGCATCCCTGTTGCGAAGAGTATCCTGCTTCCCGTGGGCGAAGAGGTGGATACCGATGTATGTATCGAACAACTGGGCCTTCCCGTCTTCGTGAAGCCCAATGCAGGTGGTTCGTCATACGCCACCACCAAGGTGAAGACTCCCGAACAACTCCAGCCTGCCATTGCGGCTGCCAAACGGGAAGCCACGGGCGAAGTCATTATCGAACGATTCATGCAGGGCACCGAGGTCACTTGCGGATGCTATACCTCACGCGATGGACTGCGTGCATTGCCAGTAACAGAAGTCGTCTCGAAGAAGGAGTTCTTCGATGTCGATGCTAAATATAATGGTGCAGTAGAGGAGATTACCCCTGCACGCATCTCAGACGAAATGACCCAAAAGGTCCAGACGCTCACCAAGCGTATCTATGGATATGTTGGGGCCAAAGGTATCATCCGTGTCGATTATATCATCATCGATGATACCCCACACCTTCTTGAGGTCAACACGACTCCCGGCATGACAGCCACCTCGTTCATCCCGCAGGAGGTCCGCGCTGCCGGTCTTGACATCTCAGATGTCATGGATGACGTAATTGCCTTTGGCACTAAAGGGTAGAATCTAAAATCTATTATTATGGCAGAATACAATTTTGACGACATTCGTTGCTATCACGACGAAGATATCCCATCGAAACTTTGGCCACTGGTCGATCGACCGGAAGTACAGTTCGCCATCAAGTCGGCATTTCCCAATGTGGAATACGAACAGGTGAAGGCACTCATTCTCAGCTGCAAGACGATAAAGGAATTCCAAACCAGAGTCATCGTCTTCTTGCTCGATATGCTGTGTAACAAATGCACCGACGGTGTCGAGGCATACGGCATCGAGGATATCGACGATACCAAGGGACATCTGTTCGTGACTAACCATCGCGATATCGTGCTCGATTCGGCACTGCTCAACGTCATGCTGACCAAGCATGGCAAGGAGACTTCGGAAATTGCTATCGGAAACAATCTGTTTGCTGCACCATGGATCGAAGATCTTGTAAGGGTCAACAAGAGTTTCGTTGTGCGCCGTGATATCACCGGGCGCCAATTGCTTGAAGCTTCGATCAAATTGTCGGCTTATATCCATCAGGAGATCGTCGACAAGAAGTGCTCCATCTGGATGGCCCAGCGAGAAGGACGTTCGAAAGACAATTCCGACAATACGCAGGCTTCGGTGATCAAGATGCTGTCGTTGGGCGGTTCGAGCAAGGACCACATGCAGAACATCCGTGAACTCCGCACTATTCCTGTAGCCATCAGTTACGAGTATGATCCTTGTGATTACCTCAAGGCTGCCGAGTTCCAACTCAAGCGCGACAACCCGCAGTGGAAGAAGACCAAGGCCGACGACGTGAAGAGCATGGCCACGGGCATGATGGGCTATAAGGGACGCATCCGCTACACCTTCACCCAAGAGCTCAATGGCGTCTTCGACCAGTATCCCTGGATCAACGACAGGAATGCCCAGGTCAACTGTGTCTGCGAGACTATCGACAAGATGCTGCACGAAGCCATGGTGCTCTATCCAATCAACTACGTGGCTTACGACGTCAAGTACCAGACCAATCGCTACAAGAAGATGTACACCGAGGTGGAGAGTGTCAAGTCCTTGGCTTACCTGAACGGACAGCTTGCCAAAATCGACATCCCGAATCGTGACGAGGAGTATCTGTGGGATTTGCTGCTTACTATGTACAGCAACCCGGTATTCAACAAGGAGAAACTCGTGAGGGAACAGGATACCACATTTGTGCCCATGACTTAACACTTTCATACTATGGACGAGAAGATTGTCAACGAGCTCATCGAGGAGCTCATCAAACTGAGTTTCGCCGAGGATATCGGTGATGGCGACCATACCACCCTTTGCTGCATCCCTGCTGACGCCATTGGCAAGCAGAAGCTGCTGATCAAGGAGGAAGGCATCCTGGCAGGTGTAGATATCGCCCGTCGTGTGTTCAATGCTTTCGACCCAGAGCTCAAGATGGAGGTTTTCATGGAGGATGGTACCCATGTGAAGCCAGGTGATGTGCCTTTCGTCGTTACCGGCAAGGAGCAGAGTCTTCTCCAGACCGAGCGTCTGATGCTCAACATCATGCAGCGTATGAGCGGCATTGCCACGATGACGGCTCGTTATGTCAAGGCACTGGAGGGTACAGGAACCAAAGTGCTCGACACCCGCAAGACCACTCCCGGTATGCGTATTCTCGAGAAGATGGCTGTCAAGATCGGTGGCGGTTGCAATCACCGCATCGGTCTGTTCGACATGATCCTGCTCAAGGATAACCACGTCGATTTCTCTGGAGGTATTCACAATGCCATCAGCCGCGCCAAGCAGTACTGCAAGGAAAAGGGCAAGAACCTCAAGATCGAGGTGGAAGTGCGCAACTTCAAGGAACTCGACGAGGCTTTGGCAGAGGGTGTTGATCGCATCATGTTCGACAACTTCACTCCCGAAGACACAGCCAAGGCTGTGAAGATTGTCAATCATCGTTGCGAGACCGAATCGTCGGGTGGCATTACCTACGACACGATGTTGCCATACGCCAAGGCAGGTGTGGATTACATCTCGTTCGGCGCCCTGACCCATTCTGTCAAGGGTCTTGACATGTCGTTCAAGGCTGTGAAGTGATTTCTGCTTGTTTTGAAAAAACAATTATCTATAGTTATGGGGCTCATCCTTAGAGGGTGAGCCCCATAACTGTATTACAGATAATCTAGAAATTCTAGAAACTCTAGATAATCTAGAGACGCTAGATACTCTTGAAAGTCATTAATTTGCCGTTTATAGTTGCTTTTTTGTAATAAAATGAAGTAAAAAATGTGAAATTGCATCATTTTTTCCCTTTTTATTATGCAATGTCGAAAAAAGTATATATCTTTGCAGTCACTTTTACGTGTATTGTGTTTAATGGTATGTTCTTCTCTTGATTTTTTATCTATGCGCGAGACGGACTATCCTTTATTGTTTGATAAATATGAAGATTAAACTCAGAAGTGCACAGACCACCGAAGGTCGTAGGATGGCAGGCGCTCGCGCCCTATGGGTTGCCAATGGAATGAAGCGTGAAATGTTTGGCAAACCAGTTATCGCCATCGTCAACTCCTTTACCCAGTTTGTCCCCGGTCATACCCATCTGCACGAGATCGGCCAGATTGTGAAGGCTGAAATCGAGAAGCTCGGCTGCTTTGCTGCTGAGTTCAATACCATTGCTGTCGATGATGGCATTGCCATGGGACATGACGGTATGCTGTATTCCCTTCCGTCGCGCGACATCATTGCCGACTCGGTGGAATATATGGTCAATGCGCACAAGGCTGATGCGATGATATGTATCTCCAATTGCGACAAGGTGACACCAGGTATGCTGATGGCTGCCATGCGTCTTAACATCCCTGCAGTCTTCTGCAGCGGAGGCCCCATGGAAGCTGGCAAATGGCGCGGCGAGAATGCCGACCTTATCACTGCCATGGTGAAGGGTGCCGATCCTTCGGTGAGCGATGAGGAGATGGCCGAGATCGAGAGCTGTGCTTGTCCTGGCTGTGGTTCATGCTCGGGTATGTTTACCGCAAACTCCATGAACTCCTTGACGGAAGCCATCGGTCTTTCCCTGCCTGGTAACGGTTCCATCCTTGCCACTCACGTAAACCGCATTCAGCTCTTCAAGGACGCAGCCCAGTTGATCGTCAAGAACGCTTTGAAATACTATGAGGAGGGCGACGAGAGCGTACTGCCACGCAGCATTGCCACACGTGCCGCATTCCTCAATGCCATGACCCTCGACATTGCCATGGGTGGTTCGTCGAATACGGTGCTTCATCTTCTTGCCGTCGCACAGGAGGCAGGCGTTGATTTCGAGATGAAAGATATCGACCGCCTGAGTCGTGTGGTGCCTTGCCTCTGCAAGCTGGCTCCTAACACGCAGAAGTATTCGGTGCAGGAGGAGAATCGTGCAGGTGGTATCCTTGGTATCATGGGTGAACTGGCCAAGGGCAATCTCCTTGACCTCACCTGCAAGCGCGTCAATGGTGCTACACTGGGCGAGGACATCGAGAAGTACTCTATCCTCAAGGAGAACATCGACCCCGAGGCCAACCGTATCTATCACAGTGCACCTGCTGGCAAGTTCTCTATCCGTATGGGTTCGCAGAACGCACAGTGGGAGACCCTCGATACGGATCGTGCCAATGGTTGTATCCGCGACATCGAACACGCTTACACCAAGGATGGTGGACTGGCTGTGCTCTTCGGCAACATCGCACAAGATGGTTGCGTCGTCAAGACCGCTGGTGTAGCTCCCGAGCTTTGGCATTTCGAAGGTCCTGCCGTTTGCTTCGACTCGCAGGAAGATGCTTGTGAAGGCATTTTGGGCGGCAAGGTCAAGAAGGGCGATTGCGTGGTAATCACCCACGAAGGTCCCAAGGGTGGCCCCGGTATGCAGGAGATGCTTTATCCCACCTCATACATCAAGTCGATGCACATGGGCAAGGAATGTGCCCTCATCACCGACGGACGTTTCTCGGGCGGCACATCCGGCCTTTCTATCGGACACATCAGTCCTGAGGCTGCAGCTGGTGGCAACATCGGAAAGATCAAGGATGGTGACATCATCGTCATCGACATTCCCACTCGTTCCATCAATGTCAAACTCAGCGATGAAGAACTTGCCGCACGTCCACAGCAGCCACTCAAGCGCAATCGTGTGGTCAGCAAGGCCCTCCGTGCCTATGCACAGTCAGTTTCTTCGGCCGACAAGGGCGGTGTGCGTATCATCGATTAGTCAAATCCATTAAGAATCAACTCATAGAATGTCAGAAAGAATATCTGGTGCAGAAGCGCTGATGCGCAGCCTCGAGAACCAGGGTGTCACCACCCTCTTCGGTTATCCTGGAGGAGCTATCATGCCTACCTACGATGCACTGTATGATCATCGCGACAAGCTCAATCATGTGCTGGTAAGACATGAGCAAGGAGCCATCCATGCCGCACAAGGTTATGCTCGCGTCAGCGGACGTACGGGTGTGGTGCTGGTAACATCGGGCCCCGGTGCCATGAACACCATCACCGGCCTTGCCGATGCAATGATTGACTCGACTCCCCTCGTTGTCATTTGTGGACAGGTAGGTGCTGCCATGTTGGGCACCGATGCCTTCCAGGAGGTCGATGTAGTGGGTGTGACACAACCTGTCAGCAAGTGGAACTATCAGATCCGTCGTGCCGAGGATGTGGCATGGGCCGTGGCTCGTGCATTCTATATTGCAGGGACTGGACGTCCAGGACCCGTGGTGCTCGACTTCACGAAGAACGCCCAGACCACCGTCATCGACTTCGAGCCGCAGAAGGTCAATTTCATCCGTTCGTATGTTCCTTCTCCTGTTTGTGACCGATCGGTCATCATGAAGGCAGCCGAGATGATCAACCAGAGCGTGAAGCCGTTCATGCTGGTGGGACAGGGTGTCGAACTGGCAGGTGCCAATCAGGAGGTGCTCGACCTCATCGAGAAGGCGCAGATTCCTTTTGGATGTACGATGTTAGGTCTTTCGGCCATCCCTTCCGATCATCCGCTCAACAAGGGTATGCTCGGTATGCATGGCAACCTTGGACCCAATGTGATGACCAACCAGTGCGACCTGCTGATTGCTGTGGGTATGCGCTTCGACGATCGTGTGACAGGCAATCTCAAGACTTATGCCAAGCAGGCCAAGGTCATCCATTTTGAGATTGACCCGTCGGAGATCAACAAGAACGTGAAAGTCGATCTGGCAGTCCTTGGCGACTGCAAGCAGACCTTGGTTGATGTTGCTTCGTATGTCGATGAGGCCAAGCACGGTTCGTGGATTGCAGGCTTCAAGCCATACGAAGAGAAGGAATATGAAAAGGTCATCGACAAGGCATTGCATCCAACAGAAGGCCCATTGCTGATGGCTGAAGTGATCCGCAAGGTGAGCGAGGCAGCCAACAACGAGGCGATCCTCGTTACCGATGTTGGTCAGAACCAGCTTTTCGGATGCCGTTACTTCAAGTTTACGAAGAAACGTTCCATCGTCACTTCAGGCGGTTGTGGCACGATGGGATTTGCCCTTCCTGCTGCGATAGGTGCCACCTTTGGAGCTCCCGACCGCACCGTCTGCATGTTTGTGGGTGACGGAGGTTTTCAGATGACCATTCAGGAACTGGGCACCATCATGGAACAGCAGGCTCCTGTCAAGATGATCTTGCTCAACAACAATTATCTGGGCAATGTGCGCCAATGGCAGTATCTGTTCTTCAACAAGCGTTACTCGTTCACTCCTATGATGAACCCCGACTACGAGCTGATTGCTAAAGGCTATGGCATCCCCTGTCGCACCGTCGTTGAGCGCGAGGATCTCGATGAGGCCATCCGTGAGATGCTCGATACCAAGGGCCCATACCTGTTGCATTGCGCGGTGAAGGAAGAAGACAATGTTTTACCGATGACTCCTCCAGGCTCCAATGTGGATGAGATGTTATTAGAAATCAAGTAATATGGCAGAACATGTAAAAAATGGCGGTGAGTGTGGCGATTGCAACACTTGCGGCAAATGCGATGAGGCACAAGCTTCATTGCAGGCTTTGGATGAGGCTGTGAAGGCAGCGGCTGCCATAGACCGCAACTCGTACGAGAAGAATCTCTATCGCGAGCGTTCGGCATCATTGGCCGAAGACCTGAAGGACGGAGGTTTTCACGAACGATTCTCAAAGACTGCTGTCGATGCACCTGCTACTTTGGGCAAGGAGGGAGCATTGCTCAGCCCCTTGCATGAGGGTCTGACGCATTACACGCTGATAGTCTATTCCGAGAACTATGCGGGTATCCTAAATCAGATTACGGCCGTCTTTACTCGTCGTCAGGTCAATATCGAGACGCTCAACGTATGCGCTTCTTCGACACCAGGCGTACATAAATACACGATCACCTGCTACTGCAAGCAGGAGATGGCCGAGATGCTCACCAAGCAGATCGAGAAACGCATCGATGTGCTGCAGGCCAACTGCTTCGTCGATGACGAGATTTTCATCCTCGAAACCTCGTTGTTGAAGCTGTCAACGCCGATGGTGCTCGCTAATCCCGAGGTGTCGCGTATCGTACGTCGCCACGATGCCCACATTGTGGAGGTCAATCCCACCTACACCATTGTCGAGAAGACAGGCATCACAGCCGATGTGCTCGACAACTTCAACCAACTCAATAAACTGGGTTGCGTCCTGCAGTTCGTACGTTCAGGACGCATCTCCATCACCAAGTCGTGCATCGAACGTCTGGACCAGTATCTGACCAAGCGCGAGGAAGAGCATGAGAAGGCAGAATAAATGAAATAATCAATAACTCATAAATAATTATCAATATGGCACAATTGAATTTTGGCGGCGTCATCGAGAATGTGGTGACCCGCGAGGAGTATCCTCTTGAGAAAGCACGTGAAGTCCTGAAGGACGAGACTATTGCAGTGATCGGTTACGGCGTACAGGGCCCCGGCCAGTCGCTCAACCTGCGTGACAACGGTTTCAACGTTATCGTTGGCCAGCGTCAGGGTAAGACCTTCGAGAAGGCCATCAGCGACGGTTGGGTACCCGGCAAGACTCTCTTCAGCATCGAGGAGGCAGCCCAGAAGGCTACCATCGTGATGTGTCTGCTCTCTGATGCAGCCGTGATGAGCGTATGGCCTACTCTCAAGCAGTATCTCACCCCAGGCAAGGCTCTCTATTTCTCACACGGATTTGCTATCACATGGAACGACCGCACAGGCTGTGTTCCCCAGAAGGATATCGACGTGATCATGGTGGCTCCAAAGGGCTCGGGTACTTCTCTTCGTACCATGTTCCTCGAAGGCCGTGGCCTCAACTCTTCGTATGCAGTCTATCAGGATGCCACAGGCCGCGCCTACGACCGCACCATCGCCCTCGGTATCGGTATTGGTTCGGGTTACCTCTTCGAGACCACTTTCCAGCGCGAGGCCACCTCTGACCTCACCGGCGAGCGTGGCTCTCTGATGGGTGCAATCCAGGGTCTTCTCCTTGCTCAGTATGAGGTGCTTCGTGAGAATGGCCATTCTCCTTCGGAGGCCTTCAACGAGACTGTGGAGGAACTCACTCAGTCACTCATGCCTCTTTTCGCTAAGAATGGCATGGACTGGATGTATGCCAACTGCTCGACCACAGCTCAGCGTGGTGCTCTCGACTGGTATCCACGTTTCCACGATGCCATCAAGCCCATCTGCCAGTGGCTCTACATGAGCGTGAAGCTCGGCAACGAGGCTCAGATCTCCATCGATGCCAACTCCAAGCCCGACTATCGTGCTGGCCTCGAAAAGGAACTCAAGGCACTGCGCGAAAGCGAGATGTGGCAGACTGCTGTTACCGTGCGCAAGCTCCGTCCTGAGAACAACTAATCCGAAGGACCCATCTTTTACACAACGTGTAAAGATACGACCCAAAGCCCTGAAACCGATGGTTTCGGGGCCTTTTTTATTAAATATGTGAAAAATTGGTGCATAGATTTGGTCGTGTTAGGATTTTTTCGTAACTTTGCTCCCGAAAAATGTACATTTCTCAACGATGCAAGAACGTAAACCAAATATTTACAACGACAATATCATTGGTCCTATTCATAGTCGCAGACTGGGCATCAGCCTTGGCGTGAATCTCCTGCCCAAGGATGCCAAGATCTGTTCATTCGACTGCATCTATTGCGAGTGCGGATGGAACAAGGACCACAAAGGGGGACGTTTCCCTGATGCTGATGCGGTGATGGAGGAACTCGAGACCAAGCTTCAGGAAGAGCAGGCCGAAGGGAGGAATATCGATGTAATCACTTTTGCAGGCAACGGCGAACCCACGCTTCATCCGCGGTTCGCCGAGGTCATCGATCGTACCATTGCTCTACGTGATCGCTATTATCCGAATGCGAGGGTGAGTGTGTTGAGCAATGCCACGCGTATGTCCGATCCCGAGGTGCATGCAGCCTTGCTTAAGGTCGATAACAACATCCTCAAGATTGACGGAGCCTTCGACGAGACGATCCATCTCATCGATCAGCCAACCGATAGAAACTACAGCGTGCGCCATATTGTCGATGGCATGAAGTCTTTTCGAGGCCAGCTCATTGTCCAGACGATGTTCCTGCGTGGCCGGCATGATGGCAAGGTGGTCGATAATACGACACCCCAAGAGGTCAGTGCATGGTGTGATCTTATGCGCGAAATCAAGCCTCATCAGATCATGGTCTATAGCCTCGATCGCCCAACGCCCGAACCCGACCTCGTGAAGGTTTCGAAAGAGGAGATGGCGCAACTGGTCGCTCCCCTCGTGGCTGAAGGTTTCAACGTAAGCATTGCATGAATCACCCTTTGAACCCAATGTACAAACAAAGATATCACATAATTCTCCTTCTCCTGCTGGTAGTGCTCCTGCCGGCAACTTTGGCTGCAAGGAAGAAGAATACGCAGCTAACCGAGAAATCGCTGCTGACCTTTGATGAACAGCAGTATTTCGACTCCCTCTATTTCCTTGCAGTGATCCAAAGTCAATGCGAGCGTCCCGACTCGGCCGTGAGGTTGATGAAGCAGGCGGTGTCGTTCTACGACTCGGTGATGTCGTCACAGGGTTACGAACTCACGGTCAAACTGCCCACTGAAGGACCCAAGGAGCCGAAGAAGGGTGTCAAGAATCCAACCACCGGTCAGGTCCCGGGTTTGGCAGCTGCCTATTTCTTCCTCAGCAACCAGTATCGCGAGCAGAACAATGCAATGAATGCGATACTATCCATCGAACAGGCCATTGCCATCGACTCAGTCAACTACTGGTACACCGAGGCGGAAGGCGATCTCTTCCTGGCCATGAACCGCATCGAGGATGCGCGTCTCTGCTATGAGCGATTGGTGCGCAACTATCCCGAGAAGAGCGAGCCGCTCTACAACATGTCGGAGATCTATCTGCGTCTTGATAGCGTGAACGAATGTCTTGCTATGCTCAACAAGCTTGAGGAGATCGAAGGCATCAACGAACAACTCACACGCTATAAGTTTGCTATCCTCAGCGACAAGAAACGTACTGACGAGGGTTTCGACGAATACCGTAAACTCATCGCTCGCTATCCCTACGAGGTCCGCTACCGCGTTCAGTTGGGCGATTTGCAAATGCAGTATGGTCAGATACCACAAGCCAAGGAGACTTACGAAGCCGCTGCTGCCGTGGAGCCCGATAATGCTTACGTTTGGGTTGCCCAAGCCAATTACTACAGCATGACGGGCGATCAGGATGCAGCCGACAAACTTGTTGCTTCGGCTCTCGTCAATAATAACCTTGATGTCGATACGAAGGTCGAAGTAATGGAAGAGTATCTGAAAGGATCGTTCCGCAAGCTTTCCGCCTATCGCGACCAGATCGAGAAGGGCAATGTCACTTCTGATCTCGATACGATGGCGCTCTTCAACAACGTCGATTC
>JAFYZW010000123.1 GCA_017548545.1 Bacteroidales bacterium | reverse complement strand
GTCGTTGGAGATATCGAGAATCTGAACGTAGCGCTTGGTGGGCTGATCGAATTTCTTGACGGGTGTTCCTTGATTCATGACAAATTAGTTTTTATGAAAATCAAACACAAGCGAAATAGTCGATGATGCCACAGAATCGATTGTCCTTATCAAGCACGATGAGTGCATGAATCGAATTGCTGAGCATCAGGTCGGCAGCCTGCGACAACTTGGCATCCAGATGAATCCGCTTGGGGTTGCGTGTCATCACATCCTCGACCTTAAGTCTGAAGAATGCCTCCCGATGGCGCTGCATGGCACGGCGCACATCTCCGTCGGTGATGATGCCCACAACGTCCTTGTCCGCATTCAACGCCACGACGAGGCCCTTGCGTCCCTGGCTGATTTTGGTGATGACGTCCGAAAGCATATCTTCGGGGCTAACGGTCCAGATGTCGAGTGCATCAGTGGCCATGAAGTCACGCACTTTCGACAACAGACGCTTGCCAAGGCTGCCACCAGGATGGAAGCGAGCGAAGTCGGCGTCCTCGAAATGGCGCACCTTAACCAAAGCACAAGCCAAGGCATCGCCCATGGCCAAAGTCGCCGTGGTAGAGGATGTCGGCGCCAGATTAAGCGGGTCGGCTTCGTGACTGACCGCGATATTCAGATGCACCGTGCTGTAACGAGCCAACAGGGAATCGGGATTGCCCGAAATACCTATGATAGGGATCTCGCGCTCCAGGATCAGTGGGATGAAACGGAGCAGTTCGTCGGTATTGCCCGAATAGGAGATTGCCATCACGACATCGCCTGGAGCTATCATGCCGAGATCTCCATGATAGGCATCGAGCGGATTCAGATAGAAAGAAGGTGTACCAGTAGAGGCCAGGGTAGCAGCAATCTTCGAACCGATATGTCCCGATTTGCCCACACCAGTCACAATGACCTTTCCTCGGCAGTTCAGCAACAAGTCGATGGATTTCTCGAACTCTGCTCCCATCCGTGGAATCAGATCGAGAATCGCCTGTGCCTCATCGGTTAAACAACGTATGCCTGTATCTATAATCTCACTCATTCGTAAAGGGGAGTAAAAGGGGAGTAAAAAAGTAGTAAAAGGGGAGTAAAAGGGACAATACTACCTCTTGCAGAAACTACCCGAGCAATGATGTGACCACCTGCTCAAGATCTTTGAGATAGAGCATGTTCGGACCATCGCTCAACGCACATTCGGGATCGGGATGAGTTTCGAAGAAATAACCTGTGGCCCCAAAAGCCTTTGCAGCCAAAGCCATGGCAGGCACGAACTCACGATTGCCTCCCGTCTTGCCTCCTGCAGCACCCGGACGTTGCACTGAATGAGTGCAGTCCATGATAACACGCGGCACGATCCTGAGCATATCGGGGATATTGCGGAAGTCAACCACCAGATTGTTATATCCGAAGCTATTGCCGCGCTCGGTGAGCCACACGTCCTTGCCACCCGACTCGAGCACCTTCTGCACAGGATACTGCATATCAGCGCCCGACAGGAACTGTGCCTTCTTGATATTGACACTCTTCCCCGTTCTGGCAGCAGCGACGAGCAGGTCGGTCTGACGACATAGGAAAGCAGGAATCTGCAGCACATCCACCACCTCGGCTACAGGTGCAGCCTGATAAGCTTCGTGGATATCAGTCAATAACCTTAATCCATACTTGGCCTTGATGTCGGAGAGCATCTGCAACCCCTTCTCCATCCCCGGTCCGCGATAGGACGTAATCGAGGTACGGTTGGCCTTGTCGAACGATGCCTTGAAGATGATATCAAGGTCATACTTCTCATTGAGGCGCACTAACTCCTTGGCTACGGTCTCAAGACATTCCTGAGACTCGATTACACATGGACCTGCTATGAATAATGGCTTCATTTCTTCAAAGTTTTAGAATCTTTGCGCAAAACCTTGGTGTGGATGAACCAACTGATTTGTGGCGAAATCCTCAAAGCATATACCAGAAACATGGCAATGACTGCGATGATTGACGTGCGGACCAGGACATCGAGCAAAGGGGAAATGTCTGACAGTGTGGGAATGAACACATTGACTGCAAACAAAATGACCAGGAACAGAATAATCCTAAGATGAGCCTTGCAGAAAGGATTGGTCTTTATCTTGGTCTGCACGATATACTGCTGATAGGCATAGCTCACCAACACAGTGATCAACGAGGCAAACGCAGCTCCGCTCAATCCCCAGATAGGAATGAAGTGGAGATTGGTGATGATCGAGATGGCTGCCAGGATGAGGGTGATGAAGAGCGTCCAGTAATAATACTTCGAGAAGGATATCAACGTATTGCCGAAGTTCAGCGTGCCGTATGCCACTTTCGAAAGACCAAGGAAAAGCACGGCCCATCGACCTTCGGCGAACTTCTCACCATTAGGGATGATGGCGTAGATATTATCCAGATTGATCCACACGATCAGGAGCAGCACTGACGAAGCGAGCATCTGGTGTACACTGACCTGACGATAGAGCTGTTGGGCACGTGCAATGTTGCCGTCCTTCATCGCCTGCGAAGCCAATGGTGTACTGATGGGCGTGATGTTGCGCGATGGCATGTTCACAACCTCTGCCATATAGATCACGATGGTGTAAATGCCTGCGTCGTATAATCCTTTGACGCCAGCCAGCATGAACGTATCCATCTGCTGGATGATATTGCCGCTGACGGTGGCCACCATCAGGAAACCTGCATATTTGAGCACCGTGCTGCGCAATTCCGGCGTAACGAAACTCCAGTCATGCTTGAGCGTTCGACAACCTATGCTCAAGGAATAGACCACGGCAAAGGCCATGCAGAGGCCATAGCATACGATGAAACCGACAATCAGTCCTGTCACACCAATATATCCGAATCCGTAGGCCAGATAGATAAACAACATCATCAGTCGCATTCCTATCTCTCGAACAGCCTTCGGAGCGGCAATGCGCATGTTGATATTCGCATAGTTTTCGGCCCACACCCAGAACGCCAACACAATCAGCATCGGTATGACATAAAAGAAATGCTGGTTGAAGAGCGGGCTCTTGGCCTCGAAATATGATTCTATCGGACCGCGAAAGCCAAGATATAACAGCGTTATTGTAATGACCCCGGCTATTGGAAAGAGCAGATAGTAATAGAGGAATCCATGATTGCCGGTCTTCTCGTCCTTGAAGTAAGGAAAGAACCTCATGCCGGTGCTTCCTGAGCCGAAGAGAGCCAGCGTGCTGAGCAGGAATGCCACCTCATAGACCACCTTGCTGAGTCCGATGACCTCGGGGTCAAGGTACTTGGCAACAATGTAGAACTGGACAAAGATGCCCAGTACCACACCAATGTAATTGACAAAGGTCCCTTTCAGCGACTGACGGATGACAACGCCCATTTGAATCGTAACTATTTTGACAACTGCCCCAGTTCCTTCAAACACTTTTCAAGCGAGTGGGTCCAATATGGAATCCTGATGCCGAAGGTCTCCTTGATCTTGGTCTTATCAAGCACGGAGTATGCTGGACGCTTCACTGGCGAAGGGAATTCGTCGGAATGACAAGGCTGGATATCGCAAGCCGTATTGCCTGCCAATGCCGCGATCTTCATCGTGAAATCGTACCACGAGCATACACCCTCGTTCGAGTAATGATAGATGCCCGTCTTGCCTTCCCATTTGCGGTTCTCGACGATATCGAAAATGACATCAGCAAGGTCACCGGCATACGTAGGTGTACCTACCTGATCAAAGACGACCTTCAAAGCAGGCTTGGTAGCTGTCAGATGAAGCATGGTCTTCACAAAGTTCTTGCCGTAAGCCGAATAGAGCCAAGCCGTACGGATGATGATGTACTTGCAACCCGACGCAATGATATTCTGTTCGCCATGCAACTTGGTCAGTCCATACACACCTGAAGGTGTGCCCTGCTGGTCTTCCTTACAGGGCACATTATAAGGATCGGCACCAAAGACGTAATCGGTGGAGACATGGACGAGCAGACCTCCCCTCTCCTTCATCACTTGTGCCAGATATTTCGGAGCTATGGCATTCAAAGTCTCGCAGAACTCCTGGTCAGACTCTGCCTTATCGACATTCGTATAAGCCGCACAGTTGACGATGACATCCACCTGTTCGGCTTGACACAACGCGCGTACATTATAAATATTTGTAATATCGAGTATCGTGGTTTCTAAACCTTCAGGAGCCACCACATCGGTATAGATATACCGATCCTGTGACGACGCACCCAAGAGCCTCATCTGATTGCCTAGCTGACCATTTGCTCCTGTTACTAGAATATTCATTTTCGTGTTTTTTACTTCGAAAACTCCGGATAAAGGTTATCGTTGAAGTCAAAATCCAGTTCGCCGTCCATCAGATTGGCATGACAAAGATCCTTCTCCGAAAGAATGGCCTTGTCGGCAGGAATACGCCAATCGATGCCAAACATCTTATCCATGATATTGATGCCTGCATCAACCTCGGGATGATAGAACTGATCACACTTGTACTGAAAGACGGCCGTCTCGGAAAGCACCGAAAAACCATGGGCGAAGCCACGTGGGACGAAGAACTGCAAATGATTCTCTTCGTTGAGTTCCACGGCGACATGCTGACCGAAGGTGGGAGATCCCTTACGGATATCCACAGCGACATCCAGCACCGATCCTTTAACACAACGCACCAGCTTGGATTGGGTGTAAGGCATCCTTTGGTAATGAAGGCCACGCATCACACCATAACTCGACATCGACTCATTGTCCTGCACAAAGCGGATGGGATGACCAAGG
>JAFYZW010000122.1 GCA_017548545.1 Bacteroidales bacterium | reverse complement strand
GCAGTGAATAGCGAAGCTATAAAAACATTTTTCATATTGTAAGATAATGTTAGTTTCTAATTTCGCTGCAAATTTACAATATTAAATCGAATTTTCCAAATAATCGTCGATTATTTTATAGATTTTTGCATGTCACCGCTCTGATTATGGACTCCTCTCTGCCTTTTGACAAACAAAATGTCAGGACATCGCTAGATAAAGCATTTTTTACCTTTTCTATATTTTTATCCAATCTTATTGCAAGAACAGTTATCATTCCTTAGAATTATCAAGCAATTTGTCTAATTGTGATTGAAGCTCGTCACGATTAGGCAAGTATAGTTGATAACGTGCTGCAAAGAGTTGATTGTCTATACCCTGAAGAGCGTACTCCATCAGGAGTTCGTCCTTTTTTGCCCCCAACACAATACCGATAGGAGGGTAATCGTCGGGTTGGCAAATCTCATTCTTGAAATAATTAAGGTAAAGATTCATCTGACCGATGTCACTATGCCTGATTTCAGCACGCTTCAAATCTATTAAAACATAACATTTCAAGATTGCATGATAAAAAACCAAATCTACCTTGAATCGTTTTGCTCCAATAGGAATGATATACTGGCGACCAATGAAGGCAAAACCTCTGCCAAGTTCAAGCAGAAATTTCTCCATATTGGCTTTAAGTGCTTTTTCCAAATCGGTCTCTTTGTAACGTTTCTTCAGGGGGAGCCCAGTAAATTCAAGCACGTAAGGGTCTCTAATAATGTCAGAAGCTGACAACACTTGATGTCCTTCATTTGCAAGAGCCAACACACCTGCCTTGTCAGTACTTAGTGCAAGACGTTGGTAGAGAGATGAGTTGATTTGCCGTTTCAATTCTCTAACTCTCCATCCTTCTTTGATACACTCCTTCATGTAGAAGTGCATTTCCAACTCGTCATCACACTTGAGAAGTTCAAAATAATGGCTCCATGTCAATTGGTGAGACAATGTCTCACTTTTTGGGAAGGTCAGATATAACTTACGCATATAAATAAGATTAGAACGGCTAAATCCTCTTCCCTTTAGGTGTGTCAAGTCTTTGGCAAGATTTGTGATTAACTGCTCACCATATCGTGCTTTTGTTTTACCACCTTGTTCAAACTCCACAATATATCTGCCTGTTTGCCAATTTGCATCAAGCAACTCCGTGTTTATAGCAAGTGCTGCCTTCTCTCTTGCTTTCTCCCACAAACCTGAAATTAGAGATACGAGTCTCATATATTCAGAATCGTCGGTTTGCAAAAAACCATTTGTTGTTGTCAGATCTTGTTTCATAAATCGTTCTTTTCAAATTTCACGCTGCAAAGATAGTATTTAATTCTGATATATGCAAGAAGCATCGCAAAAAAAGCGACAAATAGTGACAGGTGGCGACAGAATAAGAAAAAGTTCCGTGTCAATACATTAAGTATTTGTATTGTTACGGATAGCGGTCTGAACAAATGGTGTTTCACATCTTTGAATCTATTTCCCGTTGCTCAGCACTAAATAATGGCACAACTGCAGAAATACTAATAAATAATGGAAACACCATGACCAACAATGCTTGCTTCAAAAAACAACAATTTCTACTCTTTTTACTCACTTTTTTCGTTGTAGAATCTGTTTTCGTGGGGTTTGAGGGGTTAAAAACAAGATTTTTTATCTTTGGATTTGGAAGTATGAGTTTTTTTCTATAACTTTGCCAAAAGAATCTCATAAGAGTACTAAAACAATGAAAAAACATATTATTCTCCTATTTGTGCTATGTCTCGTCTTGGCAGGATGTGACACACAAACCTTGAAGCGTTGTCCTGACGAAAATCATCCTCACATGATTGACCTGGGCTTACCGAGCGGGACAAAGTGGGCATGTTGTAATGTAGGAGCTTCGATGCCTGAAGAATTTGGAGGTTATTATGCGTGGGGAGAGACGGAAGAGAATGACGAATATAGCTTTCGGAATAATAACACCGGCAAATATGTATATATTGGCGATGATATTTCTGGTACCCTATATGATGTAGCTCATGTACAATGGGGTGGTTCATGGCGCATGCCTACTCAATCCCAGATAGAGGAATTGATGAAATATTGCACGATAAAAAGGGCAACCAAGAACAAACTACCGGGACGACTTGTGATTGGTTCGAATAAAGGGTCAATTTTCTTACCTGCTGCAGGAGAGAAGCAAGGAAGAATCTTCAGCTTCGCAAATTATGGCAAATTCTGGTCTTCAACATTCGCCCACGATTCGATTGGGGATGAAGCGTATAACTTTGCATTCTATTATTCCGTCTATAATTGTTCCAAAAGCAGTCGACTCATCAGAAGATCTGTGCGCCCTGTATGTCCGTAGTCATAGATCGCTAAAATTGTTTCTTTGTATTTTGAAACCCAATAACAAACATTCATGAAGAGATTATTTCTTCTATTATTCTGCCTTTGCATGAGCAGTATGGTGTGGGCAAAGGATTATCTGTTGGTGATTGACTTCATCGATGGAACAGATATGTCATTTGCTCTCTCCACGCGGCCCATGCTCTCCTTTGCCGAACAAAAACTTATCGTCAGTGCTGAAGGCCAGAAGACGGAAATAGAATTGGTGAATGTGGCGAACTTTCATTTCAAGGAGGATGTATCCGACATACGTTCTCCACATGTGGATGATGAATACACCATAGTTTGGCAGGGAGATGACCAAATTGTGATCTCCAACATTAAAGCTGGCACCATGGTTCGGCTCTATGGTATTGATGGCACTTTTTATCCAAACTGTGTCAATACGTTTGACGATTGTCAAGTAGTTTCACTTGCTTCTCTACCTAAGGGCATCTATCTACTCAACATCAACAATCATAGAACCCTTAAAATCAATCGAAAATGAATATGCATCTGTTATGAACAGGATAGAGCGAGAAAAACAGACCGTCAGAAAGATGATAGAACTATATTGCCGTCATCATCTGAAGGAGAACACTATGCCTGAAGAATATCAGCATTTGGCAGAATATGCTTGTCGCCATCTCGATCATTGCAGATATGGAGAGAAAAAAAGTGCTTGCAAGGATTGTCCCACCCACTGCTATGCACCAAAAGAGCGTGAACAGATTCGCAAGGTCATGCGCTGGGTCGGTCCGAGAATGATTTTCTATTCGCCTATTGATGCAATAAGACACATTTTCAACAAATAAGAACATCAGAAAAACAGCATTTGCAAGTTAGTATCAACAGGATTTAGCGAAATGAACATTGAAGAGTTCCATGATTATTGCCTGTCGTTACCCGATGTATCCGAAGCGACACCCTTTGAGAAGTTTTCGAAGGGCAAGTTCACTATACTCGTTTTTTATGTCGCTGGCCACATGTTCTGCTACTTCAACGTCGATGACTTCTCAAACATTACCATCAAATGCCATCCCCGGGAAATAGCGGACTTGAAGGAACATTATCAGGCCATTGGAGATCCGTTCAATGGTGACAAGAGATACTGGATAAACGTCCAACCCAATATGGACGTATCAGACGAAGAACTGAAAATGTTGGTACGCAAATCTTACGAAATTGTCAAAGAAAAATACAATAAAACAAAGCCATGAATATCAGATTAGAACAACCCAAAGATTATCGTGAGGTAGAGAATCTCACTCGCGAGTCATTCTGGAACGTCTATCGTCCCGGATGCACCGAGCATTATGTGCTCAACCAGTATAGGAACAACCCCGACTTTATCCCTGAACTTGATTTCGTGATGGAAGAAGATGATAAAATCATCGGCCATGTGATGTTCTCGAAGGCAGAATTGGAGTTAGAAGACGGCAGGTGCTTTCCTTCATGGACTTTCGGACCCATCAGCATCCATCCCGACTACAAACGTAAAGGCTATGGACTGAAGTTACTACAATATGCCTTGGAGAAAGCACGGGAGTTGGGTGTCGGATTCCTATGCATGGAAGGCAACATCAATTTTTACCGTCATGCGGGTTTCGATCTTGCCTGCAAGTTGAATATCCATTACCACGATGAACCAAAAGATGCCGAAGTCCCCTACTTCCTAGCCCAAGAACTAATCCCAGGTTGGTTGGCATCGAATGGCATCACCGAGGCCACCTATTGCCCGCCCAAAGGCTACTTTGTGGCTTTCGAGAAACCTGAGGCATTCGAAGCCTACGAAGCTACGTTCCCCATGAAGCCCAAAGTGTTCCAGGAGGGACAACTGCCTCTGTTCTGTATGAGTTGCGGCACGCCCTTGACACGCATCGAAGACTGCGGAACGAACGCAGATGGCAGCACAAACTTCAATTATTGCCGGAATTGCTTTAAGGATGGGAATCTTCGCAATAACCCTCCATGTTGATTTAATTGAATCAATACAGAAGTCCTACTATCCAAAGAGGCAGCTTCTTTCCGATGGGGAACTCCATCGAATCTGCTAAAATATACGAGTTAGGCATATCGGCAATTTGATCGAATGTCTTATCCTTGCCTCCTACTTCGAAAGTGATTTTTCCATCCACTCGGAAGTCTCCTTTTGTTTTTCCGTATTCAACGGTGTGGTCTTTCGATAATTGGTTCACCACAAAACACTCCCTCATCGTCCCGATGTTCTGCTTCGCACCTAAGGCGCACAATATATTGGGGTTGTGGATATAGATCTTGTCGGGCTTCTGCATCTTTGTTACCGATTTGTTGTCGGAATAGAGTAAATTCAGAAGTTCTGCTCTTTGCATGCTCGCTAAGTAATTGAGCACGGTTGTCTTATTGATTTCCAAATAAGAAGAAAGCTTGTTTATGTTAACTTCATAGGGCGTGTTCTCTGCGAGATACATCATCAGGGCTTTTAGTTTTCGTGTATAGGCAGGATCCACGCCGCAGAACTGAGTCATCTCCTGGTCGATAATGAAACTGACCACATTTTCGATACGCCAGGCGTACTCAATTTCGTTGCCATCGTAGAAAGGATAGTAGCCCACGTGCAGGTACTCCTCAAAAAGGGGTTGAGGATGAAAAGCTTTGCAAACCTCTTCGCAGATAGCATCCGCATCTGTCAAGATCTCTTCTAACTTATAAACAGGTAATGTAATGCCTTTATAAAAATGAAGGAACTCTCTGAAGGACAATCCAGCCATATTGTAACTGAGCACTCTTCGTGACAAGTCGGCATCAGCGTTCAAGATTTGTATCAGCGACGAACCTGTAAAGGTAATTTTCATATCGGGCCACAAGTCGATTATCTCCTTTAGCTCCTTGCTCCAGGTAGGGTATTTGTGAACTTCGTCGAGAAACAAATGTTTGCCTCCCATAATATAAAAGTTCTCTGCCAATTCTAATAATGTATGATTGGTAAAGTACATGCTATCCAAAACACAATAGAGGGCTTTGCCTGCATTGACTCCATAATGCTCCTTGATGTACTGACGCAAAAGTGTGGTCTTGCCAACTCCTCGAGATCCGCGAATGGCCACCAATTGTTGGTTCCAATTGACCGTATTCATCATTTCTCGAATGATTTTTGTACTGACTTGAGAAATGAGTATGCGATGTTTTTTGAATAAAGATTCCATTTTTTATCTATTTGATGAAAAGTTCGCAGCAAAGATATAACTTCTTTTTGATATAACCAAAATAAAACAAAAAAAGGTTAGTAAACTAAACGATTTTTGCCATTTTTCGTTTACTACACTAAACGATTTTGGACAATTTTCGTTTATTTCACTAACCAAAAATGAGGATTTATGAAAAAGTTCGAAATACGCCAAGCATCCCTCGACGATTGCTCCTTTGTGGCACGATGTATCGCGATGGCACTCCATATTGACTTGCAAGAAGAGTGGCTTTCTGGGTTTGCTTCGATTTGTGCGCGCGAAGACGTGCTTTATAGTCAATTCGGATTCAAGTACGAATCGGATTGCTATGCCTTTGGTCAGAACTACTGGAAGTGGGGAATGAAAGTATAATTCGCATCTCCTCTATTTCTGAACAGAAATATTTCGACCTTGCTGAATCGTAAAGGTGCGCTGATTGCCATCCGTTATCCTACGCCCCAGCAGGTCGTAGTTTTGTGGAGTATGGTTTGGATACTTTGAATCGTTGTCTGTATGGATTTCCTCTATGCCTCCCTCTTCGGAAGCAATGGGCAAATAGCGACGTTCATACTCGGTGGAAGCAAGAATGAATGCGCCGAAGACCTTACCTTCGGTCTGCGGATTGTCGATGCTTGTCACCGTTACGTCGCTGCCCAAAAGATAATAGGCAGCCGAGCCATCGCGTCGGCTTGAGCCTCCGAGACCGGCAGAACGACAACTACCGATAAGATGAACATCGGTCGGATCGGTCACGTTTTGCACAAGGAACTGTTCCACAATGCCACGATAGGCCTTCTTGGCCAGTTCGGAATAATCCTGGTCGAAGAAGCCGAGACGCATACCTTTGAGATAGGCTGCGGTGAAGATGCATGTAGCCGACGATTCGAGGTAATTGTAGGTCTTGGGATAAGACCATCCCTGATAGCTGTCGGCATAGAACGTGCCATCGTGCGCAAGGAGCTGATACCAGCAGCCTGTCTCTGCGTCCTGCCGCGTTGCCAAGCCTGCAGCCAGTTGGTTGAGCTGGCTCCGCAGATCCTTTCGAAGCTCATCATCCACCTCTTCTCCTGTAACAGACGATTTCTCCAATTGCTCCAGCACATCGACAAGAGCCAGGAAATACCAGCCGCAGGCACGGCCCCAATATTCGGCCGAATGATAAATGCCCTCAGCCGCAGAAACGCCCTGCCAATCTCGCGAATAACTGTCGCCGGGCGAGGCGGTCATGGCATGATAGAGCAGCTTGTCTTCGTCATTCCAAAGAAAATTCCAGCAGATGTCAAACTGGCGGACAATCAATTCGTCATTCGAAACATCGTCGAGGTGATAACCGTAGTTGTTCAGTTGCGCCAACAGCGCAGGCCCCATATATTGCCCGTCGAGCCACATCTGGTTGACATAGCTTTTCTTGTGAAACCATCCTCCCGCAGCCTCCGCAAGCGTAGATTCCGAAATTGAATAACGTCGATTGTGGTTGTTGAGGCCCTCGAGGGCGGTCTTCATTGCCCTGCATGCATTCGATGCCGTGGTTTCGTTTTCGAAGACTTTTCCTTCGGATGTCAGGTCGTATAGGCCAAAGTACATCTTCGTGGCATTCAAGTCGTCGAGACTGCCTCCCGTCGAAGGTACGTCGGAAACAAAAGTATTGCCATACCACTCCACACTATAGAACCACGGACGAGCCCAAGACTGCGACTGATAGTAATCGACGGCTTCGATGAGCGCCTTGGCGACAAGCCCCGGCACATAATCGAACTTCACCTTCGATCCATCGGCAGGTCCACCAACCACAGCGCCATCCTCGTCGAAGGTCCTGAATCCCATCGGATTCTTGTTGGCGTAGAAATCACCTAGTCGCGCATCGATGACGAGGCGCGAATAGCGCTGCGTGTCGTCGAACGAGACATGCTCGTAAGAAGCAGCATCGGCATCTGCACAAATCAATGCACAGATGCCGATAAATAGTATTGATTGAAATTTGATTCTTTGGCCCATTGCCTTTCGAACCTTTCAGAACCTTTCGAACCCTTCTTAACCCTGAATCAGACACTTGCCTGTCATCTCCTTGGGCTGAGCGATGCCCATGATCTTGAGGATGGTGGGAGCCACGTCGCAAAGCTGGCCATCGGCAATCTTCGCGTCGGTGTTCTTGCTAATATAAACGCAAGGAACGGGGTTGAGAGAGTGGGCTGTGTTGGGCGTTCCATCGGGGTTGATGGCATAGTCGCAGTTGCCGTGGTCGGCGATGATGAGCACCTCATAATCGGCAGCCTTGGCAGCCTCAACTACGTCGTGGCAGCAGAGGTTGATGGTCTCGACAGCCTTCTGGATAGCTGGATAGATGCCCGTATGGCCTACCATATCGCCATTGGCGAAGTTGCAGGCGATGAAGTCATACTGCTGCGTCTTGATAGCATCGACAAGCTTGTCCTTCACGATAAGTGCCGACATCTCGGGCTGCAGGTCGTAAGTAGCCACCTTAGGCGATGGCACGAGGCAACGATCCTCACCTGCATATTCTGCCTCACGGCCACCATTGAAGAAGAAGGTCACATGGGCATACTTCTCGGTCTCGGCGATGCGGAGCTGCTTGAGACCAGCATTGCTGACAATCTCACCAAGCGTCATCTCGACGTTCTCCTTCGGGAAGAGGATGTGCAGACCCTGGAACTTGGCATCGTAGGGAGTCATGCAGCAATAGTAGAGCGGGATGGTCTTCATGCCCTGCTCAGGCATATCCTCCTGCGTGAGCACCATGGTGATCTCCTTGGCGCGGTCGTTGCGGTAGTTGAAGAAGATAACGGTATCGCCTGGCTGAATGGTGCCCACGGCCTTGCCGTCGCGTGCCAATACGCATGGCTCAACAAACTCGTCGGTCACACCGTTGTCGTACGAAGCCTGCATACCTTCCACAGGGTCGCTGTACTGGCTGCCCACACCTGCGGTAAGCTGATCGTAAGCGCGCTTGATGCGATCCCAGCGCTTGTCGCGATCCATAGCATAGAATCGTCCAGTGATAGAGGCGATTTCGCCGCAACCTACCTTGTCGCAGTGATCCTTGACGGTCTGGATGAAACCAATGCCGGAATGTGGGTCGGTGTCGCGTCCGTCCATGAAGCAATGGAGGAAGGTTCGGCCCTCCAGGCCGTATGCCTTGGCAAGGTCAACGAGCTTCAGCAGATGGGCAAGGCTCGAATGAACGCCACCCGTCGAGGTGAGACCCATGAAGTGGATGCTGCCACCCTTCTTGGCATTTTCGAAGGCGCCTACGACTTCGGGATTCTGGGCAATGGTGCCATTCTCGCAAGCCATGTTGATCTTCACGAGATCCTGATAGACGATGCGGCCGCCACCGATATTCATGTGGCCGACCTCCGAGTTACCCATTTGACCGGCAGGAAGACCTACATTGAGGCCATCGGTACGAAGCTGAGAATGGGGATATGTGGCAAGAAGCCAATCCCAATATGGAGTAGGAGTGCTGGCGATGACATCAGATTTCGAACCGTCACCGATTCCCCAGCCATCGAGGATGAGCAATAGAGCTTTCTTAGACATGATATTCAAATAACAATAAATAATTAATAATTAACAATTAGGAGGTTTGACGAATTCCCCGAATGGGGAAATGTGCTGCAAATGTAGCTTATTTCGTTCAAAATACCAAATTTCGCAGGTAGAATTTTGCAGCAAAACATATAAATAATATGTGGCTGCAAAGTGCGGTTGCTTATTTGCCACCCAGCCAAGCACCGAGCAAAACTGCACCCAAGCCCAACAACAATGTCAGGAGGATGTAAGCAGCAAAGAGTCCGAGATGACCTGTTCGCAAGAGGTCGATGCCTTCGCTCGAAAAGGTTGAGAACGTCGTGAAGCCGCCACAAAGTCCCGTGGTGAGGAAAAGACGCATCTCGGGGCTCATCGATGTTCGGCCCGACACACTATAGAAGATGCCAATGAACAGACAGCCCAACACATTGGCCACCATCGTGGGCCAAGGGAAAACAGTCTGCCCCAGCGTGCTGAGCGGATTGAGGGCAAGATGGTTTTGCATCAGCTTAATGCCATATCGCAGCATCGACCCCAGGCCTCCTCCCAAAAAGACTAACAACAATTCACGCATAAACTACTTATTATTCGTTGCAAACATCGCCTCGGCATACCGCTGTCCAAGCTCGATGGCAGCATCACGACTGAAGTGCGGATCGCCAGGATTGTCGGGCATACGAAAACCCAAGCCATCACTCGAGACCTTTCGACAATTAGGAACTTCGCGAGTGAGTCGATCGAGTGTGCCATGATTGAACGCCTCGATCTTGGTCGAATCCTCCCAAGCCCATTGTCCCACTTCGCCAACGACGACAGGCACCTTCTCGCCTACGCCTACACGTTTCCTGAGCTCTGCTATCATTGCCGCGAACCGTTCGACATAGATGTCTCCAGCCGTTCCATTGGTGATATCTGTTTCGCCCTGATGCCAAACGATGCCCTTCAGCTTGCCATACTGCAAGGCCGGGATGGTGCGAACAAGGGCAGAATCGAGATACGACACTTCGCCATCGCCTCCTACCTGCCACGATTCGAGCGCACTTCCTCCACGAGCATTCTGCACAAGCAAGACCTTGCGTCCCGTCAGCTGATGCATAGCAGGACCGAAACCCATACCAGGGCCGACAAGTTGCCAGCTCATATCCTTGCGAATATTGCTATAGCGATTGAGCGGTGCCACGGCAGGTTCAGGAACGAGATCGGCATTGAGCAGCCAAACGCCATCGAGGATGTTCACGGTATCTTCGGGAAGAAAGTATCCACGTCCTGCGCAATTCGACTGACCAATGAGAAGATAGATATCATAGCCATCGTCGTCGCTGCAAGAAGCAAATTGGACGACATAGCTGATGGCACAAAGAATAAGACAAATGAACTTTACGTGTTTTTTCATTGAGGAAATGCAATTATTTCGACAAAAAATTTGGAGATATGAAATAATGTGCGTATCTTTGCAGTACTAACTGAGAAAACACGATACAAACAATCTAAAACCTAAGATATGTCTGAAATCGAACTTAACAAATGGTACACCTCCCTCACGATAGGCGATAAGGAAGCCATCACTGGGAAAAAGTATCCTGCCTGCACCAAAGTATGGAACGAATGGACCCTCGATCAGCGCACCGAAGTGAAGGACAAGAGCCACCTGCTACGTGCCAAGCGCATCAAGGAGAACCCCATGGGGCATGACTTCTAAATCCTCTACTCTTTCACTGGTTTGATATACCCGCGTATGTCGAGCGTGTTGGACGGATGGTCGAAATAACGCTCCACGTCGAGGAGGTCTTCAATTACCATGTAGTCCCCCTCGCCAGGGCATTTGCGCAACAAGTCCTTCAGCTCCACAGCATCGCTGAAGTCGAGTTCACCTACCCTAACGTGATGCGAATCCACCAACTGGGCATGCACATTGAACTTGCCATCGGGAAACTTGGCGGGCACAAACCACATATCATACAAGCATTCGATCTGGTCAACGGGGAAGTCGAAGGGCACGCCATTGCGCACCAAGCCCACCGATGCGATATAGTAGTGATGGTCGGGTTCGGCGGTAACGTTCATCACCTCCAGTTCTTTCCGCGAAAGGGGTGTGATGGTACACATCCTGACGAAATAGTATTTCGAAAGGTCGCCCGAAAAGATGTAGGGAATCCTCTTCGGATCTTGTCTCTGAGGTGCAGGGATGCTGTCGGCATTCACCATCTCATCGGACGAAGGGGCAGACTCCTGCTTGCCACCGCAGCCCACCAACATAATCATGCTGATCAAACCAAGTAATACGAATAATTTCTTCATATGTAGGATATGTGAGGTTATAAAAATGTGAGATCGTGAGGTTATGAGGTTGTATGGTTGCAACCACATTTCACGGTGCAAAAATAGCAACAATTTCCCGAAATACCAAATTTTCGACAAAAAAAGTGTACAAATAAGCCCAAAGTAAACGTACGTGGACCGACACTATTGTCAGTCCACGTACTTTTTATTATCCTATAACATTGAGCATTCAAATTCCCTTCTTCAAAGTATATGTGCCAGCAGCATAATCCTTCGACTCCTGCTCGCCTGGTAAGGTAACAGTTGCGGAGGCTCCCTCGGGGATGGTGAAGGTCCATACCCAAGTGTCGCCCTCGTAATGCCACTCGCTCTTGACAAGCCCTGCTGCCGACTTGTATTCGGCATCGAGTTTACCCAAACGAGAATCGGGCACGGGACGCATGATAATGTGACTGAATCCTGGACGAAGAGGATCGGCAGCTATGCCGGCACAGGTCTCCCATAGCCATTGACAAACGCAACCATAGGCATAGTGATTGAAACTGTTCATTCCGCGCGGTCCCATGCCATTCTCAATCATGTAGCTGTTCCAGCGCTCCCAAATCGTGGTGGCACCGTTGTCGATGGAGTAAATCCAGCTGGGATTCTTGCGCTGGAAGAGCAACTCGTACGCAATGTCGGTCATACCATTCTCTGTCAGTGTCTGCATCAAGATTGACGTACCAAGGAAGCCGGTCTGCAGGCAGTTGCCATGAAGAGCGAAATTCTCACGCAAGCGAGTTTTCATTCTTTCGCGAACATCTCCATCAACCACACCGACCTTGAGGGCGAAAAGGGCTGGTGTCTGCATGGTGTTGAGCACAGCCACGCGGAAATTGCCTTTCGCATCGAAGAAGGTCTTGCGGATATAGTCGCGTGCATCGTCGGCCATCTGCTGATAGGGAGCGGCATTACGGTTGGTGGCGTTAGCCATGTCGCGCATCATCTCGGCATCAATCACGAGGTAGCAAGCACCGAGGTAGCTCCAGTAGGCAACGGCATCGGGTTTGAGTCCCTTCTTGTCGAAGGCAAGACCGCCGCAGCTTTCCAAAGGCTCGTAACTCAGCCAGTCGGCCCATTGGAAGTAGCTGTTCTCGTCTTTGAGTGACATGTGGTCGTACTTCACGTCGTTGGCATGACGGACAAAGCGGTCCATGGCCTCCCAATTCTCATCGATGATGTCGAGGTCGGCAAACTGATTCCAGATGGTCCAAGGCACAATGATACCGGCATCAGCCCAACCCAGTCGCATCATGTCGCCTTCGGTCGAACCATACTGTCCCCAAGGAGCCACACCCGGGAAACCGCCACGCTCGGACTGTGTGTCGCGCATGTCGCGCATCCACTTGTGGAAAAAGTCACGAGTATTGGCGAAGAACGTACCCGTTGCGGTAAACACCTGTGTGTCGGCTGTCCAACCCAAACGCTCGTTGCG